>NZ_JAOVZR010000001.1:3943816-4251645 GCF_026619415.1 Hoeflea algicola
GGTTGTCGCCGGGTGTGTGATCAGGCTCTTGGCATCGCCGAGATTGTTGGAAATCCGCACCACTTCGAGCGCGTTCTGCATCGCGAACGCTGCGGATTTGCCGCCCTTTAGTTCGAACGCCACCAGCGTCGATCCGCCCGACATCTGCCGCGCGCAGATTTCAGCTTGCGGGTGATCGGCACGCCCCGGGTAGGTCACCTTCGCCACCGCCGGATGCTCGGCAAGGAAATCGGTCACCGCACCGGCATTGCTAGTTTGCTGGCGCACTCGTAGCGGCAGGGTTTCCAGACCCTTGAGAAGGGTCCATGCGTTGAAGGGTGACAGCGATGGCCCGGTGTGGCGGAAATAGTCGTGCAGATGCTCGTCGATCCACGCCTTGTCCGACAGCACCACGCCACCCAAGCAGCGGCCCTGGCCGTCAATGTGTTTGGTCGCCGAATAGGCAACGACATGAGCGCCCAGTTCCAACGGCTTCTGCATCAGTGGCGTGGCGAATACGTTGTCGACCACCAGCTTGGCGCCAAGCTGGTTGGCAAGCTTCGCCACGCCGGCGATATCAACCACTTCAAGCGTCGGGTTGGCAGGGCTTTCAAGAAAGAAAACCTTGGTGTTTGGGCGGATGGCAGCCTCGAAATTGGCGAGATCACGGCCATCGACCAGCGTCGATTCGATGCCATATCGGGGCAACAATGTATCGATCACCCAGCGGCAGGAGCCAAACAGTGCCCGCGCCGAAACCACATGATCGCCGGCGCTGAGCTGGCACAGAAGCGCGGCTGAAACCGCCGCCATGCCCGAGGCGGTGGCGCGGGCCTCTTCGGCGCCTTCCATCAAGCACATGCGTTTTTCGAAAATGTCGTTGGTCGGACTGGCGTAACGCGCATAGATGAAACCGGGATCTTCGCCCCTGAAGCGTGCTTCTGCCGCTTCCGCGCTGTCATAGACGAAACCTTGCGTCATGTAGATCGCTTCGGAGGTCTCGCCAAAATTGGATCGGGTAAACCCGCCGTGCACGAGTTGGGTTGCGGGGCGAAGGGTATGGTTGCTTGTCATGGTCTTGGTCCAACATACAAAAAAACCGGCTTGCGAAAGTCGCCAGCCGGTTTTGCAACCCGACCTTTTTAGCGACTTGTTTAACGTGGCTGCAAGCCGGTCGGCCAAATCACCACGGGATAACCGTGTTTAATATCTCGTTGCGCTTGCGTCAATCGTCGTGTCTTGCCATCAAGACCAAAGTTGAAACGGAGCGGTAACAAGTGAGTGCTGGCATTCTCTCTGACAGGGCTATCCGAACCCTGTTTGATCACGGTGCGCTGCAGGCTGGCCGGGCGCTTGATGCGGATCAGATCCAGCCCGCCAGTCTTGACCTGCGACTTGGCGCCACAGCCTACCGGGTGCGCGCCTCGTTCCTTCCAGGACCGCTCAGCAAGGTGACTGACAAGCTCGCCCGGCTCAGCATGCACGAGATCGACCTGTCGGCCGGTGCCGTGCTCGAAACCGGTTGCGTCTACATTGTCCCGTTGCTTGAAAGCCTGGCGTTGCCACAGGCGATTTCCGCCTCCGCCAACCCCAAGAGTTCGACCGGCCGGCTAGACATTTTTACCCGGGTCATGACCGATTTCGGCCAGGAATTCGACAAAATCGCTGCCGGCTATCATGGTCCCTTGTGGCTGGAGGTCAGCCCCCGCACATTCCCGATCGTGGTCCGCACCGGCTCGCGGCTGTCGCAGGTCCGTTTCCGCGAAGGCCATGCGTTGCTCGACGAGACTGCGCTGTCGCAACTCCACCAGGCCGAAACACTGGTGGATTCCGACGCCGCCAATGTCTCAGGCGGCGGCATTGCGTTGTCGATAGATCTCAAGGGACAGGGACCGGATGCGCTGGTTGGCTACCGCGGCAAACACCATACGGCGGTGATCGATGTTGATAAGCGAGCCGCCCATGACGTCTTCGATTTCTGGGAACCGATCCACAATCGCGGCTCCGCTGATCTGATCTTGGATCCGGACGAATTCTACATTCTGGTCAGCCGTGAATCGGTGCACGTGCCGCCGCTCTACGCCGCCGAAATGACCCCGTTCGACCCGCTGGTTGGCGAGTTCAGGGTTCATTACGCAGGATTTTTCGACCCCGGCTTTGGCCATAGCGAAGCCGGCGGCGCTGGCAGCCGTGCGGTGCTCGAAGTGCGCAGCCACGAGGTGCCGTTCATCCTCGAACACGGCCAGATCGTCGGCCGGCTGGTCTATGAGAAAATGCTCGAACGCCCCGAGGCGCTCTATGGAACGGGGCTGGGATCGAACTACCAGGCGCAAGGCCTGAAGCTTTCCAAGCATTTCCGCGGCTAGCTTCACGGGCGCCAATGCTCGACGCATCGATTCCGGTGAGGCGCATTAGCCCTTGTTTTGACATGTCGTTACAGCAAAATCGCTGCACATTTTTGCACGGCGTGGTTTAGGCGTTCCCGACATTCTCATCAGGACGGCTGGGTTGCGCGTGTCTGCGCCGCACGCAATTCGGCCAGATCCCTGCGGATTGCCTTGAGTTCTTCCAGCATTGCGCTCTGGTCAGACACCATGGCTTCGCGGTCTGCCGTGACCTCGGCTTCATGTTCTTCCTGCATCGCAGAGACGATGATGCCGATGAACAGGTTAAGCACAGTAAACGTGGTGCAGGCGATGAACGGAATGAAGAACGCCCACGCCATCGGATGGACTTCCATCACAGGGCGGACGATGCCCATCGACCAGCTTTCCAGCGTCATGACCTGAAACAACGAGTAGGCTGAAGCCGGGATGGAGCCAAACCAGACGGGAAAGCTGTCACCATAGAGTTTAGTCGCCATTACCGAGAAAACATAAAAAACCAGGGTCAAAAGCAGCATGATCGAACCCATGCCGGGCAGGGCGCTGACCAGGCCTCCGACAACCCGCTTCAGCGATGGAACCATGCTTATGATCCGGAGCACTCTGAGAATGCGAAGCGCCCGGAGCACCGATAGCGCGCCCGTGGCCGGGACAAGCGCCACTCCCACCACGACCAGGTCAAATATCCGCCAGGGGTCACGGAAGAAATCAAGCCGCCACGCGACAAGCCGCGCCGTCACTTCCAGAACAAACACACCGAGTATGGCGCGGTCGAGCAGGCTCAGGAAACCACCGAACCGCTCCACTGCTGCAGGTACGGTTTCCAGTCCAAGAGTAATCGCATTGATGATGATCAGCACAGTGATCACACCTTCGAAGCGTCGCGACGTTAGAAAGGCTTTAAGCTGGTCCATGGATCAATCTAGGTTAAGGCAGAGTAGCCCCCCATATGAGATCGGACCTGCGTCCAGTCAACCCGGTCCAGGCCATCCAGGCGACTTGACACCGCCGCAGTTCAGCGCCATGAACGACCGGCTTTCGCGGGTGTAGCTCAATGGTAGAGCAGAAGCTTCCCAAGCTTACGACGAGGGTTCGATTCCCTTCACCCGCTCCATTAGAATTAAAATCCCTAAATGGCTTAATTTAGAGAATAGTATTCTACCAAATCAAATAGCCAGCGGAATTTATTCTAAGATTTTCCCGATTTTTAGCATATCCCACCCCCTATGAATCTCATTCGACGGTACTCGTGACGGTATCGTAGAGCGTACCGTCCCCGATACCGTCAGACCTGATTTTAGCAGCGCCCAACTCATTGATTTTGTTGGGCGCTGCTTCGCTGTGCCTGCTAGTTCGATTCCTGAAGACGACGAGGGTTAGGTTCTAAACACGGGAATCGAACTGCACCTATGCTGTTTATTGATGAGTAGAAGTATTCAAAAAATAAAACGAATTATTGAACTACCATTCTGCTTGGCGATACAAGTATTCAACATAATGTTGAATTGAATATAATAAATAAGGAGCGGAAGCGATGGGGAAAGTCTGGGATTTGATATATGTGTCTGACGGGGACAAGCGAACCATGTCGCTGGCCATCCTCGACGGGGAAAATGCCGAAATGGTCGGGCCGTTTGATGCCAAAAGCGCGGGGCCGCTTATTGTGCAGGCGCTAATCGACAATAACCTTGAGGCTCCCAAAAACGCCGAAATATCTTACATCGGTGCGCATTTTAGGAACATGAGCAAGGGGCAGAATAGGTCTGGTCAGGATTACCCATTCAAAGTCCCGACGGCCCTGACCAATGAAATACGGACCAACGGAGATGGGTGATATGGAACCCGTAGCATACGAACAATGCGATACATGCTACGGGTCTGGGGATTGCCAAGATTGCATGGGAGATGGCGATGACGACTGCCCGACTTGCGAAGGCGTAGGCTCATGCGATGAATGCGACGGCGAGGGGCAAGTAGAGGCGTGAATATAAATTAGGCACCACCCTAAATGGCGCGCCAACCTCTAATTCAGATAGCGCCCTGCCGCATTTCCCACGCTAGTCAGAGTTACAGGGGAATGCGTCATGGAAGGCACTCCACACTATGGAGGATGCCGATAGGTGCCATGTCTGTGGGTTGTCGCGAGTGTACTTGCACGCGACCTCATATAGTTGGCCACGGGACACTTCAGGGGCCACACAGGAACGGAGATCAGGTCTGTCCGTGTATCTCTGAGCGGTGGTGAAGCCATCATAGACGCCCAGAACATAACCGACCGCACCGGCGTTGTTCTCCTGACACCATTTGCTCAAGTCGTATCCGGTTACATATTCAGATCGCGCTGCCTGAGTTGTCGCCAAAAGGCTCATTGCGACAATCGCAAGTGTGAACTTTAAACCCATCGTCTACGCCCCTTCGGTTCAGACCCGTGTTAGCCGCATTTCCCAACGCTCGCCTAAGCCTGCGTACAGTACCAGATTACCAGCATCTTGGACGCCGGTGTCCACGAATTTGCTTGGCGTAATCGTCTCATATATGCTCATTTAGGCTCTCTGCGTCTCACCTTTCTGACGGTATCGGTGACGGTATCGAGAAAATGGAAAGCGAAAAGCGCAGCAAAAACAATGACTTAGCGTTGAATTCGATTCCCTTCACCCGCTCCATCGCTCCCGGCGCTATGATGCCTGTATCCGGGGAATGCTCCCCGTCGTGGTTCTCGGCAGGGTGCGGCGTCTTTTCCCACAGATGCGGTCTTATGTATCAAAAGCACCAAGCCCGATTCCGAAAGGAGGCGGTGATGTAGGGGCGGCGGCGTGAGAGCGCGCGCGGCGTGGGCCGTGGTGGTGGCACTATGTGGAATTATTTCCATCGTCACAGTACATCAAAGTGCCATCGTCATTGCTGGTAGTGTAGAAAAATCGGAAATCTGTAGCTCTGCTTACTCCAAAGCAATCCTCATAGGTAACGGTTCCGTAGATATAAAATGCAAAGTTCCCGCTTCGCATTCTTTTTTCTGCACGGCGGTGAAATTATCAGCCGTTTTTCCAAAGAGAACTGGCACTCTAAGGCCACCATTAAGAACCCCCATAGGATTAATCTTGTCGTCGGGCGGGAGCAGGGTCGTAGTCAATGGGTATTCAGCGAAGCGAGAATTAGTCCAGCAACTGACGTTGTAAGCCGGCGTTTGCCCGGTATTTTCGATGCGAATGTCATACCGAAGTTTGGTTTTAGAGTCCTTGACTGGGCTGAGAACCCCACCCGGAACCGCGACGTAGGCTCGAAGTTGGCGTTTAGCTGTGTCTCTGGCTATCCAGTTAGCCCAGAATGCAGCCCCCAAAGAGCCAAAAACGAGAATGGTGCCAGCAGTAGCCAAACCGAGTTGCCACCACGATATAAATACGATGCGCTCAGTCGATTCCGCCATAGATTGCTGAGCGGTGAGGTCATCGCGCTCACGCTGGTCGGAATCAGCTTCGCGGCGCTCGGCGCGTTCGGCATTTTCGGCATCTTCTATTATGATGATAGGAATCGCAAATTGGCCTGTGGTGCGATCATATTCCCTTGCGCTCTGGTCACCACCATTTTCTATGGGTGGGCGGTCAGCGGTAGATGGGACGGGGTATTGTGCTTTTGCTTCGCTGGTTAGTGCGGCTAATCCAAATGCAATGAAGATGATCCAATAGCGCTTAGACATTGAAGTAGAAATGCCGCCGTGAATTTGCCCCG
The DNA here is from genome assembly GCF_026619415.1 of Hoeflea algicola. Lineage (NCBI taxonomy): Bacteria > Pseudomonadati > Pseudomonadota > Alphaproteobacteria > Hyphomicrobiales > Rhizobiaceae > Hoeflea > Hoeflea algicola. The sequence continues at coordinate 3,949,906 of NZ_JAOVZR010000001.1, forward strand.
CGAGAGCTTATTACGGACGTTCACCTCCTTCTCGTCAACTCCTAATTGCGCCAGCCTTTCGACTAACCCCGCGTAGGTTACGCCCTTACGCTTCAATTCCGCCTTTAGGAGGTTGGCGGCTTTCATTTCCCAATCTGTTTTTTCTGCCATTGTATCGCTCACGTTGCAAAAAGTAACATATGCGATACGTATGCCCTTGCATGCAGTGCGTCAACGTACTATATACGTTACATAGGTAACGGAAACAGTACGTCATGGCTCAACATTTTCTCCTTTCGGCTCAGGCCCGCACACTCTCCCTCAAGGAAATCTACAAGGGTGGTGAGGACAAGGCTTATCAGGCTTTCAAAAAGCTGCGTTGGGCTGCAACAGACGGCAACCCTGTTTGCCCGAAGTGCGGATGCCTGGACCATTACGAAATCAGCACCCGTCGCAAGTTCAAGTGCGCCGCTTGTCATGCTCAGTTCAGCGTGACTTCGGGCACCATCTTTGCAAGCCGCAAGATGGACTTCACCGATCTGCTTGGCGCGGTCTGCATTTTCGTCAATGCCGTAAAGGGCCTTTCCGCTCTCCAGCTTTCCCGCGATCTGGACGTTCAGTACAAGACTGCATGGGTACTGGCACACAAGCTTCGCGAAGCTCTGTCTCTGGAAATTCAGGACAACACCCCGCTTGAAGACGACGTTGAGGTTGATGGTTGCTACGTTGGTGGCCATATCCGCCCTGAGAACCGCAAGGAAGACCGTAAGGACCGCCGGTCTGGCAGAACACCAGACCGGCAAGCGCCGCGTTGTGGTGGCCTTCCGTGAGCGTCTGGGCCGCACACGTCCTTTCGTCACCATGTCAGAAGCCGATGGCGTTGAACTGGCAAAGCAGCACGTTGATCGTCTGGCAATCATGCATGCCGACGAAGCCAGCCATTGGGACATGCTGCATTCTGGTTGGGACACCGAGCGGGTCAATCACTCGGTCAACTACAGCGACCACGGCAAGCACACCAATTGGGTTGAGAGCTATTTCAGCCGCCTTCGCCGCATGGTGACTGGCCAGCACCACCACGTTTCGCCGCAGTACCTTCACCAGTACGCAAACCACGCCGCATGGTTGGAAGACAACCGCCGCAATTCAAACGGCGAAAACGCCGCTGACGTTCTCGGTAAAGCGATGGCTCATGGTGTCAGCCGGGTTTGGAAGGGGTATTGGCAGCGGTCACAAAAAGGCTGATAGGGACCGCAACTAAAACCATTGCAAAAGTTGCATTGCATCTTTCATTAACCTTATACGTTTGCTAGAAAATTGGAATCGGCAGATAAATTCAGGTTGATGTGCTTCATGCCAGATGACTTAGATGAGACTTTCGGAGTCCTCAGAGGGGCGGAAAGAATAGAAGAGTGGGAGAATGGTAGGAGCCCGCTTTCCTTATCGTCCCTTGACACAGAGCTAGCTCAGAGGCTTGCTGAATTGAGTCGTATTGTACAGTCAAACCTGCTCAAGCCAGCGGCGAGAACGCAAAGCTACATCTGGGCTGTCACCGAGGATGGCTCCATAAAAATTTCTGTCGAAGAGCTATCTATCCGACAGCCAGAGGCAACCTTTTCTGGGTATCCGAGAAGAAGGGGCTACAAACATCCATCGGAAGACAAGAAGTTGGGGCACCCTACACTGCTAGACGGCCAAAAAGCGAGGATCGCCGGTGAGTTGGCTTTCGACGAAAAAGAGGGCGGACTGCATTGGGTCTTGAACGCTAGCTCCGGTCGATATTGTCGCCACATGCCGCCATCAGAAAAACAAATTCAGAATGTAGCTGCGCGTTTTTTGGAACTCGGAGTTGATGTGAGCGTTGACTTGGACTAGGTAAAGTTGTTTCGTTAACATTCGCGCAAGTTTTGGCTCATAATCTACGCGCGATATAACCGGGGAGAAATAAAATGACGGCGTACCTTTTGCCTCATTTGAGCACTTTTCGTCCGAGTGATCGAGACATCTTAGATAAGGCTCTTTCCGACCTTGACCAGCGTGAGGTGGCATTAACTGCCATCAAAGACTTCATCATTGTCTGGGAAGAAGCTGATTGGCTAGAAGCCTATTCTATTGAAAGGATTGGTAAATGGCTAGGAAAGTACCAAAGCTGTGAAGTTACGGACGATCTACGGAGTTGGGCAGAGTCTGACCTGACAGAAGCGCGCAGGGCTTTGTTGAGCGGCATAGAACAAGGTATGATGGTTGCTGCATGACCGCCCTATGTATTTTATACCACGTCTCCATCCCGAACTGCCGCCCGCACCTTAAGGGCGGCGTTTAATTTTCCAAGCCTGACTTCCATTCCCCGCCTCACAGATCCCCGGCACCTGCTGGCATATCTTCCGCACCCGGTTGATGCGTGACCTCCCGGTCTCCCCCGGCGGCAATGTCAGCCCCTTGGCTTCAAAAACAGCAACAGTCAGTTCCCGCGTGAGCATTGGCGCTTGTACCTTGCGCAGAACGTCCAGCACAGCCCGCAACAGTTCGCCCCGCCCGAATGACGGGTTGCGTTTGAAATCGCGTGAGACGGCTTCTATGTCGCCGCTATAGCCAAGGACGTTGAGCAGTACGCGGTCAATCGCGGCAATGTCTGATCGGATGGTTTCAATGTCGCCATCTTCAAGCCTGAGAGAGCGCAGGCATTTAGACCTGGCTGTAAACAGACCGTTGATGGTGATGGCATAGCCGCGTGTCCGCTGGCGGGATATGTTGTGTTTGGCTCTAGGCATGTGGGGATTGTAGGGAAAAGCGGCGTTTTGATCGTGCGGAATCTTGGTGCTTTTGCTACATAAGACCGCACAGATGCGCATCTCGTCTCAATTGTGCCAGCGCCCGCCATCCGGCAAATGACATCAGCAGCCAATAGACTGGTGCCAGTAACAGCCAGCGGCATTTGAGCCGGCGGCGTTCATAGCCCGTGAATCCGCGCCATCCCATCGCTGCGAAGGTCAGGTAGCTGCCCGCTATGTTGTACAGGTCGAGCCACATCAGCGTGGTGTGCAACGGCGATACTGTCGCCGTGGTCGCGAGCCAGGCCAGCGTCATGCAGACAAAGACGTACATCAACGGATGTGCGAGCGCCGAGACCAGCATCCCAGCAATCATCAACTGAAAGACAGCAAATCCGCCCATACCCAGGCTGCGGCAGGTTTTCAGTGGTTGGCGCATGATCACCAGCCATGTCTGCGCCCAGCCCTTGAGCCACCGGGTGCGCTGCCGGGTCCACGCATCAAGCGCAACTGGCGCCGCCTCCACCGTGGCGCTGGCGATCGTGCCGGTGCGGTAGCCATGCGCATACAGTCGCAAGCCTAGATCGGCATCTTCGGTCACATTGTGGGGATCCCACCCGCCGACGGCTTCAAGTGCTGCGCGCCGGAAATGGTTGGAGGTGCCACCCAGCGGTATCGGCATGCCGGTGCGGGCAAGAAACGGGATCAGCACCCGGAAAAGCCCGCTGTATTCGAGCGCGAACAGCCCGCTGATCCAGTTGGTGCGCATGTTGGCGATGGCGAGCGGCGCCTGCAGGCACGCCAGGCGGTCATCGCCCAGGGCAAATCGAGCCGAGGCTTCCCGCAATTGCCGCGGCGCGGGCTTGTCTTCTGCGTCATAGACAGCAACCAGCGATCCGCGCGCACCCTTGAACGCGTATTGCAGCGCCTTTGGCTTGGTGCGCGGGCCGAAATCGGGAACCATGACGATTTCGCACTCGGGTCCGAGAGCCTGTGCCTCAAGCGCCGCGAGTGTCGTCCTGTCTCCGACCTCGCAGATGTATTTGATGTCGAGCCGGCTTTTGGGCCAGTCCAGCGCATCAATTCGCGAAACGATTGCGGGCACCATCTCGGCTTCATCCAGCAGTGCGATCAACACCGTATAGATAGGCAGCGGCATTGCCGCTGGCTGATGTGCAACCCGGTGTGCCGGTTTGATCACCGACGCCGCCAGTGCGGTCAGGCGCAACATTATGCCGCCGGAGAAAAACAGGGTCAGAACCACATGCAGCGCGAGCAGCGCCATGACCGGGTGCAGCAATAATCCGGCCAAGCCAAGGCACAGCACCAACGCCAGCACAAAACCCTGCGCCCCGGTCAGGACCTGTCTGGCACTGGCATGACGATAATCCTGATCGAGCTGGAAGGTTGTCTGTCGCACCCGATCATCCGCTGCGGCCTGCCAGACCGCCTTGCGGATGGTGGCGGGCGAGGCGACGGCCAGACCGCCGCGCAGCTCCGGCGTTGCGGCAAGTCGCGCATTCTCCGCCTCAAGTCGGCGCGCTTCAGGAACGATCACCGTCAATTGTCGGCCGTCGCGCCACAGTCGAAGCGGCCCGTCGCGATGAAGCAGCGTGTCCATTGAGGGAAGTCGGACCACTTCCGCCGGGTCAATCCGGTCGATAAAGTTCAACCCCAGTTCGCCCGCCAGCCAGCGGTAGTACAGTTCCGGTTCGATCAGGCCTTCGGCCAGAAGCTCTTTTTCGACAGTGGTGGCATTAGCATTGGCTGCGGCCAGCGCGGCATCGACATGGGGTTTGCCGATGCCGCAATCGAGAAAAAACCGTGCCTCCCGTGTTTCTCTCTTGCGGTCCGTGGCCGCAACGGGCAACCGGATCAATCTGGCTCCAGTGTGGCGATCCGGGATCAAACGCAAGTGCTGGACTGGTCGGCCGGGAATCCGCGGATCGATGGTTTTGTTTGAAGCCATGACTCTGATAAACACATGACGATTGTAGCGAGGCGATAAATCTATGGTAGTGAATGCACGCCTGAATGCACCTCTGAAATTCAAGGGCGTTTCACGCATATTGATCGGTTTGTTCGCAATTTTGATCAATATTCAGGCGGCCATGGCTGCCGGGGATGTCGTTGTTCCCAATTACATCGATCCGCGCGAACGGATACCCGCGCCGGATTCCCAGTCTTTCAACCGTATCCGTTTTGTCACCACGGTTGATTTTCCGCCGTTCAGTTTTTTCGATCAGACCAACCGTCTTTCAGGTTTCCACATTGATCTCGCCCGCGCCATCTGCGCGGAAATGAATGCGTTGCCAAAATGCCAGATTCAGGCATTGCCCTGGACCGAGCTGGCCAACGCCCTGAAAACCGGGCAGGCGGAAGCCATGATCTCTGGCCTTGCCATGACCGCCAAGAGCCGGGCCGACTACCGCTTTACCCGCCCCTATTTGCAATTGCCGGCGCGCTTTGCAATCCGCAAGGACGCCGCTCCCGGTGGCATTGATGCCAAGGCGCTGGCCGCACGGCGCGTCGGCGTCGTCGGGGGTGCCGCCCACGAGGCGATGCTGCGCGAATGGTTCCCGGCGCTCAAACCGGTCACCTTCTCGCGGCCGGACTGGATGTTCGACGCGCTCAAATCCGGCAACCTCGACGCCGTCTATGGCGATGGGCTGCAATTGTCGTTCTGGTTGTCGAGCCAGACCGCGGAATCCTGTTGCCGGTTCTTTGACGGGCCGTATTTCTCACGCGCCCATCTGGGCGAAGGCCTGGCAATTGCCGTGGCGCCCCGCAACGCGGCTCTGGCAGTGGCGTTCGACAATGCGCTGGCAGCACTCAACCGCGACGGCCGCTTCGCCGAACTCTATCTCCGCTGGTTCCCGAACGGGCTCTACTGAGCGCTGTCGGTCCCGTCGCGATCACTCCGGTCGCGCCGGGCAGGCGTTGGCAAGAACGGCAACGCCAGTCCCCAGCCAAATTTGGCGGTGCGCCCGTCGCGCCATTCCGACAGCCCGATCTCGATACCTGTTTCGCCCCGCCGCGGCGTTTCCGTGTAGGTGGAAAACAACCGATCCCAGATCGCCAGGTTGAACCCGTAATTCGAATCCGTTTCACGCTGGTCGGTGGAATGGTGAATGCGGTGCATGTCCGGGGTCACGATCAACCGCCGCAACACTCGGTCGACCGGCTTTGGCAAACTGATGTTGGCATGGTTGAACATAGCGGCACCATTGAGCACGATCTCGAAGATCAGCACCGCTGCCGGCGGCGCGCCGAGCGCGATGATGACAGCGGCCTTCCAGAACATCGACAGCACGATTTCGAACGGGTGGAACCTCAGTGCCGTCGTCAGGTCAAATCCTGTGTCGGCGTGGTGCATGCGGTGGATACGCCACAGCCACGGCCATTTGTGGCTGACCAGATGTTCAAGCCAGACGGCGAAATCAAGCACCACGAAGGAGATGATGGCGACAAGCCAGAGCGGCAATTGGGTGAGTGGCAGCAACCCCAGGCCCTCCGACTGGGCCCACAACGCGGTACCTACGGCGGCCAGCGGGAACACGATTCTGAGCACCACCGAGGAGAGTACCACCATGGCCAGGTTGGTTATCCAGCGGCGTGATTTCAGCGCGCCGCGCATCTCGTCGCGTTCAAGCCGCGGCGCCAGCAGTTCAATTGCCGCGAGCGTTACGAAAATTGACGAAAACGCCAGCAGCCGGATTACCGGTTCGGATAGTCCCAACAATGTCATGATCGCCTCCTGATTGGCTCATGGTCTGATGACACAAGCGGTGCTGTCTGGCGAAACACGATCTGGTGAGCAGGTGGCGAGGTCTCCCCTAAGCTTCCGGCAGTGGGCTCAGTTGCTGCGGAACCGCGCAATCGCGCCACGTTCGATTGCAGCGCATGTGAGTTTGTCGAGACCCAACCGGTCGCGCAACATCTGCAACAGCCGGATTTCCTCCTGCTGGATGTTGTAGTCCGCCGAGGCGATCTCCACTGCCAGCGCGTAAGCCGTGTCATAGAACTTGTGCGGCACCGCGTCGCGCACCACCTCCAGCACGATGTCGAGGCCTTCCGGTCCCTTCAGCAATTCCGCAGCTGACCGCGTGACATCAATTAGCCGGTCCTCGTCAAAGCCCTCGAACACCGGAAGGAAAGTGATAAGGCGGCCGATGCGCGCCAGCTCCGCGTCGTTCATGGTCTTGTCGACGGCCGACATCGTCACCATCAGATAGATCAGCGCGTCGTGGGCGGTAATGCGTGCGGTCATGGGCAAAATTTCTCCTCGATTAGGCTCGAAAGATAAGAACTCCGGCCTTCAGGCACAAGCGGCAACCGGTAGCATCTGCCAATCCACCGTGCCGGGACGGTCATTTACTGGCTGGCCCAGATGATCCGCGCCATCCAGTCGATCTCGCTCAGCTCGAAACTGCGGTTGGGATGGTCGGGATTGAGCGACATCAGTTCCACCGATCGCGCGCTCTGGCGGGTGAGTACCTTGGCCATCACCTCCCCCTCGCACGAGCGCACCACCACCCGGTCACCGCGACGGATCTGCCCGCCGGGCTCGACAATCAGAATGTCGCCATCACGGTAGAGCGGCATCATGCTGTCGCCCTGAACCTCCAGCGCATAGACCCCGGGTCGCTCCGATGGCTGGGTCGGAAAATCGACAACATCCCAGCCCTGGCCCGCGGGGAATCCGCCATCATCGAAAAATCCTCCCGATCCGGCTTGGGCAAATCCCAGCAACGGGATAGAGCCGGTCTGCGGCGGAAACGCCCCCTCGGGAATGGGATTGCCGGCGCCGGAATTGTCACCGGCGACAAGGCTCAAGAATTCATCAAGGGACGAGCCAGTCGCGCCAAGCACCTTGGAGAGCGATTCCGTGGATGGCCAGCGGTCGCGGCCGTCGGTGCCGCGGCGCTTGGACTTGTTGAATGATGTGGGATCCAGACCGGCACGGCGTGCCAGTCCGGATGCCGTCAGCCCGTGGCGTTCCGCAAGCGCGTCAAGCGCTGACCAGATGCGTTCATGCGAGAGCATGGTCGAGTTCCCGCTGTTAAGGGACATGGCCTTGGCACGCGCCGATAAGGCCCGGAAAGGCCCTTTCTACATGAGGCAAGGCCCCCGCGTAAAGCCGGTTAGGAAAAATATCCTGATTTTGTCATGCCACGCGGATCGGAATTTCCGGCCACTCAGGCCGGACGATAAGGCTGTCGGCCGGTGACAAGCGCCTGTTCCAGCAGTTCGATCCGGTCCTGGCCCCAGAACGGCTCACCGTTGAACACGTAGGTCGGTACGCCCACCGCGTCGGCGGCGATGGCTTCGCGGGAGTTCTGTTCGCGAATGGCGGCAACCGCCTCTGTTTTGGCATCGGCGAGCGGTGGTCCGGGATCGAGGCCGACCTGCGACAGGTAAGAGGCCAGCACAGCCTCATCGGCGATGTCGTCGTCATTGGCCCAGACGCCGGCCAGCACCTTGGCCATGAAATAGCGCGGGTCATGTCCGTCCTGGCTCAGCGCGATGACCACCTTGTCAGCCAGCGCCGGATCAACCGGAAAGTATTTTGGCGTGGTCTTGATCGGCAGTTCCCGCCAGGCTGCAAGCCGCTGCAACTCGATCAGCCGCAGCCGCTGCCTGACCGGAGGTCGTTGTCCGGGTGGAACCGCACCGGATATGTCCCACAGCGCTTTCAGATTGACCGGCTTGTAGTTGAGCAAGACCTTGTGCCGTTCGGCCAGATCGCAGATTTTATTGTGGCCGAGATAGGTGAAAGGCGACGCGCAATAAAAATAATAGTCGATCACTGACATTGGACTTGGCCTCCTGTTTTCACCACAGTGCAGAAGCCGAAGCGTTCCGGCAAGCCCATTCATCCCGATTGCCGGATCAGCGCTGCCAGATGCAGGACTGGAAATGCAAAACGGGCCCGAAGGCCCGTTCATGATCTCGTTTTTCGCTGGTATGCTGCGCGTTATGCCGCAGCCTTGTCGTCGCGGTAGGGATTAAACCGTCCGTAGAAGGTTTCGTCCTTTTCAGCCATATCAAGCAGCAGTTTGGGGGCGCGGAACTGGCTGCCATATTTGCGCGCCAGCACCTTGCACATGGCCACAAAGGCCTTGGCGCCCATGCTGTCGATGTAGCTCAGCGCCCCGCCGGTATAGGGCGCGAAACCGAAGCCGAGGATGGTGCCGAGATCGGCCTCACGCGGATCGGTGACAATGCCTTCCTCGACCGTGCGTGCGGCTTCCAGTGCAATTACCGCAAGATAGCGGTTCTGCAGTTCCTTGACGTCGACCTTGGCTGGATCCAGCTGTGGATAGAGCGTCTTCAGCTCGGGCCACAGATGCTTCTTGGCGGGCTTGGCCGGGTAATCGTAAAAGCCCTTGCCGTTCTTGCGGCCGAGCCGGCCTTCCTTCTCGACCATCCGTTCGACCAGCGCCAGGTGACGCGGATCGACCGCCTTTTCGCCGAGATCGGCAACGGCAGCGCGCAGGATCTTGAGCGACAGGTCGATGGCCACCTCGTCATTGAGCGACAGCGGCCCGACCGGCATGCCGGCCATCTTGGCGGCGTTCTCGATCATTGCCGGCGGCACGCCCTCGGCAAGCATGTTGTAGCTCTCGTTCATGTAACGCAGCACGCAGCGGTTGACGAAGAAGCCGCGGGTGTCGTTGACCACGATCGGCGTCTTCTTGATTGCGGCGACATAATCGAGTGCCACGGCCAGCGCCTTGTCCGAGGTCTTGCGGCCGAGAATGATCTCCACCAGCAGCATCTTGTCGACCGGCGAGAAAAAGTGGATGCCGATGAAGTTCTTTGGGCGCTTCGAGTTCTTGGCAAGCCCGGTGATAGGCAGCGTCGAAGTGTTCGAGGCATAGACCGTGGTCGGCCGGATCTGCGCTTCGATCGATTCTGTCACTGCCTTCTTGACGTCGCGATCTTCAAAAACGGCTTCAATCACCAGATCCGCATCCGCCAGATCTGCATGATCGGCCGAGGTGGTGATCAGCGACAACAGTTTGTCGCCTTCTTCCTTGGTGGTCTTGCCCTTCTGGATGCCCTTTTTGACGAGGTCTTCCGAATAAGCCTTGCCCTTGCCGGCAACTTCGAGATCGCGGTCTATCAGCACCACCGGAATGCCGGCCTTGGCCGTCACATAGGCAATGCCCGCGCCCATGAAACCGGCGCCGACAACGCCGATTTTGCGGAACTTGGTGGGCTTGATGCCGTCGGGACGGCGTGCGCCCTTGTTGATCTCCTGCAGCGAGACGAACAGCGACCGGATCATCGACTGGGCTTCATTGGTTTGCAGGATATGACTGAAATAGCGCTGCTCGATCCGCAAGCCGGTGTCGATAGGCACCTGCAATCCTTCAAACACGCTTTGCAGGATGGCCTTGGCTGCAGGGTAATTGTTCTGGGTTTCGCGCCGCAGGATGGCGGAAGCCGCAGGCCAGAGCTGTGCGCCCTGTGCCGACCAGATCTGCCCACCCGGCAGCTTGAACCCCTTGACGTCCCAGGGAGCGACCGGGGAAAGCCCGCCCTTGATCATCGCCTTGGCGGCGGCAACCAGTTTCTTGGGTTCCACAACGTCGTGAATCAGCCCCATCGCCTTGGCGCGCGCCGGTGTCAGCGACTGCCCGGTGGTCATCATCTGCAACGCATCCTGCGCATTGGTCAGGCGCGGAACGCGTTGGGTGCCACCAGCGCCCGGGAAGATGCCGACCTTGACTTCCGGCAGCGCCATCTTGACTGACGGTGAATCCGCTGCGACCCGGCCGTGGCAGGCCAGCGACAATTCGAACGCCCCACCCATGCACACACCATTGATGGCCGACACCCACGGCTTGCCGCAGGTCTCGATCTTGCGAAACAGCTGGCTCATCTTGCCAACCTGGTCAAACAGCAGCTTCTGCGCATTTTCCGGATTGTTGCGTTTTTCTTCCGCCATGCCGGTCAGCATGGTCTTCATCATGGTCAGGTCGGCGCCGCCGGAAAAGGATGACTTTCCGGACGTGAAGATCACGCCCTTGACGGCGTCATCGGCGACAAACCGGTCAACCAGCCCGTCGAGCTGCTCAAGCGCTTCCTGCGTGAACACGTTCATCGACCGGCCGGCCATGTCCCAGGTGACGAGCGCGATGCCGTCATTGTCGACGTCTACGGTGTAAATTTCATTGCTCATTGTGGTTCTCCGGTAATCAAACGCGTTCGATGATCGTCGCGGTGCCCATGCCCGCGCCGATGCACAGCGTGACAAGGGCGGTGTTGAGATCGCGGCGTTCGAGCTCATCGAGCACGGTACCGAGGATCATCGCCCCGGTGGCGCCCAGCGGGTGCCCCATGGCGATGGCGCCGCCATTGACGTTGATCTTGTCCGATGGAATGTCGAAGGCTTGCTGATAGCGCAGCACCACGGCGGCGAAGGCCTCGTTGAGTTCGAATAGATCAATATCCGAGATCTTCATCTTGGCGCGCTTGAGCAGCTTCTCGGTGACATCTACCGGGCCGGTCAGCATCAATGCCGGATCGGAGCCGATATTGGCGAAGGCGCGGATTTTTGCACGCGGCTCCAGTCCCATGGTCTTGCCACCGCGCTTGGAGCCAAGCAGCACCAGGCCGGCGCCGTCAACGATGCCCGACGAGTTGCCGGCGTGGTGGACGTGGTTGATGATCTCGACTTCCGGGTGCGCCTGAATGGCAACGGCGCCAAAGCCGCCCATTTCCGCCATCATACCGAACGATGCATTCAGGCTGGCCAGCGTCTGCATGTCGGTGCCCGGCCGCATGTGCTCGTCGCGGTCGAGAATGGTCAGGCCATTGATATCCTTGACCGGTACCACCGACTTGTCGAAATAGCCGTTTTTCCAGGAGTGTTCGGCCCGCTTCTGGCTTTCCACCGCATAGGCGTCGACATCATCACGGGAGAAACCGTATTTGGTGGCGATCAGGTCGGCGGAAACGCCCTGCGGCATGAAATAGGCCGGGATGTTGACTGAAGGATCCATGAACCAGGCGCCGCCCTGGGCGCCGATGCCGATCCGTGACATCGATTCCACACCGCCGGCAATGACGATATCATCGGCGCCATAGGCAATCTTGCCTGCGCCCATATTGATCGCATCAAGCCCGGAGGCGCAGAAACGGTTGATCTGGATACCGGGGGCTTCGGTGGCATAGCCGGCCTCGAAGGTGGCCGCGCGGGCGATGTCGCCGCCGGCTTCCCCGATGGCATCGACGCAGCCCATGATAATGTCGTCAACCTTGCTTGTGTCGAGCCCGTTGCGGTCGCGCAGCGCTTGCAGCATGTGTGACGCCAGCCGCACCGACGGGACTTCGTGCAGGCTTCCGTCCTTCTTGCCGCGGCCCCGCGGGGTGCGGGCGTGATCATAGACAAATACATCAACCATCGGTTTCTCCAGGGTGTTCGGGTTCGTATCAGGCAGTTGCCGTAGCGGGGTCGATCCCGCTCGGCATCAATTGTTCGGGGCGTTTGAAGCCGGGCAGGGCGCTGATGCGGTCGAGCCAGGCTGCGATATTCGGGTAGGCGTTCACGTCCATTCCGATCTGATCGGGCCAGAACAGGTAACCGCAGATCGACAAATCGGCGATCGTCGGGTGACCGGAGGCGACAAAGTCGTGATCCTTCAGGCGGGCTTCCAATACCTTCCATGCGTTGACTGCTCGGGCGTGGAAGAACTGGGCGACAGGGTCGTCAGTCTTGTTCTGGAAGTGGCTCATGAACCGATAGGTGGCCATATAGCTGGTCTGCTTGTGGTTGTCCCAGAACAACCAGCGCAAGATTTCCCGGCGCTCATCCTCGTTTGCCGGACCGAACCGGTCGAATTCACGGGACAGATAATCGAGAATTGCGCCGGACTGGCTCAGCACTATGTCGCTGTCCGCCTTATGATGGGTCAGCACCGGCGCTTCGCCCATCACATTGAGACTACGGAATTCCTCGGATCGGGTCTGGCCGGTGAAGAACGCCACGCGCCGCGGTGCCCAGTCGGCGCCACACAGTTCCAGCATCAACGCCACCTTGTAGGCGTTACCGCTTTCCAAAAAACAGTCGAGTGTGAAATCTGTCATCGGTTTACAGGCTCCTTGCGATCAACAGCTTCATGATCTCATTGGTTCCGCCATAAATCCGCTGCACGCGGGCATCGCGGAACATCCGCGCCACCGGGTATTCGTTCATGTAGCCATAGCCGCCATGCAACTGCACGCACTCATCCACCACCTTGCACTGCAGGTCGGTGGTCAGATACTTGGCCATCGAGGCCGTGGTCGAGCTCAGTTCGCCCTTGAGGTGTTCACCGATGCAGTGATTGACAAATACCCGCGCCATCACCGCTTCGGATTTTAGCTCGGCGAGCTTGAACTGGGTGTTCTGGAATTCGATGACCGCCTTGCCGAAGGCTTTGCGCTCCTTGACGTAATCAATGGTGATCGCCAGTGCCCGCTCAATCATCGAGATCGCCTGGTTGGCGATCAGCAGCCGTTCCTGCGGCAGTTCGGTCATCAGTTGCGCAAAGCCTTGACCTTCCTCGGTGCCGAGCATGTTGGCGGTGGGGATGCGGACATCATCAAAAAAGAGCTCCGATGTGTCGTTGGATTTGAGCCCCACCTTGTCGAGATTGCGGCCGCGGCGGAAGCCTTCAACCTCCTCGGTTTCGACCACCATCAACGACACGCCCTTGGCGCCCTTTGATGTGTCGGTCTTGGTCACGACGATGATCAGATTGGCGTGCTGGCCGTTGGTGATGAAAGTTTTCGAGCCATTGAGGACATAGTGGTTGCCGTCCTTTTTGGCCGTTGTCTTGATGCCCTGAAGGTCCGAGCCGGCACCCGGTTCTGTCATGGCGATGGCGCCGATCATTTCGCCGGAAGCCATTTTCGGCAGCCATTTCTTCTTCTGTTCTTCCGAGCCGAAATGCAGGATATAGGGCGCCACGATGGCATTGTGCAGCGCGATGCCGAACCCGTCGGTGCCGGCACGGCCCAGCGCTTCGGCGATTACCGCCTCATGGGCGTAGGTGCCGCCCGAACCGCCATATTCCTCCGGCATCGAAGCACACAGCAAGCCGGCGGCGCCGGCGCCTTCCCAGGCGCTGCGGTCGACCATTTCCTGCTTCTCGTAGCGGTCATAATGCGGCGCTACCTCGGCTTCGAGCCAGCGCAACGCCATGTCTTCGAGCATCGCTACATCGTCGTCCATCCAGTCCGGACGCGAGACACCAAGAACTTCAGATGGCATGGTCGCCATTATTTTCTCCCGGGAGTTGCTGCCGGGCGAGCCGTCCGCCCGGCGATACGCTCAATTCAGTTCCCGAACCTGGTCAAACCAAGACCACAGTTCAAAACGCTTCTGCGGCCAGTTCCATCATGGTGTCGGCGCCGGTCTCGATGCGAGCCTTGCGCAACGCCGTCTCCGGCATGATCCGCTCCATGTAGAACTTGCCGACCAGCAGTTTGGAGGCGAGGAATTCCCCCTTGCCATCGGCGCCGCTGGTACGTTTTTCGACAGCTGCCTTGGCCATCAGCGCCCACATGTATCCGAGCGTCACAAGTCCGAACAGGTGCATGTAATCGGCCGAGGCAGCACCGGCATTGTCGGGCTTGGCCATCGCGTTCTGCATCAGCCACATGGTCGAGGCCTGCAGATCGCCAAGCCCCTTCTTGAGCCCCTTGGTATAGAGCGCCAGTTCCTCGTTGGAACGGTTCTCTTCGCAGAAATCGCCAACTTCCTTGAAGAACGCCATCACCGCGCGACCGCCATTGAGGCCGAGCTTGCGGCCCACAAGATCGAGCGCCTGGATGCCGTTGGCGCCCTCATAGATCATGGCGATACGGGCATCGCGGACATATTGGCTCATGCCCCATTCTTCAATGTAGCCGTGGCCACCGAACATCTGTTGCGCCATAACCGCATGGTCAAAGCCCTTGTCGGTGAGCACGCCCTTGACCACCGGAGTGACCAGGCTGAGCAGGTCGTCGGCTTGCTGCACGTCGCTTTCGACCTCGGATTTGTGGGCGACATCGGATTTGAGTGCAGTCCACAACATGAAGGCGCGGCCGGCTTCATTGAACGAACGAATGGTCATCAGCGTGCGTCGCACATCCGGATGCACGATGATCGGGTCGGCCTTCTTGTCGGGGAACTTGGGGCCGGAAAGCGATCGGCCTTGCAGCCGTTCGCGGGCATAGCTGACGGCGTTCTGATAGGCGATTTCACCGATTGCCTGTCCCTGCAGGCCAACCCCGAGACGGGCTTCGTTCATCATCACGAACATCGCCTTCAGTCCGGCGTTTTCCGCGCCGATGAGATAGCCCGTGGCTTCGTCGTAATTCATTACGCAGGTGGAATTGGCGTGGATGCCCATTTTCTCTTCGATCGAGCCGCAAGTGACCGGATTGCGCTCACCGAGCGAGCCGTCGTCGCCGACCATGAATTTGGGCACGATGAAAAGCGAAATGCCCTTCACCCCTTCCGGTGCACCCTCGATGCGGGCAAGAACCAGGTGGATGATGTTGTCGGCCATGTCGTGCTCGCCGGCCGAGATGAAGATCTTCTGGCCGGAAATCTTGTAGCTGCCATCGTCCTGGGGCACCGCTTTGGTGCGCAACAGTCCCAGATCGGTGCCGCAATGCGGTTCGGTCAGGTTCATGGTGCCTGTCCAGGTGCCCTCGATCATCTTCGGCAGGAACTTGGCCTTTTGCGCGTCGGTGCCGTGCTCGTTGATTGCGGCGACCGCGCCCTGGGTCAGGCCCGGATACATCATCAACGAAAGGTTGGCCGAGATCATGTATTCCGACACCGCCGTGTGCAGCACATAGGGCAGGCCCTGGCCGCCGAATTCCGCCGGTGCTGCAAGCCCGAGCCAGCCGCCTTCGCAATACTGCTTGAAAGCTTGCTTGAAACCCTTCGGCGTCGACACTGTTGCGTCGTCATGCCGGGTGCAGCCTTCCTGGTCACCGCTCTGGTTGAGCGGAAACAGCACTTCCTCGGACAGGCGGCCGCCTTCCTGTAGGATGGCCTCGACAATATCCGGGCTTGCATCGGCAAAACCGGGCAAATTCATGTAGCGCTCATAGCCGAGCACATCGTTGAGAATGAAAAGTGTGTCGTCGACCGGCGCCTTGAAGACTGGCATGTTTCCCCATCCCTTTGTGGTACGTTTATCGCCGCAAGCGTGGAAGCCCGGCAATCATCACACTGCTTACTCAATTTTGACGTTTGCGTAAACGTAAAAATTGGACCTAAAGCCTGCTCACGAGAGGCTGTTACCCCAAAATGGGTCGAAAACCGAAGTTTTTCAGGAAGGCAGCGGTAAAAAAATTCGAAAAGTGATCGTTCACATTTTGCCAATGCGAGACAAAGTTTGTGTCTGGCGTCCTTGCGGGGCCTCGTTTGGCAACAAAAAGCCCGCCATTCAGGCGGGCGTGTGCAGGCGCTACCGGTTACGGATGGCGTCCAAACATCAGGGCTGCTTTAGCGCTTTGATCTGATGCAGGGGGAAATCGCCCCAATATTAAGTGTGACCTGCGTCAGGCCGAATCCTCCAGCATATTCCTGACCATGGCAATCGTGCGTTCAAGCTCCTCGATCGCCGTGTGAATGCTGTCCCGCTGTTCCTCGAGCACCCGCATTTGTGCTTCGCCCTTGTCGAGGGCCACCTTGAGCTGGGTGACATTCTTGCCGCGCGGATCATACAGATCGATCATCCGTTTTACTTCGGTCAGCGAAAAGCCGACCCGCTTGCCGAGCATGATCAGTTTAAGCCGGGCGCGGTCGCGTCTGGTAAATAACCGCGTGACGCCAACGCGGGTCGGCTTGAGCAGGCCCTTGTCCTCGTAAAATCGCAAGGTCCGCAATGTGACCTCGAATTCCTGGGCCAGGTCGCCGATCTTGTAGACCGGTTCATCCTGGTCTGCGCTGGTGTCCGCCATGTCATTCATCGTCGATCAATATCGCCATAAAAATGTTTCACCAAATGCGAGGGAGGCGGTGTGACATTAAACCTTACGCATCGTCAAGTCGCGTTACTTTGTTGGGGTAGCGGCCAAGAAAAGTAACCTTGGTTAACGGGTTGTTTACCACGTTTCGCGGAATGTGCGCAGGAAGTGCAGTAAACCCGGATTCCCTGTTTAGCGTAGTCGCCGGTTTGAAGCCCGCTTATTTTGAAAGCCGGGCAATCATGCCAGTGGACCGAGATTCGAAAATGGATTGGCTGCGGACGGGGGTGGAGCAAGGCTCCGACAACAACGCGAAGCGGAAACGAAAATGAACGGATCGCGATCACATTCAAGCCGGTACGGATCGGGCGACTCCTCGCTGGACGCGCTCAACCGGACCATCGAGGGGCTGGAAGCGCGAATTGAGGATATGCTTGGTCGCGGTGGCCAGCCGGGCAAGGCAGCCAACGCCGCGCGCCCGGCGCCGGCCGGCGCCGGATCCGATATGCTCGACGGTATTCGTGCCCGTCAGCGGGCCCTGGAGAACATCCAGCGCGGCCCGGTGCATTCAGCCGTCAAACCTCAGGCACCGAATTTCTTCGCTCAACAGCCAGCCGCAGCCGCGGCACCCGCCCGGCCCGCTGCGCCAACCCCTGCGCCGCGCACCGATCTGAGTGAAGCTCTTGTCAAGGAAATGGCGGCGCTGCGTCGCGAGATGAGCGAATTGCGCACCGAGGCCCGTGATCAGGCGTTGCCGCAGGATTTGCGCCGGGATCTGGCGGGCATCTCTGCATCAATCGACGCGCTTGGTGCACAGGACTCCGGCGCCGACTCGCTTCGGCTGGAGCTCGATTCGATGCGCTCGATGATCGACCGGTTGGCACGTGAAGACAGCGTTCAGTCGCTGGAATCGCGCTGGCAGGCCATGGAAGAACAGGTCAGCGGTCTTGATGTCGGCGGTCTGCGTGAGGAACTGGTCAATCTTGCTTATCGTCTCGACGACATCCGTGAAGCCTTGGCCACCATGCCGGCAACCGGTCAGGTTCAGGCGATCGAGGACAAGATCGCCGAGCTTGCCCAAGCCATCGAGATCATGACCACGCAGCCTGCTGAATTTGGCGCCGAGTTCCCGCAGCTGTTTGACCAGCTTGGTGCGCGGCTTGACGAAATCACCCGCGCCATCGCTGCAATACCGGCGCCGCCCACCCCGGTGGTTGACACCGCGCCGTTTGATCGCCTTGAGGCACGGCTCGCTTCGGTCGCTCAGAAGATCGATCAGCTTCAGCTCGAGCCGGCGGAAACCACATCCGATATCGGCGCTCGCATCGAGCATCTGGCGGCCCGTGTCGCCGAACTGGCTGATGAGGAAGCTGTCGCCCGCCTCGACGCCCGGATCGAGCGCCTGCAGACCCTCGTTGAAGACGGCGCGCGCGGCGACCGGATGCCGGAATTGTCGGAGTATCTTTCCGATATCTCCAACAAGATCGAGGCGCTTGACGCTCGCGGCGTCGACCCATCAGTGCTTGCCCGGCTCGACAATCTTGCCGACCAGATCGAGAATTTCGCAGCCACGCCGCACCAGCCAGCCGCCGTGCCTGAGGCCGTCATCGGGCGGCTCGAAGCGCTGATCGGGCGGGCGGAAGCCACCGCATCGCGCTCGGTTGACCCGTTGCCAGGGCTGGAGACGCTGGACGCCCGCCTGGCCGACATTGCCGCCAAGCTGCAGCAAGCCGAAGTCACCGCCGCCGGCTATGCCATGCAACCGGCAGGTGGACTTGAAAACGTCGAGGCACAGCTCGCCGAGATTGCCGCCCGTCTGGACCGCGCACCTGCCGAACAAGCCCATGTCACCATTCCCGGCATCGAGAACCTCGAAGCGCGGCTTGCCGATATCGCCGATCGCCTGGATATGTCCAGCAATGCCGTTGCCGGTCCCAGTGACGAGGCGATCCGCGGCCTTGAAGACCAGATCGCCAATCTGTCGCGGCTGGTCAGTTCGGCTCCGTCGAGCGCTGCTTCCGAAGCCTTCGATGATCGCTTCGCCTCGCTTGAGGAACATCTTGCCACCAGCGACGAGTTCATTGTCGAGGCCGCGCGTCAGGCCGCCGAAGCTGCCCTGATGGCTTATTCAGGGCAGATGGGTGGTGCACCTTCGGCCCAGTCGATCGCCAATATCGAAGTCATCACCGCGCTTGCCGATGACCTGAAGGCGCTTGAAGGTCTCAGTCGCAAGAGCGACGACCGCACCATGCGCGCCTTCGAGGCGGTGCAGGACACGCTCTTGAAAATCGCCGGCCGGCTTGAAAAACTCGATATGGGGCAAATCTCCGGCGGTTCCGTAGGACTGGCCGGTATGCGCGACGCCGTTGCTGATGCCCGCACGGCGGTTGAGGCGGCGATGCCGTCTGCTTCGACCGACGCGCTCGATCACGCGATGCAATCAGCTGATGGCAGTGGCGAAGAAGGCCGCTACCAAGCTGGTGCCCACAAAATCGCCGGCCAGGGCGAACATACCGACCGCGTTCCCCATTCGCCGGCCGAGGCCGCAGCGCGCGCCGCGGCTTTTGCCACCAGCGAGGAAATGGGCCAGCATTCCGGTGCCCTCGATGCCGCCGGCAAAAGTGACGGGAAATCGTTCCTTTCCGGTCTGGCTGCGCGCATCCGTCCCGGCAAGGAAGCCCCGACGCCTGTCGCCGCGGAGCCGCAATTTACCGAAACCAATACACCGCCGCTTGATCCTTCGATGGAACTTGACGCGGCTACCGCCAACATGCCGCTGGAGCCCGGTTCCGGCGCGCCTGACATCAACCGGATCCTGCAAAAGGTTCGGGAGGCCCAGGCAGTCGAACGGCAACGCGGTGGCGCTGCGGACGACGGATCGGAAAAGTCCGAATTCCTGGCGTCGGCACGCCGTGCAGCCATGGCCGCGGCCGCCGAAGTCGAAACCATCGGCAAAGGCCGCAAGGCAGGCAAGGCCAGCGGCGGTCTGCGCGATGTTCTCAAGTCTCGCCGTCGGCCGATCCTGATGGCAGCGGGCGCGGTATTGCTGGCGATCATGTCGTTCCCGCTGGTTACGGGCATGTTGTCCGGCGGCAGCGATGACCAGGCCGCTGTGGAACCGGCAATCGTTGAACCCGCAGCACCAGTTGAACAATTGGCAGCCCCGCTGAGTGCGGAATCGGGTGAGGCCGACATCGAAAATCCGCAACAACTCGCTGAGGCGCGCCTGCCTGAAGTCAGACGGATCGAGCCGGGGAAGGATCCGTTGGTGAGCGATACATCTGTGACCGATACGCCGGTTGCAGTCTCGTCCGAGGAAACCGCGGCGATTGCGCCGGCCGCTTCGCCGGCACCGGCGGTGCAGGTTGAAAACAACGACGCCAGCGTGCTGATGGCCGAACTGGATGCGCTGCCTGAAGGTGCAGCACCGGCTGCGCTCAAGGCCGCTGCAGCCGCGGGCAATCCCCTGGCATTTTACGAAATCGGCGCGCGCTTTACCGATGGGCGCGGCGTCGCCGTTGACCTGTCTCGTGCGGCGACCTGGTATCAGCGCGCAGCCGACCTCGGCCACGCACCGTCACAATACCGGATCGCCAATTTCTACGAGAAGGGCAGCGGTGTTGATCGCGATCTCGCCGCCGCCAAGAAGTGGTACCAGATGGCAGCCGAGCAGGGGAACGCCAGCGCCATGCACAATCTCGCGGTGCTTTATGCCACCGCCGGCCAGGCTCCGGATTTTGACAACGCAGCCGAATGGTTTGGCCGCGCCGCCGATGTTGGCGTTCGTGACAGCCAGGTCAATCTGGCCATTCTCTACGCCCGCGGCGATGGCGTGACCCGCGACCTCGTCCAATCCTATAAATGGTTCGCGATTGCCGCCAATGATGGCGACAAGGATGCAGCGGTCAAACGCGACGAGGTTTTCAATGCGCTGCGGCCCGAACAGGCAGAAGCTGCCCGCGCCGCGGTTGCCAATTGGACCGCCAAGCCGATCAGCCCCGAGGCAAACGCAGTCGAAGTGCCGGCGACCTGGGGTGGCGACAGCACCGAAACTGCGGCCGTGGACATGGGCAAGGCGATCCGCAACATCCAGGCCATACTCAACAACAACGGGTTTGACGCCGGTAAAGCTGATGGCATGATGGGCAAGAAAACCATCTCGGCGATCAAGGCGTTCCAGTCGTCTATCGGCATGGAGCCCACCGGCGAAATCACCGATGCTCTGGTCAAGGAATTGCTGGCGCGTAACGGGTAAGGCGCCCGCAATCGCCATTTCAGCGAGACTTGGTTTCTGTTTTCCGCTGAGTGGGGAAAAGGCTACGGCGTGACCTGCGATCGTGCCGGCAATTGTGGTCGATCCGTCCCGGTTTCATCGAGATCGGCGGGCGGCACGCAAAGCGGCATGCAAAGAAGCGGAAATACAGCCCAAATGGGCCTTAACTCATTTGACTCGCACGGTTTAAACGCGCAAAACCGGGGTCTCGGGAACACCCGAGACGAACTGTTTTCCCTGCCATTGGTGCCCGGGGGCGCAAGGTGAGCATCTACCTGCCTATCGCCGAACTGTCGGTCAACGTCTTCGTCATTCTCGGGATGGGCGCAGCGGTCGGTTTCCTGTCAGGAATGTTCGGCGTCGGTGGTGGTTTTCTGATCACCCCACTGTTGATTTTTTACAACATCCCACCGGCAGTAGCCGTGGCCACTGGCGCCAATCAGGTTGTCGCCTCCTCGATTTCAGGCGCACTGGCGCATTTCCGGCGTGGTACACTGGATATCAAACTTGGGCTGGTGCTTTTGTCTGGCGGTCTCGTCGGCGCGACAGTTGGTATCCAGATATTTGCCATGCTGCGCCGCATGGGCCAGCTGGATCTGATCATTTCGCTGCTTTATGTGGTGTTTCTCGGGTCCATCGGCGGGCTGATGCTCTGGGAGAGTGTCAATTCGCTGCTCCGCGCCGCCAAGAACAACCCGGTGCCGTTGCGCAAGCCAGGCCAGCACAATTGGGTGCACCGGCTGCCGTTCAAGATGCGTTTCAAGCGCTCAAAACTCTATCTCAGCGTTATCCCGGTGATCCTGCTCGGTTTTGCGATCGGCATCCTCACTTCGGTCATGGGTGTTGGCGGCGGCTTCATCATGGTTCCGGCGATGATTTATTTGCTGCGCATTCCCACCAACGTGGTGATCGGCACCTCGCTGTTTCAGATCATTTTCGTCACCGCCTTCACCACCATCGTACAGGCAGCGATCAACTACTCGGTCGATATCGTACTCGCCTGGCTGCTGATGTTTGCGGGTGTGATCGGCGCCCAGTATGGCGTTCGCGTTGGCCAGAAAATGCGCGGCGAACAATTGCGTGCGGGGCTGGCGCTGCTGGTTCTGGCTGTCGGCATCCGGCTCGGTTTCGGGCTGGTGTTGCCACCCGACGAAATCTATTCGGTTGTCAGCGGGAGCTTTGGTTTCTGATGCGTGCGGTGACCCTCATGGCCCTGTTGTCGCTGTTGATAAGCCTGCCGGCCTCGGCCCAGCTCGTCGATCACACCGTTACGGTCAATGACAAGTTCAGGGAACGAATCGATATCGGCATTTCCACCAACGAGATCGCCATTTCGTCGGATTTCTCCGGCGCCGATATCACCGTATTCGGCGCTATCGACGGCGCCGATGAACTGTTGCTGTCCACCTTCGCCTATGATGTTGTCGTCGCACTCGAGGGCCCGCGCCAATCCACCACTGTCCGGCGCAAGGAGAGAGTGGCGGGAATTTGGATCAATCGCCATTCGATCCGCTTCGAGCCGATCCCGGCTTCCTATTCGATGTCGAGCACCCGGCCGCTAGCCGATATTACCAATTTGATGGAGCTTGGCTCCCGCGATATCGGCATCAATAACATCCGCCTGGTTCCCACCGGCGGCTTCGGCGACGGATCACGCTTGTCGGATTTTCGCGACGCTTTGCGACGCATCAAGCAGACCAGTGGGCTCTATCAGCGCGCTCCAACGGGTGTGCAGTTCATCTCCAAGGCGCTGTTCCGTGCCTCAGTGCGGCTGCCGGCCAATATTCCTGTCGGCGCGCACAAGGTTCGCGCCGTGCTCTACAAGAACAACGAGTTCGTGATGGAGAAGGTGATCCCGCTGAGGGTGGTCAAGACCGGCCTCGAACAGTTTATCTACACGATGGCGCACAGCTATTCGCTGGCTTACGGCATCTTCGCGGTGCTGCTGGCAACGTTGACAGGCTGGCTGGGCAGCGTGATCTTCCGCAAGGATTGAGCAGGCAGCCCACGCAAGACGGCAGGCAGGGGAGATCGGAAGAGCGCCGCCACCTGACCGAAGGCCAGATCAGCCATTCATGCGATTGAAGGCAATGGAATAGAGCCGCTCGCGCCCCAACAGATGTGCCACCAACTGGCTCTGGACAAACAAGCCCCGCATCGCAGGATGGCGCAATTCCAGCCCGCCCGTGGTAGAGCCGAAGGCCGGCATCAACAGCCGCTTGCCATCCGAGGCGAAGCAGGCCCGCCGAACGCCCTTGCCACGCCGCACAACGCGGGCGGTCGGGTGCAGATGGCCGGCGATTTCGCCATCGGCTGCACCGCGAACCGGTTCATGGCGAAACACCAGATTGTCGACATGGAGTTCGGAACACCAGGCTCCTTCAAGCCCGACAGGGATGTCGGGATCGTGATTGCCCTCGATCCAGGTCCATTCACGCCCTTGCTGTAATGCCTTGAGTGCATCGCGGTAGTGTTCGGGCAGGAACTGCGAGCCGACCCGATCGTGAAAACTGTCGCCCAGGCTAATCACCATCCGAGGATTGAAGCGCGCGATTGCCTCGCCGAGCCGCGCCAGTGTCGCCGCGGTATCGTAGGGCGGCAGCATCAGCCCGCGGCGGGCAAAGGCTGCGCCCTTTTCCAGATGCAGGTCCGAGACCACCAGCACGCCGCTGTCGGCCAACAACAACACGCCGGACCGGTCGCAAAGAACCGCGGTGCCATTGACCTCGAATTCGACAGACGCCGGCACGGCATCGCCGGCCTGCGGTGTAAGCGCTGCCTTTGCGCCGTGCATGTTGGCTCCGTTCAATTGTTGCCCCGCGCTTCGGCCAGGAGGTCATCGGCCGCTTCCGCCAGGATGCTCTCATGGGCCTCGCCGACCACCGGTTCGCGCCCGATTTCGAGCATGATCGGAACCGCCAGCGGCGAGATTTGCGTGAGCGCCCGGTGCTGTATATGGCCCTTGATTCGCTTGAGCATAGCCCCGAGCCTGTGAATATCCAAAAGCCCTGCCGCCGCATCCGCACGGGTTGCCTGCAGCAGAATATGGTCGGGTTCGTGGCTGCGCAGCACGTCATAGATCAGGTCGGCCGACACCGTCACCTGGCGCCCGGTTTTCTCCTTGCCGGGGTGCCGCCGCTCGATCAGGCCGGAAATCACGGCGCAATTTCGAAACGTGCGCTTGAGCAGCCAGGATTCATCGAGCCAGGCGTCGAGATCATCGCCGAGCATGTCCTCATCGAACAGCTCGCTTAGATCCAGCCGCCCGCCCGCGATCATCGCACCCAGATCCTCAAGCCCCCAGATCGCCAGGGAATAGTCGGTGGCGACAAATCCGAGCGGCCGAGCGCGCAACCGTTCCAGCCGCCGGGTCATCAGCATGCCGAGCGTCTGGTGCGCCATCCGGCCCTCAAACGGATACATCACCATGAAAAACCGCTCCGCCCGCGGAAAGGTCTCGATCAGCAGATCATCGCGGCCCGGCAATTGCGACACGTCCTGCTGGATCCGCAACCAGTCGGAAACCTGGGTGGGGAGCGCGCGCCATTCCTCAGGATCGGCGATCATGGCCCGTACCCGTTCGGCCAGATAGGTCGACAGCGGAAACTTGCCGCCCGCATAAGCGGGCACCTTCGGGTCCTGGTCCCAGGCACGCGAAACCAGGCATTCATTCTCGCGGATGCCCTCGAATCTGAGGATCTTGCCCGAGAACAGGAAGGTATCGCCCTGGGTCAGTGTTTCCAGAAAATACTCCTCAACCTTGCCCAGCGTCGGTCCGCCACGGCCGCTGGTCTTGCCGCTTTTCTGGCTGACCATGCGCACATTGAGCATCGGCGATTCGACGATGGTTCCGATGTTGAGCCGGTACTGCTGCGCCACCTGCGGATTGGAGATCCGCCACAGCCCGTCGGCGCGTTTGCGGATGCGTGCATAGCGCTCATAGCTCTTGAGCGCGTAACCACCGGTGGCGACGAACTCGATCACCTTGTCGAATCGGTCACGATCAAGCGTCGAATAAGGGTTGGCGCTCGTGACCTCGCGATAGAGCTCATCGGCGCTAAACGGGGCTGCCGCAGCCATTCCAAGTACATGCTGGGCCAGTACATCAAGCGCACCCGCGCCGGCAGACGGGGTGTCCTGGGCACCGACGTAATTGGCGTCGATAGCGGCCTGGCACTCGAGCACTTCGAACCGGTTCGATGGCGTCAGGATCGCTCGGCTCGGCTCGTCCATGCGGTGGTTGGCGCGGCCGATACGCTGTGCCAGCCGGCTTGCACCCTTGGGAGCGCCGACATGGATGACGAGATCGACATCGCCCCAGTCGATCCCCAGATCGAGCGTCGAGGTGGCAACCACCGCGCGGAGCTCATTGCGCCCCATCGCTGCTTCCACCCGCCGCCGCTGGCTGGTGTCGAGCGAGCCGTGATGCAGCGCGATCGGCAGGCTGTCGTCGTTGATGGCCCAGAGTTCCTGGAACAATCGCTCGGCCTGGCTGCGAGTGTTGACGAAGATCAGCGTGGTGCGGTGATCCTTGATGGTGGCGTAGATATCAGGCACCGCATAGCGCGTCGAATGGCCCGACCAGGGAATCCGCTCGGCGGTGTCGAGAATGGTGATGATCGGGCTTGCTCCGCCTTCGACGGTGATCAGGCCAGCCAGATCTTCGCCGTCGGGCGGTTGCGGCACCAGCCAGCGTTGAAGTTCCGCCGGATCGGCCACGGTGGCCGACAGACCGATGCTGCGCAGCCCCGGTGCCAGCCGCCTCAGCCGCGCCAGCGCCAGCGACAGCAGGTGGCCGCGCTTGGAAGCCGAAAGCGAATGCAACTCGTCGAAAATCACAAAACGCAGATCCTTGAACAACCGTTCGGCATGGCCACTGGCAATTAGCAGCGACACCTGTTCGGGCGTGGTCAGCAGGATATCGGGCGGATGGCTGCGCTGCCGGGCGCGCTTGGATTGCGGGGTGTCGCCGGTGCGGGTCTCGATCCGGATCGGCAGCCCCATCTCCTCGACAGGCCGTGCCAGGTTGCGCTCGATATCGACCGCCAGCGCTTTCAGCGGGGAAATGTAGAGCGTGTGCAGCGACTGCCCCTGCGCACTGCCGGGCTTGGGCTTGCCGCGTGCCGTAAGCTCGGTCAGGCTCGGCAGGAACCCCGCCAGCGTCTTGCCGGCTCCCGTCGGTGCGATCAGCAGCATCGAGCGCCCGGCAGAGGTTGCGGCCAGCAGGTCGAGTTGGTGTGCCCGCGGCCGCCAGCCACGACTGGCGAACCAGCCGAGGAACGGCTCGGGCAGTTCGAAACCCGGAGTGTCTGTGGGAGGCGCGGATTCGGCTTTCACATCCATCAATGTAGTTCAGGCCTGCTGACAGTCCAAGCATACGCATGATGATCGGCTCAATTTGTCAGGAGAACAGCCTCAGTTGACAGATTTTTCGAATCGTGGATAAATTATATCCACAATAAGGAGCGGCGATATGAAACTGAGTGACGGCGTCGAGCAAGCGATACACAGCGTGACCATGCTGGCCGGGCTTGAAGACGGCGCCGTGCTGTCGGCGGCAAGCCTGGCTGAGTTTCATGGCGTGTCGACCAGCTATCTGCTCAAACATTTGCAGGCGCTGTCGGGCGCCGGCATTCTGGCAACCGTGCCCGGCCCGAAGGGCGGTTACCGCCTGGCCCGGGCGCCTAATTCCATCAGCCTGCTCGACATCGTGCTTGCCGTCGAGGGGCCTGCACCCGCTTTTCGGTGCAACGAAATCAGGCAGCGCGGGCCAAATCCCCTGCCATCACGCTATTTCACCGCCCCCTGCGGTATCAACGCCGCCATGCTCAAGGCAGAGAAGGCCTACCGGGCCGAACTCGCCCAGGTGACCGTGGCCGGCCTGATCGCCCAACTCGGCGAATTGGACGACGGCGGAATTGCTGCCCGCGGTTGCGCTTTTTTGGACATTCATCAACGCAGATCGGCCCGCTGAGGCCCGCATCAATGAAAAGGAGATAATCATGCATCCTCGTCTTGATTTCTACAAAGCCTCTCCCGAGGCGCTCAAGGCCGTCGTCCAGCTTGAGAATTATGTCCAGAATTCCGGACTTGATCGCCGCTTCATTAATCTGATCAAGCTGCGCGCATCGATCATCAATGGCTGCGCCTATTGCGTCGACATGCACGTCAAGGAATCCCGTCACGATGGGCTGGGCGAACAGTGGATCAACCTGATGAGTGTCTGGCGAGAAGCTGGTGTCTATGATGCCAAGGAACGTGTCTTGCTCGGCTGGGTCGACGCGGTGACGAATATCGCCCAGACCGGCATTCCTGACAGTGATTTTGAAGCGCTCAAGGCCCATTTCAGCGACGAGGAAATCATGAAGATCACCGTGGCCATCAGCACGATCAATACCTGGAACCGGCTTGCCGTGGGCTTTCGCAGCCCGCATCCCATCGATCAGCCGGCTGCGGCTGCCTGAAAGCGATTTGCACAGGCCGCACTGCTGCCATGGCTCCTAGTTGAGAGCTATGGTCAGCTGTGTTGCCCGCGCCGCGGCAGCGATTTTGGTGCTCATGGCGGCGTTTGCGCCGGGGCGTTTGCGGGCCACGGCCAACAGGCCGGTGATGGTATCTGCGCCGTCACGCCGGATTGGCGCACGCGACAGTTTGAGAAGGTCCAGGCCGTGTTGGTCGAGCATCCGCCGCAGGTAAGGCTCGCCATGACAGTAACGAAGCGATGGTTGCAGCAGCCAGTCGCAGTCCTCGGAGCCGGCTTCCAGAGAGAAGGCCAGCAATCCACCGCCCGCTATTAGTTTCGTGGCAACGGCCATCACCGGGTTGAGATCGCCGAAATAGGCAAACACGTCAGCGGCGGCCACAAGATCGGCCTGCACGGCGCCGGCCTGGCGCGCGGCGGCGATGCTGTAGAGGATATCGGCCTGGGCGAGATGGTCATAGACGGCCTTGCCGCTGGCTTTCGACAGCATGCCCTGTGACAGATCATACCCTTCCAGCCAGGACGTCCGATGCCGGATCTGCTCACCAAACAACCCAGTGCCGCACCCCAGGTCGATCACCTTGGCAAATTGTGCGCGTTCCCCCGCCACCTCGCCAAGCAGCGCTGTCAGCAGTTCCGGCACGCGGTAATCGAGGTTTTCGACAAGCGCCGTATCGAAACGGTCAGAGTAGCCGTCAAACAGCGCTTCGACATATTCGGAAGGAGGCAGCGGCGGCATTTCCGCCTGTCCGGTCAGCGACAGTTTCAACCCCGCACCGAATATATCGACCGGCGAAAGCGCCAGCACTTTGCGCCAGGCATCGGCGGCGCCTTTGAGGTCGCCGGCGGCTTCGCGATAGTTGCCCAGGCTGTGCCAGCCCGCGGCCCAGATCGGCGCCAGTGCCAGCGCCTGGGTCTGCATGTCGATCGCAGCCACATGATCACCGCCCTCGGCGTAGAGATGAGCGTAGTGGGCGCGGCGATCGGCAGTCAGATCGCCCGAGGACAGCTGGAACGTGGTCATTGTGAAACCGGAAATTTTTTGTGGTGATGTCGCCTATGGTGCCGCACGCAGCAAAACGCAAGCTCTTTCACACAGGGCACCACCGCCCTACCTTGCCCATATGACCATGCGTCCGGAACAATTACTCATCCCCCGCCGTGAAGGGCTTTATTGCCCTCCCGGCGATTTTTTCATCGATCCGGTGCGCGGCGTCGACCGCGCGTTGATCACCCATGGCCATGCCGATCACGCCCGCGCCGGCCATGGCCATGTGCTGGCAACCGCCGAGACGCTCGACATCATGGCAATCCGCTATGGCGACGATCACGCCGGCGCCACGCAAGGCGCGGGAATCGGCGAACAAATCCGCATCAACGATGTTACCGTGGAATTTCTTCCCGCCGGTCACGTGCTCGGCTCGGCGCAGATCTCGGTGGAGAAGGACGGCCTGCGCATTGTCGCATCGGGCGATTACAAGCCGCGACCCGACCCGACCTGTGCCGCTTTCGAGCCCGTGCCCTGCGATGTCTTCATCACCGAGGCAACCTTTGCGCTGCCGGTGTTTCGCCACCCCGAAGCCACAGGCGAAATCGCCCGACTGTTGCGTTCGCTTGCCCGAAATCCGGAGCGGGCGCATCTCGTCGGGGTCTATTCGCTCGGCAAGGCGCAGCGGGTGATCCGGCTGATCCGCGATGCCGGCTACCAGCAACCGCTCTACATCCACGGCGCGTTGCAAAAGCTGTGCGATTATTACGAAAGCCAGGGCATTGCCCTGGGCGAGTTGCGCCCAGCCACCGTTGAAGCCAGCGCCAAGGGCGAATTTGCCGGCGCCATCGTGCTCGGTCCACCTTCGGCCTTTGCCGACAAATGGGCGCGGCGGTTTCCCGATCCGCTGATCAGCTTTGCTTCCGGCTGGATGCAGGTTCGCGCCCGCGCCCGCCAGCGCGGCGTGGAACTGCCGCTGGTGATCTCCGATCATGCCGATTGGGATGAACTGGCCGAGACCATAAATGCCGTGTCGCCAGCCGAGGTATGGGTAACCCATGGCCGCGAGGAAGCTTTGGTGCGCTGGTGTCAGATGCAGGGCATCGCCGCCCGGCCATTGCACCTGGTCGGCTATGAAGACGAGGGCGATTGACCCATGAACCGTTTTGCCGAACTTATCGACATGCTGGCCTTCACGCCCTCGCGCAATGCCAAGCTCGCGCTGCTGCAGGAGCATTTCCGCACGGTACCAGATCCCGAGCGCGGCTATGCGCTGGCGGCGATTGCCCGCGATCTTGATATTCCCGCGGTCAAGCCTGCGCAATTACGCGCGCTGATCTCGGCCCGCATGGACACGGAGCTGTTTGCGCTTTCCTATGATTACGTCGGCGATCTGGCCGAAACCATCGCCTTGGCCTGGCCGCAGAAATCGGGCAACCGCGCCGGCAGAAACGATGCGCCGGGATTGACCGAAGTGGTCGAGACACTTGTCGTTGCTTCACGCCAGGCCGGTCCGGCGCTGGTCGAGGACTGGCTCGACCGGCTCGACGGGCAGGGGCGCTATGCACTGCTGAAGCTGGTGACCGGCGGTTTCCGTATGGGCCTGTCCGGTCGGCTGATCAAGCAGGCGCTGGCCGGCTTTGGCAATGTCCATGTCAACGAGATCGAGGAGCTCTGGCACGGGCTCGCCCCGCCCTATCTCGAGCTGTTTGCCTGGCTCGAGGGCAGGGCTCCCAAGCCGGTCAATGCCGCTGCCGCACCGTTCCGCCCGGTGATGCTGTCGCATGCCATCGACAAATCCGATTTCGAAAAGCTGGACCCGGCCGATTTCGTTGCCGAATGGAAGTGGGACGGGATCCGGGTACAGGCGACATCCGAGCGCGGGGTCCACCGGCTCTACACCCGCACCGGCGACGACATTTCCGCAACCTTCCCGGATCTCGTCGATGCCTTCGGCTTTGATGGTGCGCTTGATGGCGAATTGCTGGTCGCACGAGTGGTGGATGGCGGGACCGAGACCGGCAGTTTTTCCGATCTGCAGCAGCGGCTCAACCGCAAGAGCGTGACTGCAAAACAATTGCGCAGCCACCCTGCTTTTTTCAGAGCCTATGATTTGCTCCAGGACGGCGACGAGGATCTTCGCGGGTTGAGCTTTCTCGAACGACGGACGCGGCTTGAAACCTTTGTCTCGACGCTCGATCCGGCGCGTTTTGATTGCTCGCAAATGCTTGCCTTTTCCGATTGGGACGCGCTTGCAACGCTTCGCGCCAACCCGCCATTGCCGGTGATCGAGGGGGTGATGATCAAGCGCAAGGCGGCACCCTACCTGCCTGGTCGGCCCAAGGGCGAGTGGTTCAAGTGGAAGCGTGATCCGTTCCTGATCGATGCGGTGCTGATGTACGCTCAGCGCGGCCACGGCAAGCGTTCGGGATTCTATTCGGATTACACCTTCGGCGTCTGGCGCGCACCGGGTGAGCTGGTGCCGGTCGGCAAGGCCTATTTCGGCTTCACCGACGAGGAGCTGACGCAGATCGACAAATTTGTCCGCACCAATACCATCGAACGCTTTGGCCCGGTGCGCTCGGTGCGCGCGGAACCCGATTTAGGCTTGGTGTTCGAGGTCGCGTTCGAGGGCATCAACCGCTCGAGCCGCCACAAATCGGGTGTCGCCATGCGCTTTCCGCGGATCAGCCGCCTGCGCTGGGACAAGCCGCCGCACGAGGCTGACCGGCTGGAAACGCTCGAACGGATGATCGACACACAGTGATGCCGGACTTGCCCGCCGCGTCTGCCATGACTATGTGAGGGCAACGACGAATCCGGGAACCATCACCATGAGCGACAGGCTGACACGATTTTTGGGCGACACGCCCGGGCGCACGGCGCTCAAGCTGCTCGTCGCATCTTTTGTGGTTGGCGTGATCATGGCCGCGTTCAACTGGTATCCGGAAGACATCCTCTACATGATCCGCGATTTCGCGGTCAATTTGTGGGAAACCGGTTTTGCCGCTCTCGGTCGGTTCGGCACCTATCTGGCGCTCGGCGCCGGCGTGGTGATTCCGGTCTTTATCGTCATGCGGCTGCTCAACTTGCGCAAATAGGCGCGATCTTCAGACCAGTTCCAATGCCGCTTCGAAAGTGAGCAGGTGCCGTCGCGCCACCGCGTCGGCGTCACGGCTGTAGCCCCCGCCAAGCACGCTGGCCACCGGAATGCCAAGCGAGCGATAATAATCGAATACCCGGCGGTCGCGGTCCTTCAACCCCTTATCGGTCAGCGACAACCGTCCCAGCCGGTCGTGCTCGTGCGGGTCGACGCCGGCATTGTAGAACACCAGATCCGGCGCAAACCCGTCGATTGTTTGCGGCAACAGCCAGGAAAGCGTTTCCAGATAGGCCTCGTCGCGAACGCCGTCGGGAAGCGCGATATCGATGCTCGATTGCTGCTTGCGCACCGGATAGTTCTTCTCGTTGTGCACCGAGACAGTGCGGATCGCCGGATTGCCGGCGCAGATTTCTGCGGTGCCGTCACCCTGGTGCACGTCGAGATCGATTACCAGCACCCGATTCACCTCGCCATCGGCCAGCAGCAGAAGCGCTGCGACCGCCACATCGTTGAAGGTGCAAAACCCGGCGCCCTGCGCATGCCGCGCATGATGGCTGCCGCCGGCAGTGTTGCAGGCCAAACCTTCCGAAAGCGCCAGCCGCGCCGCCATCACCGTGCCGGCGGTCGCCAGTTGCGCGCGCAGACTGACCCGGTGATCGACCTGAAAACCGATCTCGCGTTCGATCAGCGCAGGAACCCGGCAGGCGATCACCTGATCGACGTAGGTCCGGTCATGGGCCAGCGACAGCCATTCGGCCGAAGCCGGCGCTGGCGCGTGAAAATGCGCTTTCGACCCCAGACCGGTCTCCTTGATCAGTTCCATCAACCGGGTGTATTTGCCCATCGGAAAGCGGTGGCCGGGGGCGACGCCGGCATCGTAGAGAGGGGCGTGAACAATGACGAGATCTGGCATGGCAGTGATGTGCCGCATCCTGGCGATTTCGTCCATGCCCGCGCTGTGCAATTTTCCGGCCGCACGTTATCTTCACCAAAACCCTGACGCGAATCATCGCGGGCGACGGAAACTTCCATGAAGCAAGCTCAGACGCCCGCCACGCAGCCTTCACGGGCCTTTGATGTCACCAACCGCATGGTGTTGGCGATTGCCGTGCCGATGACGCTGGCTTTCCTGACCACGCCGCTGCTGGGGCTGGTAGATACCGCAGTGGTCGGCCGGCTTGGCAATGCGGCGCTGCTTGGCGGTCTGGCGATTGCCGCAATCCTGTTCGATCTGGTTTTCACCTCGTTCAATTTCCTGCGCTCCTCGACCACCGGTCTCGTCGCCCAGGCCATGGGCCGGGGCGATGCCAGCGAGGAACAGGCGATTTTCTGGCGGTCGCTGACGATCGCCGCCGTCGCCGGCGTCGCTGTGATCGCCGCAACCCCGCTGTTGCTGACAATGGGTCTGGCGTTCATGGGCGCGCAAGGCGAGGTGGCCGCGGCGGCTGCGACTTACCTGACCATCAGGTCGCTGTCGGCGCCCGCTGCCCTCGCCAATTACGCCATCCTTGGTTATGTGCTCGGCCGCGGCATGGGCGGCACCGGGCTGTTCCTGCAAACAGTCATCAACGGCGTCAACATCGTGCTGTCGATCTGGCTCGCGCTCGGGCTCGATTATGGACTTGAAGGCGTCGCCTGGGCCACGGTGACCGCCGAGATCGTCGGCTGTGCCGTTGGTTTTGCCATCATCCACCGCAATTTCGACCGTGCCGATACGCCATCCTGGAGCAGAATCATCGACAGGACGGCGATTGCCAGGCTGATGGCGCTCAACGGCGATATCATGATCCGTTCCTTCGCGCTGATCGCAGGCTTTGCCTGGTTCACCCGCATGGGCACTGGCTTTGGCGAGACGACGCTCGCAGCCAACGCCATTCTGATGAACTTCTTTATGGTCGCGGGCTATTATCTCGATGGTTTTGCCACCGCCGCCGAGCAATTTTCAGGCCGCGCGGTCGGCGCGGGCTTCCGGCCGGCACTGGTCAAGGCAGTCAGGCTGACGCTTTACTGGGGGCTTGGGCTGGCTGGCTTCACCACCGCCTTTTTCCTGTTTTTCGGCGCCGACGTGGTGGCGCTGATGACGACGCTGGAGACTGTGCGCGACGAGGCCGATTTGTATCTGTTCTGGGCGGCCCTGACAGCACTTTCCGGGGTGCTGGCGTTCCAGATGGATGGTGTCTTTATCGGCGCCACCTGGTCACGCGACATGCGCAACATGATGCTGGTCTCGCTGGTGCTGTTTATCGGGCTGTCGCTGGCGCTGTCTGCAATTTGGGGCAATCTCGGCCTGTGGATCGCCTTCAACATCTTCCTCGCCCTGCGCGGTTTCACCCTGCTTGCGCTGTTGCCGCGGCGGATGGATCAAGCGTTCCCTGCCGGATAACCCGGGACCGATCAGTCAGGAATCGGCAAGCCCGCATAATGCGCTGTCCGTCTGTCGCGCAGGTCCGAAAGATGTGCGAGATTCTCCCGGTCACACAGCCGCGACAGATCGCGCAGGATTCCCGCCGGCAGCATCGGCCCGCCATAGATGAACCCGGTGTAAAGTTGAATGAGATCGGCGCCAGCGCGGATCTTCTCTGCAGCCGTCTCGGCGCTGTCGATGCCGCCGACGCCGATCAGCGGCATGCTGGCGCCGAGCCGCTGGCGCATCTTTGCCAGCACGATGGTTGAGCGTTCAAAAAGCGGCCGCCCGGAAAGCCCGCCTGCCTCATTCTGCTTGGGATCGGCGGCAAGCCCGCTGCGCGACAATGTCGTGTTGGACACGACCAGCCCGTCAAGCTTCTGCGCCAGGCTTTCGGTGGCGATGTCGTCGAGATCGGATTCGCTGAGATCCGGTGCGATCTTCAAGAACACAGGCACCCGGCGCGCTTTCCGATCACGCTCGGCGAGCACTCTTGTCAGCAATTCGCCAAGTGCTGCGCGGGTCTGCAGATTACGCAGCCCCGGCGTGTTGGGCGAGGAAATGTTGACGGTGAAATAGTCGGCAACATCGGCGAAGGTTGCGATCCCCTCGACATAATCCTGGGTCCGGTCCGTGCTGTCCTTGTTGGCGCCGATATTGACCCCGAGCAGACCTGCCTGCGGCCGCGCGGCAATCCGCGCCAGCGCTGCGGCATGGCCTTGATTGTTGAACCCCAGCCGGTTGATCACCGCCCGGTCTCGCGTCAGCCGGAAAATCCGTGGCTTCGGGTTTCCGTCCTGCGGTTTGGGGGTAATGGTTCCCACTTCGACAAAGCCGAACCCCAGCCGCGCCAGTTCCGGGCCGACCTCGGCATTCTTGTCATAGCCAGCCGCCATGCCCAGCGGGTTGGCAAAGCTCAGCCCGGCGAGCGTGACCGAGAGCCGCGGGTCGCGGTTGGCGCGGCACCCCGGCACCATGCCGCTTTTCAACGCGGTGATCGACAGCCCGTGGGCCGTTTCAGGATCCAGCGTGAACAGCGCGTTGCGCGCCAGACTTTCGAGGAAATTGCTCACAGCGCCAAGTCCGGAAACACATGTGCGCCGTCGGGCCCGAGCGGTAGCGGCTTGACCCATTTGACCGCCGACAGCGGTAACGGCGCATACAGGTGCGGAAACAGCGCGCCGCCACGCGAGGGCTCAAACACCAGCTTATCGCCCAGCGCGCCCGCATCGACGGCCACCAGCACCAGGCCTTCCTGGCCGGCGAAATGCAGCCGGACGGTCTCGATCGCCTGTTCGCCCGTGGAAAAATGAATGTAGCCATCGGCAATATCGATCGGCGCGCCGGTAAACCGGCCTTCTGCCTCGGCAGCCTGCCACATGGTTTCGGTTGCAATCTTGTAAATCGTCGGGTGCATGGCTGTTACTCTCATTTCGCTGATTGAGGGATTGATCGGGCGTCCCAGTTCGCGGAAATGGCAATCCGCTCTCGATAATGTCGTTATTGCATGTCATGACAGCTTCAGATCCAAGCGCAAACAGGAGTGTGTCACCATGACCCGATTTGCAGTTGCCTCTCTTGCCATTGCGATGCTGGCTGTCCCCGGCCAAGCCTTCTCGCAGGAGCCGATAGCAAACCGTTTCACGATGGAAAAGACCGAAAGCGGTTTTGTTCGCATGGATACGCTGACCGGGGAGATGTCGATCTGTCGCGAACAATCCGGGCAACTGGTGTGCAAACTGGCAGCCGACGAGCGCCGCGCCTTCGAGGAAGCGCTGTCGGATCTCTCGGCCCGCGTTGCCGCGCTGGAGCAGCGCCTTGACGCGGACGCTCCTGCTGCTCTCGATATCCCGGACGACGCCGAACTCGACCGTGCGCTTGGCGTCATGAAAAAGATGATGCGCGGCTTTTTCGGCATGGCCGAAGATTTGCGCAAGGAGTTCGATCTGGACCCCGACCATCCGGCCGAACCGCTGCCTGACCGGACCTGATATGGGCTTAACCCGATGCTGACTGGATCTGATTGCGGGTGATTCGGGTGCCCAACCGGTGTGTGATGTTGCGGCAGATAGGCGCGGCTGTTCCAAACTGCGGAATGAAGTCTTTGGCCGATAGTGCAGTGCCAGATCATCCGCGCGGACCGATCTGGCGTATGTATCTGCACGAGCGAAGGATTTTCTGCGCCCGATACCTGTCGAACGGGAACTGCCGCCATGCGCGCTTTGCAATTTACTCTCGCCGGAGCCGCTTTCACGCTTGCCGCCCTGATTGTCTATGCTTTGCTGGACGGATCTTTCACCGCGGCGGGCGCTTGGCTAACGTCCGAGCCCTGGGGACTTGTGACACTGGCGGACCTTTATCTCGGTTTTGTATTGGCGGCGGTTCTCATCGGCCTGTGTGAGCCCCGACCGGTCGTTGCACTGTTGTGGATCCTGCCGATACCGTTTCTCGGCAATATATGGACGGTGATATGGTTCATCATCCGGCTGCCGCACTTGCGCGAACGGTTGGCGCGCCGTTAAAGTGGCGCCGACCAACGGACGTCGTGGTTGGTGTGGTTGCGGCAGCGCGACCGGGAGGGGAACTGCATGGCGCAATTGACATTTATCATCGCTGATGATCACCCGCTGTTTCGGGGAGCGATGCGGCAGGCGCTGGAGGGAATTGAGGCGGAAGTCAACATTCTCGAGGCCGGCGACTTGGAGGGCGCCCGCACCAAGGCCGAGGCGCACCCCGAAGCTGATCTGATCCTGCTTGATTTGACCATGCCTGGCGTGTCCGGGCTGTCGGGGCTCATCGCTTTCCGCGCCGAATTCCCCAGCCTGCCCGTGGTTGTGGTCTCGGCAAGCGACGATCCGCCAACCATGCGACGCTCGCTTGAACTCGGCGCTTCCGGTTTCATTTCGAAATCCGCCAGCATCGAACGAATCCGCCAGGGCGTTCGTACGGTACTCGATGGTGGAATCTGGACCCCGCCCGGGGTCGATCTGGGCTCCGAGCATGATCCGGAGATTGCCGCGCTGATTGCCCGTATCCAGACCCTGACCCCGCAACAGGGCCGGGTACTGGGCATGCTGGCGGAGGGACTGCTCAACAAGCAGATCGCCTATGAGCTCAGCGTGTCGGAAGCTACCATCAAGGCGCACGTCTCCGCCGTTCTGCAAAAGCTCGGAGTCGACAGCCGCACGCAGGCTGTCATCCAGTTGTCCAAGATTGGTGCCGAAGTTCTCGGCCACAACGACGCATCTTGAAGCTCTTGACGCAGCCCTGACACGGGAGCCTGAAGCCTTTTGGTCTCGCGTTGTTGGTTGGCTATGGGCTTTACTCGGCGGCGCTTCGCCGGGTGGCGGTGACCTGGTTGAGGAAGGCCCTGAGCGCCGCGGGCTTGATCGGCTTGTTTTGCGTGGCGATGTGGTGGGTTTCGGCCATGCTGCGCACTTCCGGCGTCCGATCGGCAGTCACCAGTGCCGCCGGGATATCGCGCCGCCACACCTTGCGGGCCGCGACGATGGCCTCGATCCCGGTTCCATCATCAAGATGATAATCCGCAAAAATGGCGTCCGGTGCGTCTTCCGTCTCGGCGATCTCGAGACTTTCCTTCATTGAATCTGCCGATAACACGACGCAGCCCCAGCCGCTCAGAAGCAGTTTCATACCTTCCAGGATCTTTGGTTCGTTATCGACACACAGCACCCGAAGTCCCTTCATATGGGCGGTAATCTGATCGGCGCCGCTGCGATTGAGCGGTGTCTGGATGCGTTCAATATTGGTCTCCACCGGCAACTCGACCCGAAATTCGGTACCCTTGTCCGATTGCGAGGAGATATCAACCGAATGCTTGAGAACACGGGCGATGCGGTCGACAATCGATAGACCCAGCCCCAGCCCGGATGCTGCCCGGGCACCCTCCTCGAGCCGCGCGAACTCCCTGAACACGGTCCGAAACTTGGTCGATGGAATGCCGATGCCGGTATCGATCACCTGAATGATCACCTTGTCGCCACGCCGCCGGACGCCCACCAGCACCCGGCCCTCGCGGGTGTATTTGATGGCGTTGGAAACCAGATTCTGGATCAGTCGGCGCAACAGGTTCGGGTCGGAACGGACATACACGCTGGTTGGCATCACCGTGAAACGCAGGTTCTTCTCGCGCGCTACCGGGGCAAAATCGGTGACCACCCGCAACAGCAGGTCGTTGAGCGGAAAGCTTGCCAGTTGCGGCTTCATCGCCCCGGTGTCGAGCCGCGAAATATCGAGTACAGCGCCAAGAATGGCCTCCACCGATTCCAGTGAGGAATCGATGTTTTGCACCAGCTTGCGGTTGGCCGAGTTGCCAATCCGTTCGACAAGGGTGGAGGAGTAAAGCCGGGCGGCGTTGAGCGGCTGCAAGATGTCGTGGCCTGCGGCGGCGAGAAAGCGTGTCTTGCCGATATTGGCGTCTTCGGCGGCCAGTTGCGCTTTCTCAAGTTCCTTGTTGACCCTGGTCAGTTCCGCTGTGCGCTTGGAAACGCGCTGCTCAAGGGTTTCGTTGGCCTGCTTGAGCGCCATGTCGGCAGCGACCCGCTCGGTGATGTCGGCATAGGTTGTCACGATGCCGCTGTCGGGCATCGGGTTGGACCGGATTTCAACGATCCTCTTGTCGGGGCCGATGGTCAGCGAGAAGGTTTCGTCCATCACCAGGAAACGGTCGAGCGCTTCCTGCTCCTTGCCGGGCTCGATGTCACCGCGGGCGGCCAGAATTGAAATGATGTTTTCCAGCGGAAACCCGACCTGGCCGGCTTGTTCAGGAAGCTCCAGCAACGCCCGGAAGCGCTTGTTCCACACAGTCAGACGGTTGGAACTGTCAAACACCGTAATGCCCTGGTCCATTTGCCCCAGCGCCGTTTGCAACAGATCGCGGTTGTATTGCAGGGCTTCGGAGGCTTCGTCGAGCAGCCGGGCGGTATCGCCGGGCATGTCGTCGGTCCGTTCGAACAGCAGCGACAGCACCAGCCGGGCCGACGCCGAGCCGATGGCGCTTCCGAGCAATTGTTCGGCAAACCGCAACAACCCCATGTCGGCTGGGTCTTGATCGTTGATCCATCGCCCGATCGCCCGCTCATGCGAATGGAACGAACGTTCGGTCCGCTCATGGCCGAGATAGCGGCTGATCGTCTGCTTCAGATCGGCCACGGTTACCTTGGTTTTCCAGCTCCGCCCGGAGGTTGTCAGTCTGCGGCTTTGCGGGATGAACATCGCCGCCTGGATCCGCTCGATTGATTTCGGCCGCCGCGAAAGCGATCCGCCGACATAGAGCAGGCAATTGATGATCAGGCTCAGCACCACGGAGTTGAACAGCGGATCGGCGGTGGGGCCGGTAAAGGAGTGCGTGCCGGGAATGAAAAAATCTAGGATCGCTGCCGCGATATGGCTGTTGTCGGGACCGCCCAGGCTCGGCACCATCAGCATGTAAGCCCAGATCGCAATGCCGCCCGACAGTCCGGCAATAGCGCCGCGGGCATTGGCCTGCCGCCACAGCAGCCCGCCGAAGAACGCAGGCGCCAGCTGGGCAATCGCCGCGAACGACAGCAGCCCGATCGAGGCAAGGCCGGCATTGATGTCAGCGGCGCGGTAATAGGCGAAGCCCAAAAGCAGGATGCCGGCGATCGCCAGGCGCCGGACCAGCAGGATCGATCCTGAAAAGTCGCCGCTGTGGCCGCCCCGGTTTCTGCGCCGCAGCATCACCGGAACAATGATGTCGTTGGATACCATGATGGCGACAGCTACCGAAGCGACGATCACCATTGCGGTTGCCGCCGAAAACCCGCCGATAAAGGCAATCAGCGTGATCACCGGCAAGTCATTGGCCATTGGCAGGGTCAGCACAAACAGGTCGCTCTGTTCCCCCGAACCAAATTGCAGCAACCCCGCGATCGCCACTGGCAGCACGAAGATGTTGATGGCAACCAGGTAGAAAGGCAGCAGCCATCCGGCCAGCTTGAGTTCGCTCGCGGTCCGGTTTTCCACCACCGTGACATGGAACTGGCGCGGCAGCAGGATGATGGCGAAGGCCGAAAGCACGATCAACAGGCCCCAGCGCAAGGGCGGTGTTTCATAGGCAAGCGCCGTCATCACGCTGGTGTTCTGGGTGGCGGCGCTGAGCAGGTCCGAAGGGCCGTCAAAAATGAAGAACACCACCGTCAGGCCGATCATCGTGAAGGCCAGCAACTTGACCACCGATTCCATGGCGATGGCCAGGATCAGGCCGTCCTGGTGTTCGGTGGCATCGGTGTGCCGGGTTCCGAAAATCGCAGCGAATGCAGCCAGCACCAGCGTCACAAAGAAGGAGATGTCGGACAGGAAAAAGGTTCCAGTTACCCGGCTCAACTGCTCGGCATCGACCATCACCGCCACCGATGAAGACACCGCCTTGAGCTGCAACGCGATGTAGGGAATGGTGCCGATCACGGCGATCAGCGCCACCAGCGCCGCCACCATCGGGCTCTTGCCATAGCGCGCCGCCATGAAGTCGGCGATCGAGGTCAGTTTCTCGGCCTTGGCCAGGGTGACGATGCGCTTGAGGACCGGCATACCGAGCGTGAACATCAGGATCGGGCCGATATAGATCGCCGTGAATTCGAGCCCGCGCGAAGCGGCCAGGCCGACCCCGCCGAAATAGGTCCAGGAGGTGCAGTAGATTGCCAGGCTGAGAGAATAGATGATCGGCCGGCCAGCGGTCCGCCGCTGCCGTTGTCGCGCCGAGCGATCGCCATAAGTTGCAATGGCAAACAGCATCAACAAGTAGAAAAGCGCTGATCCGAAAACCAGCCAGCCGGGCATCATGAACTACGCTCTCCTCCGCGCCTACGGATTTCAGCATAGTCCCTCGTTGCCGCCACACAAGGCAGCCTTTGGTTGGGCAAGGCAAGAACTTGCCCACAACCCCCTGAGCCTGCGGTTTTGATGGTTAATTTTCTGTTCATCTATGCTAGGCATGGCCCAAGCCGGTCAGGTTATATGCGCAATTTGGCCGGTCAATATAACGAGGGAAAGCGCATTTTATTTGGAGCAACTAAAAATGCTGAACGAGTTCAAGGCGTTTATCGCCAAGGGCAATGTCATGGACCTGGCGGTCGGCGTCATCATCGGCGGCGCGTTTGGCCTTATCGTCAAATCGTTGGTCGATGATATCATCATGCCAATCGTCGGCGCCATCTTTGGCGGTCTGGACTTTGCCAACTACTTCATTCCGCTAGCCGGTGGCGTGACAGCCTCGACGCTGGAAGCAGCCAGGGAGCAGGGTGCAGTTCTTGCCTATGGTAACTTCCTCACGGTCTTGATCAACTTCCTGATCCTTGCCTGGATCATCTTCTTGATGGTCAGGGCGGTCAATTCGATCCGCGCCAAGGAAGAGGCCGCACCGGAAGCCCCGGCTGCACCTCCTGCCGATGTTGCACTTCTCACCGAGATCCGCGATCTCCTGAAGAAGTAACAGCGCTTGTGTTTCCCTGATGGTTGCTGCAGCCATCGGTGAACCGCGAAAATGGGCTCCGGCGCTTGCGTCCGGGGCTTTTTCGTGCCGGCATTGCTCCCGCACCGCTAGCATCAGTAATATCGATGGATCGATCATCTGCGGGTGGATGCGAGATCAGAAAATCCAGTCTAAGAAGGGCAAACGGAGTTTGTCATGAACCAAGCTGAACATCTCAGTCGCCGCGCCATCGCGGCTCCCGAAAGCGGCATTGTTGCCGTCGTCAATCATGGGCGCCTCAAGCAAGGCCTGATTCCGCTCTGGGCCGGTGAGGGCGACGAGAAAACGCCCGGTTTCATCAGCCGCCCGGCAGCCGAAGCGCTTGTCGCAGGCGAAACCTTCTACACTTGGCAACGCGGCATTCCCGAACTCAGGCAGGCGCTGGCGGATTACTACACGCGCCATTTTGGCAAGACGCTGCCGCTCGATGCTTTCTGCGTGACCGGGTCCGGCATGCAGGCGATCAAGATTGCCGTCGAGGCGGTGACCGATCCGGGCGATGAAATCATCCAGATCACCCCGGCCTGGCCCAATTTTTCCGCTGCCGCGGGGATGTCCGGCAGCGTCGTGGTCTCGGCAACCCTTGACTATGCCGAGGGCCGCTGGAGCATCGATCCCGACCGGATCGCCAATGCCATCACGCCCCGGACCCGGGCGTTGTTCATCAATACGCCTTCCAATCCCACCGGCTGGACCGCGACGCGCGAAGACCTCACAGCCATTCTCGCACTCGCCCGCCAGCACGGGCTCTGGATCATCGCCGATGAAATCTACACGCGGTTCTTCTATGCCGGCGGGCGAGCGCCGTCATTCCTCGACATCATGCATGACGACGACCGCATCATCTTCGTCAATACATTTTCCAAGAACTGGTCGATGACCGGCTGGCGGGTCGGCTGGATCGTCGCCCCGCCATCGCTGATCCAGGTGCTGGAAAACAGCGTTCAGTACCAGACATCGGGCGTCGCCCAGTTCATGCAGAAGGGCGCGCTGGCCGCGGTCGAGCATGGCGATGCCTATGTCGAGAGCCAGGTGGCGCGGGCGGCTGCAGCGCGCGATCTGTTCTGTGACGCGCTGACGGCCACCAACCGGGTGGTAACGCAAAAGCCCGATGGCGCATTTTACGCGTTCTTCCGTATCGACGGAATTACCGACACCAAGGCGGCGGCGATTGATATTGTTGACCGTGCCAATGTCGGCCTGGCTCCCGGTACCGCGTTTGGCGCGGGCGGTGGCAGCTTCCTTCGTGCCTGTTTCCTGCGCAGGCTCGATCATGTCGAGGAGGCTGCAGGCCGGTTGGCGGCCTATATCTCTGCGCTGTAATGGCCCGATCGCAGGCGCGTTCAGGCTTTCTTGAAACTTGACGTTCATTCTGCGCTCGTTGTTGCATAATTGGGGAAGCGCCATGACGGTTCTGGTTACCGGGGGAGCCGGTTATATCGGCAGCCACATGGTATGGGCGCTGCTTGATGCTGGCGAGGACGTGGTCGTCGTCGACCGGCTGTCGACCGGGTTCGACTGGGCCATCCCGCCAGAGGCCAGGCTGATCCGCGCCGATATCGCCGATGCAGCGGCGATGGCCGACATGCTCAAGGCTCATGAGATCGAAGCCATCGTTCACTTCGCCGGCTCGATCTCGGTGCCCGAATCCATTGCCGATCCGCTGAGTTACTACCAGAACAACACTGCCAACTCGCTCGGCCTGATCCGCAGCGCCATCGACGCCGGTGTCAAGAAGTTCGTCTTCTCATCGACCGCCGCGGTTTATGGCACCCCCGATGACGATCGACCGGTCACTGAAACCGATCCTACTTGCCCGCAATCGCCCTATGGCGCTTCCAAGCTGATGACCGAAACAATGCTCGGTGATACTGCCGCCGCTCACGATTTCCGCTATGTCGCGCTGCGCTATTTCAATGTCTCGGGCGCTGATCCGGAAGGCCGCACCGGACAGTCGACCCGCGGCGCCGTTAACCTGATCAAGGTGGCGACAGAAACGGCGATGGGCAAACGCGAGGCGATCGAGGTGTTCGGTACCGATTATCCGACCCGGGACGGCACCTGCGTGCGTGATTTCATCCACGTCAACGATCTGGTTGCGGCCCATCTTGATGCGCTCGGTTACCTGCGGCGCGGCGGTGATAGCCTTGTGGCCAAT
This sequence comes from Hoeflea algicola, assembly GCF_026619415.1. Lineage (NCBI taxonomy): Bacteria > Pseudomonadati > Pseudomonadota > Alphaproteobacteria > Hyphomicrobiales > Rhizobiaceae > Hoeflea > Hoeflea algicola. The sequence continues at coordinate 3,993,538 of NZ_JAOVZR010000001.1, forward strand.
TGCGGCTATGGGCGCGGCTACACTGTCCAGGAGGTACTCGACGCGGTTCGCCGGGTCAGCGGTCGTGACTTTAAAATCCATCGTGGCCCGCGAAGGACGGGCGACATCGTCACCTCGGTCGCAAATTCCACCCGGGCGCGGACAGTGCTCGACTGGACCCCCCGCCATGACAATATCGACGAGATCGTCGGCAGCGCGCTGGCCTGGGAAGCGTCGCTCGCTCGCCGCAATCACAAATAGGATTCCAGTAGTGCCAACAGGCCGAACAACTGGTGCATTCCGGCTGAAAGCGTCGCTCGGGGCCATACCTCGGGCCTATCGGATGGAAGCCGGCGCCGGCCCTTGGCTTCTCAGTCCTTAAGCGGTTTGAGATTGTCGAAAACCGGCGCGCGCTTTTCGCCGCGGGCGATATAGGCTTCCTTGATGTCATCGGGGCGCAGCATGGCCGCGTTCCATACCGCCACATAGTCGAGCGCATCGGCGGTTGAGTGGTCGCGAGCATAGTTGGCCATGGTCTTGCACCCGGCAATGGCCAGCGGCGAGTGCTCGGCAATCTTTCGAGCGATTGCCATGACCCCGTCGAGCAGCGCTGCGGGGCTGTCAAACACCTCGTTGACCAGGCCGATTTCCCTGGCCTTGTCGGCGGGAAGCCGCTCGGCGGTATACACCATCCGCCGTGCCCACCCCGCCGCCGATACATGGGTGCGAACCACCGTGGAGTCGAACATCAGGATCAAATGTGCCGTGAGCTCAGATTCGCTAGATGATCGAAGAACTCGGCGAACACGCCTGCCTTGCTCAGCCGGTCGAACCGGTTCCAGATGCTGTTCCATTTGCCGAAGCGTTCTGGCAGCGCACGCCGTGTGACATTGTCAACCGAGAAATAATGCAGTGCTTCGAGGAACAACCGGTCATCGCGGGCTTTGGCCCCGCGTCGGGGAAGCGACGCCCGAAACACGGCCAACGCGTTGGCCCAATCCGCATCCGTCATCTTCGTTGACATTGCCGACCCTCCACGTCAGTCGTCATTCCATGAATCACATTGAAAACGCTTCGGGATTCCTCAAACCGATGCGGGCAGCAATTCGTCCAAACGGTTTAGTGAGTGGCTGCGCTCAACCGAAATATTGGATGATCTAAGCGCACCTCGGACTACTTATGCTTGGCTGTCAATGGGCGCACAGAATCGGACGCCGATAATCCTGCTGAAGGGGATAGTTGTAAGTGCCGAAACAAACACATCCTCGTAAAAAGTCATGCGGACGGTTTTTTTGAAACCTTAGGGTTGACATTTTTCGCTTATTCAATGAATTTCATATTACGAAATATTAGTTCATATTAAGAAATTTGGAGAAGCATTCGCATGGGGTTGGTGGTTGGAGTAGATACTGGCGGAACTTTCACAGATCTTCTGCTAGTGGATGGCATAGGCGGCGGCTGCAAGATCGCGAAGATTCCAACCACCCCAGGCGACCAATCAAAGGGATTTTTGGCCGGACTGGCGCTACTTGGAGCAAATCCGGACGCCATAGAGCTTCTTGTTCATGCCACCACCGTCGGAACCAATGCCATGCTGGAGCGAACGGGCGCCATATGCGGAATGCTGACGACTCGCGGTTTCAGAGATGTTTTGGAGTTGGGACGACGAACACGACCAAACGCTTACGGATTATCCGGCAACTTCGATGCCCTTATCGAGAGGCAAAACCGACTGGAAATCCCCGAGCGGATTGACGTTGATGGAAACATTGTCACGCCATTGGACGAACAGGCCGTGAGAGAAGCGGTGTATACTCTCCAGGCTGCGGGAGCAGATTCACTTGTCATCCACTTCATCAACTCATATGTGAACCCTGAGCATGAACAACGCGCCACTGAGATTGCGTTGGAGATTTGGCCGAATTCATTCGTAATTTCCGGATCGGAAATACTTCGCGAAGTTCGTGAGTTCGAACGCGGAACTGCCGCAGCCATCAATGGATATATCAGCCCTATCGTCTCCCGTTATCTGGGCCGCGTAGAAGATGGGCTGCGCGAAGGTGGTTTCCAGGGTGGCTTTCTTGTCATGCAGGGCAATGGAGGAATGGCATCAGCAGCTCAGTCGGGACGGTTGGCAATCAACACAGTCATGTCAGGGCCTGCTGCTGGCGCGATAGCAGCGGGTCTCATCGGTGAGAAGGCTGGCTTTCCCAATTTAATAAGTTGTGACATGGGGGGACCAGCTTCGACGTCACTCTGATCCTCGATGGAGCGCCATCGGTAAGTAGCCAGCGTGACTTGGCCTACGGCGTACCGATCCGCGTTCCTATGGTGGATGTACATACAATCAGTGCGGGAGGCGGCAGCATTGCACGCGTCGATCAAGCTGGCATGCTGCGCGTTGGCCCCGATAGTTCTGGCTCCTCTCCTGGGCCGATCTGCTTCGGTAGAGGCGGGCAATATCCAACTATCACCGACGCCAACATAGTGCTCGGGCGCTTAGATTCATCCTCCATCAATGGTGCCGACACTCGGCCCCCGGTAGAACAAGTCGCAGCGGTGCTCGGTCAATGTATAGGGACTCCACTCGGTCTGAGTAACGTCGAAGCCGCCGCCGCAGTTGTTCAGGTGGCAACAAATGACATGGCGGGTGCAATAAACTTGGTATCAGTCGCACGTGGTCACGATCCTCGCGATTTCGCACTCTTCGCCTTCGGGGGAGCAGGCCCCCTGCATGCAGTCGCGTTGGCACGAGAATTAGGTATTCCAAAGGTTATTATCCCTCCTTTCCCAGGTGTCACCTCCGCAATCGGCAGTATTCTTGCGGATGTCCGCCATGACTTGGTGCAGACGATCAACCGTCCCGTCTCGGAGGTGGATGAGGAAAAGATGACCTCTATTCTACGCCAACAAGGCGTGGAAGGGCGTCGGTTTGTGTTAAATCAAAACCTTCTGTTAAAGGAAGTCGTCGTCGAACACTCGGCGGATTTCCTCTACGATGGCCAGTCCCACGTCTTGCAAATTTCGCTGACCGGCGAACGGTTCAGTTGCTCCGAGGCAATCGCTGCGTTCAAGAAGAGTTACACTCAGCGCTTTTCCATCGATTTGTCGGACATGAGATTAATCCTCGTTAATCTGCGAACGACTGTCATCGGCAAGCGCGACAGGGTCGACGTATCGATCATTGCCCCGAAATCAGATCAGCAGAAGGAACGTTGCGTTTCAACACATATCACGAAAAGTTATTTCGAAGGATCTTGGATTAAAACAAATGTTTATTATCGTGATGCTTTGATTTCTAACAATACATACATCGGACCTGCGATTATCAAGCAAGTAGATACTACGATATATATCGATTCAAAATCCAATTTTAATATAGATGAATTTGGTAATATTATTATTACGGTGAAATTATGAATATTTCAACTGATAAAAACAAACGCTCAGTCGTGGATACGATTACTCTTTCTGTAATTCAGAATAAACTTCGTCATATATGCTCCGAAATGGATATTTCCCATGAGAAAGCATCCTTCTCTCCGGTGATATCCGAAGCTTTCGACCGATCTAATGGAATTTATGATATCAATACCGGAGATGTTATTGCTCAGGGCGAATGGGGACTCCCTATATTCATGGGCGTCATGCAAGAGACTGCGCGTGACACCATTGCCAAGTATCCTGCTTTGAACGAAGGCGATATCGTTGTCGTAAACGACCCCTATCGCGGCGGCACGCACCTCCAGGATGTGCGCATGGTGAAGGCAGTGTTTTATCAGGGCAAGCCTTGGTGCCTACTCGCGAATACGGGGCACTGGCCGGACATAGGGGGAATGGTTCCCGGAGGCTTTGCCTGCCAAGCCACAGAGATCGAACAGGAAGGACTACGAATTCCGCCGGTCAAACTGTGCCGTCAGGGGGTAATGGACGAAGACATCCTCGACATGATTTTGACTAATATTCGTGTGTCTCAAGAGCGCTTCGGAGATATTCGTGCTCAAATCGGAGCATTGCAGGTCGGCGAAAATCGAATCGTCGAATTACTGGACAGATATGGTGTCGACGTCGTTTCATCTGCAATTTCTGAACTACATAACCGTTCAGAGCAGCAAGTACGCACGCTTGTAAGCGAAATTCCGAACGGAAAATACACATCCCAATCGTTCATCGACAGTGATGGAGTCGATGTTGGGCGATTGACAATTAGTCTCACTCTGACAGTCAAAAATGGCGAATTGACTTTCGATTTTACCGGAAGCAGCAAGCCTTGCAGAGGGCCGCTCAATTCCACTTGGGCGACGACCCAAGCATCCGTGTATGTCGCCATGAAGCATATCATGCCGGAAGTTCTGGTTAATGCTGGATGTTTCCGCCCGTTTAATATTGTTCCACCGGAGGGTACGTTTCTCTACGCACGATATCCACGGCCGGTTTCCGGCTGCTCTTCGGAAACATCCCAACGCATAATGGAGGCTATTTTTCTGGCGCTTAGCCAAGCGATACCAGAACGCCTGTTCGCAGCCCCGTTCGGAACTAGTGGCAATTTTACGCTGGGCGGTTACGACCCTGAAAAGGAACGCCACTATATTATGTATTTCTTCTCAGGTGGCGGCTACGGCGGCTGGTGGGCGGGAGATGGTCTAACTAATGGCACTTCCATCCAAGGGATTTCCAAAACCCAGCCGGTAGAGATCTTAGAGCAGCGTTATCCGCTCCTTGTGGAAGAGTATGCGCTGCGCGAAAACTCAGCAGGAGCGGGTAAATACCGTGGCGGCTTTGGTGTCAACTATCGGATGAGGTTGTTGCGTGGCCGAGCGGTAGCGTCGTTTCTTATGGATCATGGTGCAATAGGGCCCCCGGGTATCCTTGGGGGTGAAAGTGGTGCTTCCAACTGCATCGAGTTGGAAGTGGGAGGGCGACAAGTCAACATTCCTCATGTCTCAAAGGGGTCCGGCTTCGCATTGTCGCCGGGTGATGCTGTACAAGTTCGTACGCCGGGCGGCGGTGGTTATGGAGACGCAGCAGACCGCGACCTAGAGAGCCTCGCCGTTGATCGCGCACGTGGATATTTTCGAACGGCCGAGAAGACTGATGACTAAGTCGCTTACAGGAAAAGTCGCCTTAGTCACAGGCGCCGGACGCGGCATTGGCCGGGCCATCGCCGACCACTTGGCAAGTCAAGGGTGCTCGATCGCCATTCACGGAATGCGTGAGAACGGCCCTTCTGAATATGGTGAAGGAAGAACCTTGTCTGAAACCGCGCATCAAATATCAAATCGCCACGACATTAGGACGATGCGCGTTCTAGCTGACCTGACCGATCCTTTACAGGCACGAGCATTGGTGGCCACGGTGGAGCAAGAACTGGGGCCGCTCGATATTTTGGTCCACAACGCCGGCGGCGACATTTCCGCGGCAGGCGGCAAACCCGATCCAAACGACTGCGTTCATATCGTTGCTGACGATGTCAGTGTCGGTCCGCAAAGAAGTTGAATGATATGAATCGTTTGTGATTCGATGCCGTTGATTTGATTCGACGATGGGATGGAGGCTATGTGGACGAAAGCGAACCGTGGGAAATACAATCGGGATGGTCTGCGCTATCCCAGCGATCTGACGGATGCGGAATGGGCGCTGGTCGAGCCTTTGATACCTCCTGCCAAGCGGGGTGGCCGCAGGCGTGAGGTCAATGTGCGCGAGGTTCTTAACGGCCTGCTTTATGTTCTCAGCACCGGCTGCCAATGGCGGGCTGTTCCGAAGGACTTGCCGCCGAAGAGCACCCTGTTCAGCTATTTCGACCTTTGGAACTGGGACGGCACACTCGGCCGTATTCATCAGGAGCTTTATGTGAAATGCCGCGAGGCGATGGGACGCGAGGCTAGCCCGACGGCGGCGGTCATCGACAGCCAGAGCGTCAAAGGCGCGGAAAAAGGGGGCTTGTATCGACCCGAGCGGGTATGATGCGGGGAAGAAGGTCAAGGGTAAGAAGCGGCATATCCTTGTCGACACGGTAGGTCTGCTGCTGCATGCGCTGGTTCATCCAGCCGACATCCAGGACCGCGACGGCGGTCTGCTGGTCATCAAGACGTTGTTCGGGCGCTATCCGTTTTTGAAGAAACTCTTTGCGGACGGTGGCTATCAGGGACCTGTCTTCGCCAAGGGTCAGAAGAAGGCCATGCCCGGGCTGGCGATCAAGATCATCAAGCGATCCGACATCGTCAAGGGTTTTGAGGTTCTGCCGAGACGCTGGGTGGTCGAACGGACTTTCGCGTGGCTTGGGCGATGCCGCAGGCTAGCCAAGGACTTCGAGAACCTGTCGCGCAACGCGCTCGCCTTTCTCAAACTCGCGTCTATCCGCCTCATGCTGCGAAGGCTCTGTTCAAAATGAACAACTTTCCGGACCGACTCTCAGGGCTGTGATTGAGCGCAATCTCCTGGCCACGATTTTTACCTGCCAAGCGGCTGCTGAAGGAATGATGCAAAGGCGAAACGGTCGAATTGTCACAATCAGCTCAACTGCTGCGTTTATTGGAAGGCCAAATTCCGCGATATATGCGACGGCCAAAGCTGCAGCAGTTCATTATACAAGGTGCCTTGCCACCCAACTGCGTCCATTTTGCATAAACGTCAATTCGATCGCGCCTGGGGAAACTCGTACTGCTCGCTTTTTGGCCACCAGGGAGGTCGACGAGAACCGACTCATGGATGGGGGCACACTGGATCGGGTCGCCCTTATCGATGAAGTAAGTCGCGTGACGGAAGTATTCGTAGGCCCACTTGGCGATTTCGTCAGTGGCCAGGTCATTCGTGTGGATGGAGGTGCTCAATGTTGGCCTGCATAACAGACTGCAGGACTTCATTGGAGTAATGGGAGATTGTTGATGTCACAAATTGAACTGGTGAATGCGTGGGCGAAAGCTACGCCGGGTCCATCATGGGGCTACATGAACCTACCCGCGCAACTCAGCCCTGTAATTGTAAGGGGCAATGGCGCCAGAGTCTTTGATGCATCGGGAAAATCCTATGTCGACCACCTCCTGAGCAGCGGACCGTTGATCGTAGGTCACGCTCATCCCGTAGTTGTGGAGGCTGTGACCGATCAATTATCGAGGGGATCGGCATACTTTGCGATAAATATGCCAGCTATTGAACTTGCTCAAGAGATCCTCGGCGCCTCTCTGTGTGGTGATACTCTGCACTACCAAACCACCGGTAGCGAAGCAACGGCGGCAGCACTGCGGATTGCACGGGCTGCAACAGGCCGATCGAAAGTAATAAAATTCGAAGGTGGCTTTCATGGAAGCCACGATCTAGCACAATTGTCGAACGATGCAGTCGTCGATCGACCAGCGCCCATGATTAACCCTTCTAGCGCTGGTGGATCTCCGGGTATGTGCCAAGATGCGTTAATCGCAGTTTATAATGACATCACATCGGTCGAAGCGCTCGTGGCGCAGAATCGAGACAATATTGCATGCGTCATCATTGAGCCGATCCAACGTGCAATTATGCCTCAACCCGGATTCTTGGAGCAGCTACGCGCACTGACGCACAAGGAAGGGATACTCCTGATCTATGATGAAGTCGTAACCGGTTTTCGGGTGGCTTGGGGGGGGCTCAAGAGGTGTTCGGGGTCGTTCCTGATCTTGCCTGCTATGGAAAGGCGATTGGTGGGGGTTCCCTCTTTCGGCCGTTGTTGGCCCTCGTGAGTTGATGAGCCTCGCCGACCCTCGACGTCGTGATGCGGGGGAACCTTATTGCTTCCTTTCCGGGACGTTGACTGGAAATCCAATTTCGGCGACTGCGGGGCTCGCTACGCTTAGGTTGCTGAAGGAACCTGGTACCTACGACAGGCTCCGCGCACGCACGCATCAACTTAGTGACGGCATCAGGCAAATGGGGCAGCGCAAGGGAATTCAACTTCTCGTCGGCGAATGTTGCTCGATGATCCAAGTATATTTCACCGAGCAAAACACTTTGTCCAATGCACGAGACGTCTTGAAGACCGACAAGAAAATGGCCGTGAAATTCGGGCGCAAGCTGATCGAAAACGGTGTCCTGACAACACCGGGTGGCAAGATGTATCTCTCTACAGGACACAGCGAAGAGGATATTGAGGAAACTCTCTCTGTTATTGGAATGACTTTGGATGAAATCATATAATAACAAAAATTTGTTTCGGCAATTCTCAAAATTGTGGAATTAGAAATAGTAAAAGGCACGAATATGAGTGATACGGTCAATCCACCCCCTCCAAATAAATATAAATCTGCAGAAATCGTAGATTTAGCTATCCGACACAGCAACGTACTCGCATTGATAGCACTAATAGTGATAGCAGGAGTAGCGTCTCCATACTTCTTCGAATGGAGAAACATCATGAACTTTCTGCGAGGATCAGCGCCTCTTGCTTTGGTGGCGATCGGAACGACGATCGTAATTCTGAGTCGCGGCATCGATCTTTCAGTTGGTTCATTGGTAGGCGTTTCTGCAACGGTCGTAGCGGCAATAATACCATTCAACCCAGTACTTGCAGTTACGCTCGCACTCGTTAGCGGACTCCTTCTTGGAGCTGTCAACGGATTTCTTATAACCCGATTCAACTTGCAACCTTTCATAGCCACTCTAGCGATGCTCATTTCAGGGCGTGGAATTGTATACATGTACACGGAAGGGTCCAATATCGTCGTTCGCGATCCTCCGAAATGGTTCAGTTTTATCGGTTCTGGATACGTTGGCCCGTTCCCCACCCCGGTCGTTATCGCAGTCGCTGCCTTCATCTGCATGATCTTAGTCATGCGCGAAACGCAATTCGGCCGCCATGTGTACGGGATTGGGGCTAACGAAGAAGCTTGCAAGCTTTTTGGCATCAACGTCAAAGGAGTTACGCTCCGCATATACATGCTTAGTGGCCTGCTCTCCGCTTTGGCAGGGATTATACTTGTGAGTCGACTGACCGTCGCGGAACCCAACGCCGGACACCTCATGGAGCTGGATGCGATATCCGCAACGTTGATTGGGGGAACGACATTCACGGGTGGCATCGGCAGTCTTGGAGGAACGGTAATTGGCGTTCTCGTACTGGCAATTTTGGGAAATACGCTCAACCTGGTGGGGATATCACCATTCCTCCAGATGTTCCTTCAGGGTGTGATCATCGTGATCGCTGTCCTGATGAGTGAAATGCGGCAGAAAGTCTTGAAATAAACCAATAACTTGGAGGAAAGAAATGACTGATAAATCAAAAACTGTATCCCGTCGCACCTTATTGGGAGGAATGGTTGGAGCTGGCCTGGCGATGCCAGTCATTCTAAACAGCGCCTTGGCGGAATCATCACTCAAAGGTATGCGGGTGGGCTATTCGACCAGTCTTGCCGCCAATGAATGGATGGTGGCGCAGCGTCGCGGTGTAATAGAAACTTCGGCAAAGCACGGCTTCGAGCTATCGGTTGTGGATGCCAATGACCGACCTTCAAAACAAGTTCAGGACATAGAGGATCTGGTGGTGCGGCGTATGGATGCCATTATCATCAACACCTACTACGCTGATGCAATCACACCCGCTGTAAAACAGATTAACGAAGCGGGAATTCCTTTAGTAGTACTAAGTTCTTCGTTAGCAAGTAGTGTTGAATGGACGGCGCATCTTGCCACCGACAATTTGGGGACTTCCACCAGAGCTGGCCACATCTATGCAGAAAAGCTTAACGGCAAGGGCAAAGTGATCCTTATAGAGGGGAAAACTGGATCGTTTGTTAATGAGGAGCGAACTCGTGGATGGCGTTCCGTAATCGATAAAAACCCGGAAATTGAGATAGTCGGTCATGCCGTTGCAAACTATGAGCGGGGCCTTGCACTGCGAAAGATGGAAGAATTTCTGAATAGTCAACGAGATATCGATGCCGTCTACTGTAATAATGACGAAATGGCGCTCGGCGTACTTCAGGCGGTTCGAGAAGCAGGTCGCGAGAGGGATATTTGGATTACCGGATATGACGGTGTGCAACCAGATATCATGCATGCGATCGCGAAAGGCGAAATATTCGGAACTTTCCACAACAGCCCGATGGGTGTCGAAGGTGTCGAGGTTGTCGCCAAAATTCTGCGTGATGAACCGGTCGACAAACGTATTGTTTTCCAGTCTCCCTTCATAAATGCGGAAAACCTCGCCGAGTTCTGGGATCCGGAATCAGGCATGAAGATGAGGCCTTCGCAGATCTAGCTGCGTAGTTTCTAAATAGCGAGGGAGGAAGGTATGAAAGCGAATGATTGGGAGGCTCCGAAAGGAACGAAAACCTTTCTTCATGCTAAGTCGATCTCTAAGAGTTATGGCGGTCTCAAAGCCGTCAGCGAGGTTGACCTCAAAATCCACAGGGGCGAGGTTGTTGCCCTTGTGGGAGACAATGGCGCAGGGAAATCAACTCTTATAAAGATGCTGTCTGGCGTCATCTCTCCGGACAGGGGTGCCATAGAGATAGACGGTCAGCCGATAAGGTTCCTTGGTCCCAGCGATGCCCGAACGGCTGGAATAGAAACGCTGCATCAACACTTAGGACTTGTTGAGGTCTTCAATGTTCCGGAGAACATTTTCCTCGGACAGGAGCTAACGCGCCGTCGTCTTGGTATCTTCAAGGGACTTGACCACGCCAAAATGCGGAGGTTAACGGAGGAATTGCTCCGCCGAGTAGATCTGCGATTGCCGTCGCTCGACCAACCTGTGAAAGCAATGTCAGGCGGGCAAAGGCAAGCGGTCGCCATCACTCGCATGCTGTTGAATGAGGTGCACTTGCTCATCATGGACGAGCCGATGGCCGCGCTCGGTGTTGATGAAGGACGCAAAGTTCTCGATCTGATCGTAACCCTTCGGGAACGAGAATTGTCAACACTCATCATCAGTCACAATCTCGAACATGTCTTCGCAATTGCTGATCGTATTGCAGTGATGAAAAATGGAGAACTTATCTCGGTTGTAAATACTCGGGAAACAACCAGCGATGAGGTCGTAGGTATGATCGTCTCCGGCCGCAGTTACAAGGAAGCCTGATTCAGATTCGAAACGACGTTATTTGGTGAGGAGAGAAAGATGGTAGAGCGCCGCAAATCCAAAGACCTTAGGAGTAGTCGCTGGTTCGCGGCAGAGGATCTGCGCGGTTTTGGCCACCGCTCTCGTGCGATGCAAATGGGCTACGACACGGATGATTTTCTTGGCAAACCGGTCGTGGCAATTATCAATACGTGGAGCGACATAAACCCTTGCCACGCTCACTTCCGCAATCGCGTGGAACACGTGAAGCGCGGGGTACTCCAGGGCGGTGGTTTTCCACTCGAATTGCCCGCGATGTCGCTGTCGGAGAATTTTGTCAAGCCCACGACGATGCTCTATCGCAACCTGCTGGCGATGGAAGTTGAGGAACTGCTTCGATGCCATCCGGTAGACGGGGTTGTGCTTATGGGAGGTTGCGACAAAACTACGCCAGCGACCGTTATGGGTGCGGTCAGTATGAATCTTCCGATGATCTTCCTTCCGGCCGGTCCGATGATGCGAGGGCATGTCAACGGGAAGATTGTCGGATCGGGTTCCGATGTATGGAAATACTGGGCTGAAAAGGAGGCAGGTAACATTTCCGAGGGGGACTGGAGAGATATTGAGGCCGGTATTGCCAGATCGCACGGAACATGTATGACGATGGGTACTGCTTCGACCATGACTCTCATCACAGAGGCTCTTGGCCTGAGCCTTCCCGGGGCCTCTTCGATTCCTGCGGGTGATTCGGCGCATCCACGTATGTCGGCTGCCTGTGGGCGGCGTATCGTCGAAATGATCTGGAATGACGTCACCCCGAGCACAATTCTCACACGGAGGTCGTTCGAGAACGCGCTAGTGGTTCATAATGCGATCGCGGGTTCGACTAATGCCATCATTCATCTAATCGCCATGGCGGGTCGCGCTGGAGTATCCTTGACTATGGACGACTTCGACATTTCCGCAAGAACCACTCCTGTGATTGCAAATCTGAGACCATCCGGCGCATGGCTAATGGAGGACTTTCATATTGCCGGTGGCACTCGCGCTCTTCTAAATGTTCTTTCTCCTTTTCTTCATCTCGATGAAAAGACCATCTCGGGTAGGACGCTTGGAGAGAATTTGGTCGGAGCAAAGGTCTTTGACAACGACGTCATCAGGCCACTCGACAAACCGATCTCATCCATAGTGGGTACTGCGGTGCTGTTCGGCAACCTAGCACCAAACGGTTGCGTGATGAAGCCGGCGGCCGCCGAAGCGAGGCTTTTAAGACATACAGGCCCAGCGTTGGTTTTCGATAACTACGACGACATGGCTAAGGCAATCAACGATCCTGATTTAGACGTGACACCTGACCATGTGCTGATCCTCCGGAATGCGGGCCCAGTTGGTGGGCCCGGCATGCCGGAATGGGGGATGCTGCCGATACCACGAAAGCTACTGCACAAGGGGGTTCGCGACATGTTACGGATATCTGACGCGCGAATGAGTGGTACGAGTTATGGGGCGTGCATACTTCATGTCTCTCCAGAGGCTCATGTCGGAGGGCCTTTGTCCGCAGTTCGAAACGGCGACCTAATCTCCGTCGATGTTGAAGCTCGTTCGCTGAACTTGCTCGTTCCTGATGTTGTGATCGCAGAGCGTATGTCTTCATCTTCGAGCCCTCCTCCCTCTTCATCTCGTGGTTTCGCGGGGATGTTCACCAGACATGTGACGCAGGCACACCTTGGTTGCGATTTTGATTTTTTGGAAGGAGTGGAAATCTTGCCGGAGCCAGAAATTCACTAAACATCTTATTCCCAATGAGTACCGCAATTTTAGAACCGTAATGTGATCTAAAACTCTAGAGAGCATTGAAGGAAGCAGGCAGTAGAGATGGAAATTAGACGCAATCGTTTCAAACGAGCACTGGAAAAGCGCATTCCGCAAATCGGAATGTGGACCAATCTTGGCTCTGATTTTATTGCAGAGATAATCGCGGATGCTGAGTTCGATTGGATCCTATTGGATATGGAACATGCGCCAAATGAAATTGGAGATGTGCTGAGACAATTGCAGGCTGTTGACTGCCGTCATACAGCACCGATTGTGCGCCCCCCGTGGAATGATCCCGTCATTCTGAAGCGTCTGCTGGATCTGGGATTCCAAAGCTTCTTGATACCTTTCGTGCAAAACCATCATGAAGCGGAACTGGCGGTGAAGGCGACCAGATACCCACCGTTGGGTAACCGAGGGGTGGCCGGATCTATGCGAGCGTCTCGGTTTGGCCGCGTGAAAAATTACACGCAGGAAGCTGCAGATGAGATCTGCGTTCTTGTCCAGGTGGAAACACGGGAAGCATTGGACAATTTGGAGGACATCGCGGCAACAGAAGGAGTGGACGGCGTCTTTATCGGTCCCTCAGACCTCGCGGCGTCGGTTGGTTATCTCGGACGACCTGACCATCCTGATATGAAGGCATTAATTTCAGAGGCGATCCGGCGAATCAATTCCGCCGGCAAAGTTGCTGGTATCCTTGCGCCGATCCCTTCTGACGCTCATCGTTGGCTCGATGAGGGAGCCATGTTCGTATCAGTTGGGGTTGACGCGAACATGGTGGTTCGCTCAACAGCGGAACTCCGGGCCCAGTTTCCTGCATCTTCAGCCTAAACGTTTGATCCCGGATTTTGGTGGTGCAATATTTCCCTTGTGATGGAGAAAAGCACGATAGTGTCAATCGGCATGCAATCCTGACCCCTGGAGTTGCCCCCTGAAAGTGGTCCACCAACTGGGATAGATTATCCCTCAAATTGGAGGATCAGCGATGGCTGGAAAACGAGAGAAGCCGGAAGAGATTGTATCGAAGCTTCGGCAGGTTGAAGTTCTGCAAGGGCAAGGTGCGACGATTGCTGACGCGGTGCGCCAGATCGGCGTGACACAGCAGACGTTTTATCGATGGCGGAAGCTCTATGGCGGGATGCAGCGATCTCAACTCACTCGGCTGAAAGAGCTGGAGAAGGAGAACCAGCGGCTTCGGCGGGCGGTGTCTGACCTGACACTGGACAAACTCATCCTGACCGAGGCGGCAAAGGGAAACTTCTAAGCCCTTCGCGTCGTCGCAAGTGCATCGACCATGTGCGGCGGGAGCTTGGCGTATCGGAACGCCGCGCCTGCCGCACGCTCGGACAACACCGATCCACACAGCGCAAGGTGCCACAGGGCCGGGCAGATGAAGAACGTGAACCGCCCCGAGTTTGCCGGAGGCTCCAACTTCTGAGAGAGTGGAGCCATTATGAGCAAGACAACGAACAAGTTTTCACCTGAGGTCCGCAACCGTGCCATTCGCATGGTGCTGGACCATGAAGCCGAGCATCCATCACGCTGGGCCGCCGTTTCATCTATCGCTGCCAAGATCGGCTGCTCACCAGCCACGCTGCACGACTGGGTCAAGAAGACCGAGGTCGACAGCGGCAAACGAGCAGGCGTGCCGAGCTGCGTATTCCGGGGCGATCCGGCCACTGATTCCGATAGCATCCGGCCACCCATTCCGATTTGATCCGGCCGGGGATTCCGGGGCATCCGGCCACCCCCATTTCAACCCAGTTTAGGCTGCTGCGAGGCGATCTGTAACAGGGCTACTGTTCCGTTCCTTTGGATGGAGAGAGCCCTTTATGAAGAGATTGCCTATGCGGAAGATAAGGGAAGCCCTGCGGCTTCGGGCGGATGGATTTTCAGGCCGCCAGGTGGCGCAAAGCCTGTGCGTGGCCCGTGCGACGATTTCGGAATATTTTCGGCGCGCTGATCTGGAAGGTTTGAGCTGGCCTCTGTCTGCTGATCTGTCGGACGCCGACCTTGAGAACCGCCTGTTTCCCGTTTGCCCCGGCGATGTCCGTCGCGCGGTTCCTCAGCCTGTCTGGGCGCATGTGCATGCCGAGTTGCGGCGCAAGGGCGTGACGCTGTCGCTGCTGTGGGAGGAGTATCGCGGGGTTCATCACGATGGATACGGCTATAGCCGATACTGTGAGCTCTACACCCGCTGGGAAGGCAAGCTGTCTCCGGTGATGCGTCAGCGTCATCCTGCAGGCGAGCGGCTGTTTGTCGATTACGCGGGCCCGACAGTTGATGTTGTCTGCCCCAAAACGGGAGAGGTGCGCACCGCACAAATCTTTGTCGCGACGCTGGGAGCGTCCAATTACACCTATGTCGAAGCCAGCTGGACACAGGGCCTGCCGGACTGGGTATCCAGCCATGTGCGTGCCTTTGAGTTCTTCGGTGGCGTGCCTGCGCAGCTGGTTCCAGACAATCTCAAGGCAGGCGTCACCAAGGCCTGTTTTTATGATCCTGAGATCAATCGCACCTATGGTGATATGGCGGCACATTACGATACCGCCATCGTTCCGGCGCGGCCTGGAAAGCCGAAAGACAAGGCAAAGGTGGAAGGCGCTGTTTTGCTGGCCGAGCGCTGGATTTTGGCGCGGCTGCGCAACCAGCACTTTTTTGGCCTTGATGAGGTGAACGCTGCCATCCGGCCATTGCTGGATCAGCTCAACGGCAAAGTCAGTCGCCATCTTGGTGCAAGCCGCCGCGATCTGTTTGAACGCCTGGATCGGCCCGCTCTGAAGCCCTTGTCTATGGAGGCCTATGTTTATGCCGAATGGAAGCAGTGCCGCGCGGGCCTCGATTACCATGTCGATATTGGCCGCCATTATTACTCGGTGCCGCATCAGTTGCTGAAGCAAAAACTATGGGCAAGGATCACCGCACGCACCGTAGAGGTATACTTTAATGGGCAACGCGTTGCCTCTCACGCCAGAACCTCGGGCAATCGCCAGCACTCCACGATCCGCGATCACATGCCCGCCCATCATCGCTTCCGCGAGGATTGGACGCCACAGCGTATCCGCGGGCAAGCTGTGCGCATCGGCCCAAATGTTGAGGTCTTTGTCGATGTGATCATGCGCCAGCGCAAACATCCCGAACAAGGATACAGAACGTGCCTCGGTGTTTTACGGCTGGCCAAGACCTTCGGGCGGGAGCGCCTGGATGCCGCCTGTTTGCGTGCGCTTGAGATCAACGCCCACTCCTACACATCCCTGCATTCCATTCTGAAGAATGGTTTGGACCGTCAGCGCCGCGAACCCACCACGGACGGCCCTGCGATCACTCACCCCAATATCCGTGGTGCGGATTACTTCCATTGAAGAGGATAGAGAATGCTTGATCACCCAACGCTGGATCAGCTCAAAACACTCAGGCTCGACGGCATGGCAGAAGCCTTTGCCGAGATGCAAAAACAGGACGGCACAGCCGGGCTTAGCCACGCTGAATGGCTTGGGCTGCTCATTGATCGAGAGACCGCCAGTCGTGAGACGAGGCGATTTGAAAGCCGCATGCGTACAGCAAAACTGCGCCACGTCGGTGCCTCGCCGGAGGACGTGGATTACAAGTCGCGGCGCGGCCTCGACAAAGCCATGTTCCAGCAGATGCTGACCGGGCGCTGGATCAAGGACAAGCGCAACCTGATGATCACTGGCCCCTGCGGCGTTGGCAAAACATGGTTGGCCTGCGCTCTGGCGCAAGCCGCCTGCCGAGACGGTATCACTGTGCTGTACAAGCGCATGCCACGTCTCTTTGATGAATTGGAACTGGCCCATGGTGACGGACGCTTTCCGCGTCTGTTCAAGGCCCTTACCAAAACTCAACTGCTAATCCTGGACGACTGGGGACCGGATCGCCTCAATGCCAGTCAGCGTCGTGACCTTATGGAAATAGTCGAGGACAGATACGAGGTTGGATCAACCTTGATCACAAGCCAATTGCCCATCGACACCTGGCATGACGTGATCGGGGAACCCACCTTCGCCGATGCCATTCTCGATCGCCTCGTACACAACGCCTATCGCGTCGAACTCGACGGCCAGAGCATGAGGAAAACCAAACTCGGAACAGGTGACGAAAGCATCCAATCCTGATAACCAAATCATCAGGCCTCGCAGCCGCTATATAAGGGTGGCCGGATACCCCGGTTTAGGTGGCCGGATGTTATCGGAATGGCCGGCCGGATACTCCGGAATGCGCACCGAGCGATGTGGCCGAGAAGATGAAGGCTCTTGAGCGGGAGAACCGCGAGCTTCGCCAGGCCAACGAGATTTTGCGCAAAGCCTCTGCATATTTCGCGATGGCGGAGCTCGACCGCCCCTTCAAGCGATGATCTCGTTTATCGACGAACACCGAGGTGTGTTCGGGGTCGAGCCGATCTGCAGGCTGCTGCCGATTGCCCCTTCAACCTACTACGAGAATGTAGCCAAACGCCTGGATGTGGATTGCCTATCGATCCGCGCCCGCAGCGATATCAGCCTGAAGATCGAGATACGTCGTGTCTTCGAACAGAACTTCCGCGTCTATGGTGTTCGCAAAGTCTGGCGGCAATTGAAGCGTGAGGGCTTTGACGTGGCCCGCTGCAGTGTCGCCAGGCTTATGAGGGCTATGAACTTGCAGGGTATCATTCGAGGAAAGCCGATCCGCACGACGTTCTCGGACAAGACTGCTCCGAGCCCGCTTGACCGGGTTAACCGCCAGTTCAAAGCCCCCGCACCAAACAGACTGTGGGTTTCGGACTTCACCTATGGTGCGCCTCGCCCCAATCGGGGAGGCATATGACTGGAATGCAAAAGAGAAAGGAGGATGCGAATAATTGCCTGCCCTCTGCTGTAAGGGGCATGAGCCCAAGCGGCGGTGACCTGCCGTCAACTGGCAGGGTGACGTAGCCCGCAGGTAAAGGGGATTGAGGCGAAGCCGTTACGTCGAGATGGTTCCCGAGGCTGAAGTATTGGAAGGTTGAGGAACACGAACCGGTTAACCCGCATCTGAGGGCTGGAATGTCGCCTTCGCCTACACGGCTTAACAGGTGAAATGCTGATGATGGCGCGTGAGATGTACGCCAGCGTTATCCCAACACGGACGAATACGTAGGTTGTCCGTGGCAGCCATGGGGAGAATACAGCCAGACCATGGCATCGGCATCGACTTGCGGAAAGCAAGGGAAAAGACTGCGACCGGCAGCCTCACCAATACGCAGACGTCCAGCATATGAACGAGGGAAGGCATGATGGAATGACAACGATGTTCTGCGTCGCAAGGGAGTTGGCCCTGATGTCCATCATGTTGGCGGAGTTCTCATAGTAGTCCGCGGCAGGGAAAGCCTGTCACATGGCGAAGGGGAACAGTTCAAGCTGCTTGAAGTGCAAACTATCTGACCAAGCGAGGTGAAGACCTTTGATAATCAGCGAAATGCAGCACAAGCTCGCAACATGGGCCGAACGCGATCCAAACCGACGGTTTGATCGGCTTCTTCGGCTGATTGCTAACCGGGAATGGCTTGCCGAGGCCGCTCGTGTCGTTTTGGCGTCAAGTGGCGCACGAACGCCGGGCATAGACGGAATGGATAAGCAAAGACTGCAGGTCAAACTGGATCAGCATCTGGACGACCTGCGGACAAGCCTGCTGGAGGAGAGTTATCGCCCCCAGCCGGTCAAGCGCGTCTATATTCCGAAAGCCAATGGCAAGCTACGACCACTGGGTATTCCGACCCTGACGGACCGTATCGTTCAACGCGCCATGCTGATGGCCATGGAGCCGATCTGGGAGAGCGATTTCCATCGTTTATCCTATGGCTTCCGGCCGGAACGGAGCGTGCACCATGCCGTCCGCACCGTGAGGATACAGCTTCAGGATGGAGCCGACACGACGAGGGGCCGCTGGGTCATCGAAGGTGATCTCGCCAGCTACTTCGACACGGTCCATCACAAGCTGCTTCTGAAATGCGTGCGGCGACGGGTGCAGGACGGACGGCTCGTTGATCTTCTCTGGCGGTTCCTGAAGGCAGGCCACATCGACCGTGGCCTGTTCACAGCCTCAAGCGAGGGTGTTCCGCAAGGTGGCGTTCTGTCACCGCTCCTGTCCAACATCATGCTCCACGAGTTTGATATGTGGCTGGAGGCGAAATATCTGAACAAAAAGGCTCGTAAGGATCGCTGGGCATGGAACTTCGGCATCCAGCAAGGCAGGCCCATCACGGCTCGCGAGAACCGGCAATGGAAACCTGCCGTTGCCTATTGCCGATACGCTGACGACTTTGTCGTGATCGTAAAAGGAACCAAGGCTCAGGCAGAGGAAATCCGTGAGGAGTGCCGGGCGTTTCTGGAAGGTGAACTGAAGTTGACGCTGAACATGGAGAAGACCCATGTCACACACGTCAATGACGGCTTCGTTTTTCTGGGGCACCGGATCATCCGCAAGCGTGGGGCGCATGGACGGATGTCCATCGTCACGACGATACCCAAGGAAAAGGCCAAGGGGTTTGTCCGCAGGCTTACCGAAACCCTTTCCGGCAATCATAGTGTCAGTACGGTCGGCATGATCGCCAGTCTGAACCGCCAGTTGGTGGGATGGGCGGCGTTCTACAAGTTCACCGACTTCACGGCGTACGTATTCCGGCGCATCGATCATGTCGTGTTCTGGAAAATGGCGCATTGGCTGGGCCATAAATACCGATCTCGCATCAAACCCTTGATGCGGAAATGGTACCGGGTCCCGGAACCGGGCAAGGCGAAAACCTGGCTCGTGTTTGGTCGGACTGAACGCGGTGACCCCGTCGGAAAAGCGTTGAAACGGCTTGTCTCAAGCCCCAAGGCGCAATTCCGGTGGCGCAATCCGGAGACGAATCCGTACATCTTCCGGATTGAAGACCGCAGTACCGTCACGTCGCATTACCATGATGTTGCTATGGCCATGGGCCAAGCTTGAATGGAGAGCCGTATGCGCTGAAAGGTGCAAGTACGGTTCGGGGAGGAGAAGCGCATCTGCGCTTCTTACTCCACTCGCGACGTGGCAGGGCTTTGGTAATTACCCACCCCCTTGCCATGCACCACAATGTCTGAATCCATGATGATATGGATCGGACTGATTTGCAGCAGCTGAGCAAGGACGAATTGATCGAGATGGTGCTTCGGCTCCAACGGCCTTCCAAGGATTCTCGGACGTCTTCCAAGCCGCCCTCGACGGACAAGAAAGAGAAACGCGTCAACTCACGACCGGGTGGAGCCAAGCCCGGGCATGAACCCCACAATAGGGTGCTGGCGGATTTTGCCGACATGTTTCGCGATCATGAACCGACCGCCTGCAAGAGATGCGGCCATGCGTTTTCCGGTGATGATACGATGGTGCTGGCCGGGGCCTATGACGAGATCGATATTCCTGCGATCCGTCCTCATGTCACCCGGCATCGGCGTTTTTCCTGTCATTGCCCGCAATGCGGCACGACAACAAAAGCCACCGCACCTGCCGTGGCAACCGCAACGCCGTTCGGGCCAGGCATTCACGCGCTGGCGATCTACCTCAAGAGTTTCCATGCATTGTCTTACGAACGCCTGAGCGGTGTGTTCATGGATATCTTCGGCCTTAATGTGAGCGAGGGCGCGATCATGAACATGTTTTCCCGCTCCCGTCCGAGCTTCCAGGCCACAGCACAGGCCGCCAAGGCCAGCCTTCGAGCCGCCCGCGTTGTCGCCAGCGACGAAACCGGTGTGCGTATCGAGGGCACAAATGCCCAACACTGGGTTTTTCATTGCAAGGATGCTGTTGTCCACCAGCCCGATTACTCCCGTGCAGCACGGGTCGTTCACGAGACCATGGGCGGCCATGTCCCCGAGGTATGGATATCTGATCGGTATTCAGCCCAGCAATCTCACGGCCATCGACATCAAACCTGCCTTGCACATTTGGCGCGTGATACAGCCTTTGCGCTGGAACATGGCGAGGATGATCTCCCTCTTCGCTTCCAGCTTTGGTTTGGCCGTGTGTTTGATTTCGCCAGAGCCATAAGCACATTCGCTGCGTCTACCGTCGCAAGCAAGAAGCGCAAATTCGATAAACAGCTTGCCGGGCTTCTATGCGCCCCGACTTCGTGCGACCTGGCCCAAAAGCTCCAGGCCAAGATCGGGCGGGCCCGCGATCAGCTGCTGACGTTTTGCGACTATCCCGGAGAAGTCGATGTCACCAACAACACATCTGAGCGAAAGCTCCGTCCATGGGTCATTCAGCGAAAGGTGACAAACGGATATCGCGCCATGTGGGCCGCCCAAGCCGAGGCGGATGTACGCACGACCATCGACACCGCCCGCCTCAAAGGCGCAAACCCCTTCCAGGTCATCGCATCCGTCCTGGCATAGGCCGGTAGAAGAACCGGAAATCACGAATTCGGGGGTGGGTAATTACGGGCTTTGTCTACGTCGCTTTCGTCATCGATGTATTTGCGCGCCGGATTGTCGGATGGCGGGCAAGCCGCACAGCCAATGCTTGGTTTGTTCTGGATGCTTTGGAGCAGGCCATTCATCAACGCAGACCGGCACAGGACAAACTCGTTCACCATTCGGACCGTGGGTCGCAATATCTATCGATCAAATACACGGAACGGCTGGCCGAAGCCAAAATCGCACCTTCTGTCGGCAGCGTCGGGGATTCCTATGACAATGCATTGGCCGAGACAATCAACGGCCTGTTCAAAGCGGAAGTCATTCATCGTCGTGGCCCAGGGAGGAGCTTTGAAGCCGTCGAATACGCCACCCTCGAATGGGTCGACTGGTTCAACAATCGCCGCCTACTGGAACCGATCGGAAACATCCCACCAGCAGAAGCCGAAGCAAACTTCTACGCCGCTCTGGAAAGAGAAGACATGGCAGCATAACTTAAACCAAATAGCCTCCAGCACACCCGGGGCGTGTGTGGATGCCCCCTGTTTGGCAAGCTTTATCTTCGATTTTTCGGCGGGGTCTTCGATCGGACGTGTGTCAGGCCTCAGGTTGTGGCCTTCGATGACGCCACGGGCCGGTATGCTGTTCGGAAAGCTGGGTTCACATCGGTTCAGAGAGCTGCAAGCGCTCGAGCCCCGGGTCTGAATTTCCCTGCCTTGAACTTCGAAGTCCGTGTCGCGTACTCCTCGTCGATCGCTCACCCCGGCCTTGCGGCCATGTCGTGCCTTTTCCCTTCTCGGTTTCAGGTCACGCCATTCGATAATTCTCTTGCTTGGTCGACATGGCCCAGATCATTCGGGCCATCTTATTCGCCAGCGCAACGGCCGCGACCATCCTTGGCTTGCGTGCTACGAGAGCAGCGAGCCAGCGATTCGAACTGCCACCCTTTCGGACGACCCAGCGGATCACGCTCATCGCTCCGACGATTAGCAGTCGGCGGATGTCGGTCTGCCCCATCTTGCTGACCGACCCCAGCCTGGCCTTGCCCCCCGTGGACCTCTGCCGTGGCACCAGGCCGAGCCAGGCCGCAAAGTTCCGCCCACTGTCAAAAGTGTCGAGGTCGGGCGCAAACGCCGCCACGGCGCCTGCCGTCACGGGGCCGATCCCGGGGATGGTGCAAAGCCGCCGCAACTCACAATCTGTCTTCGATGTATCTTCCAACTCGTTTGCCAGCCGTTCGATCACGTCGGTCAGCCGCGCGATCTGCTCGAGATAAACCGCCCCCATCTCACGAACCGGGTCAGGCAGGTCGCTGCTCTCGTCCGCCAACGCATTCTCGAGTAGTTTCAGGCTCGCCGGTCCCTTCGGCGCCACCAGCCCGAATTCGGCCAGATGTCCGCGGAGCGCGTTGATGAGCTGCGTGCGCTGCCGGACCAAGCATTGATGGGTGCGGAACGCCACAGCACGGCCTTGGGTTTCGGCACTCTTCACTGCCACGAAACGCATGGTCGGGCGCATGGCCGCCTCTGCGATAGCCTCCGCGTCCGCGCGGTCATTCTTCTGGCGCTTGACGAACGGTTTCACATACGCCGCCGGCACCAGACGCACTTCATGACCGTGAGACTGCGCCATCCGGCCCCAGTGATGCGACGTGGCGCATGCCTCCATCGCGACTACACAGGCCGGCTGCTCGCCCAGAAGCGTCGCCAACCGGTTCCGAGACAGTGCCCGATTATACAGTACCCTCCCATCAGATCCGACCGCACAAGCCTGAAAGCTGCCTTTTGCTAAGTCGATTGCCAGAATGCTGATCTTCGATGTCATTGATGCGCCCTCCGCTCGGTGAATATAGAACCGTCTTGGTATACCCGATGCCGCTGGGTGGGGGCATCCACCGCATCAGTTCAACGGCTGACCGATGATATCATCGAACTGGCCGACAAGTACGGGCGCTATGGGTATCGCATGGTCACCGGTCTGCTGAACAACGCGGGCTGGCAGGTAAACCATAAGCGGGTTGAGCGCATCTGGCGGCGTGAAGGGCTGAAAGTGCCACAAAAGCAGAAGAAAAAGGGACGGCTTTGGCTGAACGACGGATCATGTGTGCGTCTCAGACCGGAACGGCCAAACCACGTCTGGTCCTACGACTTGGTCCAGGATCGAACCGCTGACGGCCGCGTCTATCGGACGCTGAATATCATCGACGAATACACCAGGGAGGCACTCATGATCCGCGTGGACCGCAAGCTCAACTCAACGGACGTGCTGGATGCTCTGACAGACCTATTCATCCTGCGCGGCCCGCCGGAATACATTCGGTCGGACAATGGGCCGGAATTTATCGCCCAGAAAGTGCGGGATTGGATTGCAGCTGTTGGAGCCAAGACGGCCTACATAGAGCCAGGCTCACCATGGGAGAACGGATACTGCGAAAGCTTCAACGCCCGGGTCCGCGACGAGCTGCTGAACGGCGAAATCTTCTACAGCCTAAGGGAGGCGCAAATCCTGATCGAGCAATGGCGTATCCACTACAACACCGTCAGGCCGCATAGCGCTCTGGGCTACCGCCCGCCCGCGCCGGAAAGCATTGTCCCGATGGACCAGACGCCTGACGTGCTCCCAATAAATTGGACCATTTGAAGCTGGAATTTTCCAATTATGATCCCTGTGGGGACAGAAGGAGAGTTCCATGAAGGCATCTAAGTTTTCCGAAGCGCAAATAGCCTTTGTCTTGAAGCAGGCTGAAGAAGGAGCCGCTGTCGCTGACGTGTGCCGAAAGGCCGGGATTTCTGACGCTACGTTTTACAATTGGCGCAAGAAGTATACAGGCCTGATGCCGTCGGAGATGAAGCGGCTGCGACAGCTGGAAGATGAGAACAACAGGCTGAAGAAGATCGTTGCGGACCTGTCGCTCGACAAAGCCATGCTCCAGGACGTGCTGTCAAAAAAGCTTTGAGGCCTGCCCGCAAGCGGGAACTTGTGGACAAGGTGATAGGCGACTGGAAGGTCTCGACACGCCGAGCTTGCTCGGCGCTGCAGATTGACCGGTCCCTCTACGTTTACAAGTCGAAGCGTTGCGAGCAGGCCGAACTAAAGCTGCGCATCAAGGACATCTGCCAGACGCGGGTTCGCTATGGCTACCGGCGTGTCCATGTCCTGCTCAGGCGGGATGGATGGCCGGTCAACCCGGATCTATCGCCTTTACAAGGAGATGGGCTTGCAACTCCGCAACAAGGTGCCCAAGCGCCGTGTGAAGGCGAAGCTCAGAGAAGACCGGAAGGACGCAACCCATTCCAACCAGGTCTGGGCAATGGATTTCGTTCATGACCAGTTGGCGACTGGTCGCAAAATGCGCATTTTGACGGTTGTTGATACCTTTTCCCGCTTCTCCCCCGTGGTTGATCCACGGTTCAACTACAAGGGAGAAGATGTGGTGCAAACCTTGGAACGCGTATGCCGAACGGTTGGCTATCCGCAATCGATCAGGGTCGACAATGGCAGCGAGTTTATCTCTCGTGACCTTGATCTGTGGGCCTACCAGAAGGGTGTCGCCCTCGACTTCTCCCGGCCTGGAAAGCCAACGGACAACAGCTTCATCGAATCTTTCAATGGCAAGTTTCGGGCGGAGTGCCTGAACACACACTGGTTCATGAGCCTTGACGACGCTCGTTCAAAATTGGAGGATTGGCGTAGAGACTATAACGAATTCCGGCCACACAGCGCGATCGGCAACAAGGTACCGATTTCGCTCATGAACGGCTCATCGGCACCCCCGCCGGCATGAGCCATAACCCCGGAAAATTCCAGCTCCAGCTGGACCAAAATTGGGGGGCACTTCACGCCCATGATGCACTAACAATCAAACCGGACCACCTGATGGGGGCACGCCACTGGAACTATCTCAAAGCAGCTGGATATGCGTCCGATTAAACGTACGGCGCTTTAAGAGTGGACCACGACCCGGCGGCGATGGGAATCCCTTAAGTGCGGGCGCGTAAGAAATCGCAAGGTTTTGGTGGGGTTCAGCACGAAACCTTGCGATTCCTGATACTTTGGAAACCAGAATAAAGGCGCCCCGTCAGATACTTACGGGAAAATCACAGGCGACCACCTATTTATCCTTCTGTGACGAACACAGGAGGGCTAGGGGATCTATACCGTGGAATTGTATCTGAAGGTCCGTCTGGCTTGTTCTGAAGCAATGAGCCGGCGTCAGGCTGCAAAACATTTCAACATATCGCGCGATTACCAACCTACTTTAACGCGAATTTCCTAAATTCAGGCGTCGCGCGAATTTGTTCGCGGCCTCGGATAGATGACCGACGATGTCGTCAACAGAATTGTTCACCAATCTATTGGAAGAGGCAGTCATCGCAACGCTATAGAACACCTCCTTTGTTCCGTTCGTAAATACCGGGCAGGCATAAGCCAGCATTCCTCGGTTTAATTCCTCATCGCAAACAGAATAACCCTTGGCACGAATTTCGGCATAATCGTTTAATATTTCAGCGATTTCAATTTTGGTGAATTCTGTAAACTTTTCGAGCTCGTCGGAGAGTGCCTCTTCTATAAGGCTCGCTTCCTGAAAGGCGAAAATTGCCTTTGCTGACGCGGCTGCATGAGGCGCCATTCGATGGCCTGGATAGTAATGTCCTCGGCGATCGCCGTGCACTGGCACGCGCCAATTGATAGCGTATACTTTAGCTCCGACAAGTCGGCACGCGTAAGACGTTTCATTGAGTTTATCAACTAATTCATCCAGTATTGGAGAAACCATTCGCGACAGAGTGTTTTCAGCAAAATTCATTTGCAATAATCGACCTAGTCTCGGCCCAATTATGAACGCCTTTCTACTGCTTCCTCGCGGAACTACGAGTTCTACATCAACAAGCATATTAACCAGCCGGTAGACAGTCGGTCGAGGAAGAGAGAGCAAGTCACTGATCTCATTCAGGTATAGGCCATCGGCTGCGCTCGAAATGGCCTCGAGAATTTTGACTTGCCGTTCAAGGAGGGTGTCGCGTTTTTCGCTCGAGTTGTTCATGAATTGAGAGCAAGTGACATTGAGAGGTGGACAGACCTTAGTGTGTTGCTGATCGTTTTCATCGAGTTTTTTGCACTTTGTCGCTAAATGCGGACGATGTCCGATTTTCCATTGAGAGGCAAGTGCGGGTTTCGTTTTTCATGTGCGATACCGATTGACGTGCCTCCAAGAATTTTGACCGTTTGCCGCTGGAGTTTTTTTCATGATCCAAGCGAGCACAGAAGGAGAGAGTGTCCGGTCTTCTGTGTAACTGCGCTTTGGTCCATGCTTCCTGAGAGGAGCAAGGACGATGACGCATTGTGTTGCGGTAAGGATCAGCGTTGGTTTGGTTGCTGGGCCTATGCCATCTTCATCCGTGACACTCTGCCCCCACGTTCGCCACGTAGCAAGGGTTCAGGTATATTGAACCCCAAAGGACAACTTCAGCTTTTAAAGGCACACAAGGAAAATGTTTGATGTTCGGTCAAAACCGTCGCCTTGCAACAGAGCATACAATAAATGCGATACGCCCCGTTATCGCTATTGTGCAACATTACCAAGGCTTACCACCGCGATTCTGGCAAGATGATTTTGTCCTTGGCTTTGTCGGGTTTCTTATCGGATTTCACGCAACTTTCTATTGTAGATATGCCGTTACTCGCGGGACATTTCCTTTAGCCTCCCAAATTTGGGAAGAAGGAGATGTTTATGAACAAGGATCAGCGCGAGATACAGCGCAAATTGCGGATACTTCGATATGCCGATGAAATTGGTAGCGTTGTGAAAGCATGCCGCTATTTTGGTGTTGGCCGTTCAAGTTTCTATCGTTGGCGCCAAGTTTATGCTGAACGCGGTGAGGCTGGTCTGATCAACGCACCGCCGATCCCCAAGTGGCATGCCAATAGAACGTCCCCTGAGCGTGAAGAAAAGGTGCTTTATCTGCGCCGCAAATATCACCTCGGCCCGATGCGGATTGTTTGGTATCTTGCGCGTTACCACGACATCAAGATGTCTGACGCCACCGTTTCGCGCATCTTGCGCCGCCATGGTCTAAACCGGCTGCCGCGCGGAACAAGGATGCTCAAGGTTCACACAAAGCGGTATCAGAAACGGGTTCCTGGACACCACATCTAGATGGACGTCAAGTTCCTGACATTCATAGGACAAAAGGGCGAGAAAGTACGGCGGTTCCAATATACCGCGATTGATGATGCGACGCGTGTGCGGGCGCTCAAAGTCTATGAAAAACACACCCAGGCCAATGCGATCGACTTCGTTGATCACATCATCGAAAAATTCCCGTTCAGGATCCGGGAAATCCGCACGGACAACGGACATGAGTTTCAGGCGAAGTTCCATTGGCACGTCGAAGACCTTGGCATCCGGCATGCATATATCAAACGCGGCACACCGCAATTGAATGGCAAAGTCGAACGGTCACACATGTCGGATGGTCAGGAGTTCTATCAACTCCTAAGCTACAAAGGCGACGTCGATCTCGAAGCCAAACTGGACGAATGGGAACGCTTCTACAATTTCCACAGGCCGCACGGCGCACACAACGGAAAAACGCCTTACGAAGCCCTCAGAGAAAAGCTATAATCGGAAATCGAGATGTCCCACGGGTAACCGCACCTTACAGTCGGTTCGATCAAAGCGGAACCAGCGCGGGTCGCGCCATTCCAGCCGGTCTGGCCGCCATTGCCCTTCCGAGATGTCCCAGATGATGTAAGCAAACGAATAGCCCTTGCCGACGGCGTCGAGCATGTCGAACAGCTCGTCGGCCAATTCATCGCGCTTGATCCATTCGCGCACGGCTTCAGTCTGAGCCTCGTGAAGGAGTCGTCGCAGACCGCCTCGACAGTAATTGACCTGAGCCCCTAAACTTCCTCCAGAATTTGGTAGAGTCCGTCACGACAAGGAGACGGACGGATGAAACGTTCACGGTTCACGGAAGAGCAGATTATCGGGATATTGAAGGAGCAGGAGGCGGATCTGCCGACTGCTGAGGTTTGCCGCAAGCACCTAGGAGTTTGAATCAGGAACGGCGCAATCTGCCCCAATTAGCTGGTATGGCCGATTCCTATCGCTGATGGTGACGAAAGCTGCTGGATGCATTCAATGAGCATTGAAGTGAAGTGCACGCCTAAAAAGATAATTTCGATTATTCCAGATAAAGCAATAACTTAGTGACAAGATGTGGCGGAGAGAGAGGGATTCGAATTGTTCCCCGCACACGGGTGAATGAACCGCAATGAGACACGCCAAGGGGCTGTGGAAACAATCTCGTCATCGACATAGATGAGGTGGATGAGAAGGTGGATCAAAACACCATCAAACAAGATTACCATAACAATATCGGTAACTTACGAAAACAAATGGTGCTGCCGGAGAGATTCGAACTCTCGGCCTCTCCCTTACCAAGGGAGTGCTCTACCCCTGAGCTACGGCAGCCCTTTGCGTCGGATCCGGAATGTTGACGCCTTGGCGCCTATTCGTCTCCGTGTCACGCTTGTGCAGTTTCCGAGTGGATGAAAACGACTGAAGCGGCCCGCTATTGCCACAGCTTGGATATGAGTGCAAGCACAAACGGGCGATTGGTGAGGCAGTTTTGAAATTGCCTGTGCGAGACTGGTTCACGGGCCTGAAAACCGGCCCCGCCGTAGCGCCATGTGGATTGGCGGGCGGGCCGGACAAGCCGCGCGCATTCAGCGATGCGGCTGAAACGGTACTGGCCGGCTAACGGCCCATTGCGCTGTCTCTTCACCTCAAGCGGTTTTTGCGCTATCGGAGGCTGGTCATGACCGAAACAAAATCGCCAAAACCCCAAGCCGCAAAACACGGGACCCCACAATACGGGACCGAAGCAGAACGCCAGGCTGCCAGCCGCGCCGCGCGTCGTGCCGAGCAACTGCGCGCCAATTTGCAGCGGCGCAAATCCCAGACCCGCGCCCGCCGCGATGGCGGTGCCGACGAGACCGACGGCCTGCCGGCTGCCCGTGATGAGGGTGGCAAAGTCGATTAACCTGACGCTGGTCCTTCGTGTTGCCGCATTCCCGAGGATGGTCTAAACAGCGCCGCAGTAATTTCTCAGGAACCCGCCGCCAGCACAGGGGCTCGGTCCGAAACCCACGAGGACAGCATGGATCGCATCAGGATCGTTGGCGGAAACCCGCTCAATGGCGTCATTCCGATTTCCGGCGCCAAGAACGCAGCCTTGCCGCTGATGATTGCCTCGCTGTTGACCGATGACACGCTGACGTTGGAAAACCTGCCGCATCTGGCCGATGTTGAGCAGCTCCAGCGCATTCTCGGCAATCATGGCGTCGATATCGCCGTGGTCGGCAAGCGCGAGAATCAGGGCGGGGCCTATGCCCGCACGGTGCATTTCACCGCCCGCACCATTGTCGATACCACCGCACCCTATGAGCTGGTGTCGAAGATGCGCGCCAGTTTCTGGGTCATCGGCCCGCTTCTGGCCCGCATGGGCGAAGCCAAGGTCTCATTGCCCGGCGGTTGCGCCATCGGCACACGGCCGGTGGACCTGTTCATTGACGGCCTCAGGCAGCTGGGCGCCGAGATCGAGATTGAAAGCGGTTATGTCAACGCCCGCGCCCCCAAGGGGCTGATCGGAGCGCGCTACGTGTTTCCCAAGGTTTCCGTTGGCGCCACCCATGTGTTGTTGATGGCGGCAACTCTGGCCAAGGGCCAGACGATCATCGAGAACGCGGCGCGCGAGCCCGAAGTGGTCGATCTCGCCAACTGCCTCAACGCCATGGGCGCGAAGATTTCCGGCGCCGGCACCTCGACGCTGGTGATCGATGGCGTGGCATCGCTGTCGGGCGCGCGCCACCGGGTGCTGCCCGACCGAATCGAAACCGGCACCTACGCCATGGCCGTGGCGATGACCGGCGGCGATGTGCTGCTCGAAAACACCTCGATGGATTTGCTCGAAAACGCGCTCCTGGCCGTGCGCCGCACCGGCGTCGAGATCACGCCCGAAGCGGGCGGCATCCGCGTTCGCCGCAATGGCGGGGATATCTTGCCGGTCGATGTGACAACCGATCCGTTTCCCGGTTTCCCGACCGATTTGCAGGCGCAGTTCATGGCGCTGATGAGCCGTGCCAATGGCGTCTCGCACATCACCGAGACGATCTTCGAGAACCGTTTCATGCACGTGCAGGAACTGGCGCGGCTGGGAGCGAAGATCTCGCTGTCGGGCCAGACGGCGACGGTGACCGGGGTGCCGCAACTGCGCGGCGCGCCGGTGATGGCAACCGATCTGCGCGCTTCGGTCTCGCTGGTGATTGCCGGCCTGGCAGCCGAAGGCGAGACAACCGTCAACCGGGTCTACCATCTTGATCGCGGTTTCGAGCGGCTGGAAGAGAAACTCACCAATTGCGGCGCCATCGTCGAACGCATCAGCAGCTGACGCGTTTGGCAGAGGCGGGGCCGGGGAAATGCCACGCTCTCAACCATCGCCGCATTGCGCTTTGGCCTTGGCGCACTTACCTTGCAGTGCAACAAGCGCTCGCACATGCTCCGGCGGGTGGCATCGCAAACCTGGAAAATCCGAGGAATTCATGGACAGTCTGAAACTGATGGCGCTTGACGAAACCGATCTGGCCGTGATCTCCGCTTGCCTGCAGGACGCAGTATTCAAGACCGGCGACACCGCCTTTTTCGGCAAGGATCGCAGCTTCACCCTCGAGGCCAACCGCTTCGTCTGGGAAGAGGGGAAAACCAAGAAAACCTTTGAGCGCCGGCGTGCCGTGCTGGTGATCAAGCAGGTTGATGCGGTCAAGTCGCGCGGCGTTGATCTCAAAGACACCGACAAGGTGCATTCGCTGCTTGCGCTGCAGTTTCTGGCTGGCGAAGAAGCTCCGGCCGGTGTTATCGAACTGGTTCTGGCAGGCGACGCCACAATCCGGCTCGACGTCGCCTGCATCGAGGTGCAAATCGCCGATATCGGTGGCGGCTGGGAAACGAAATTCAAGCCGCGCCATCCGGTCAGCGGTTAAAGCAGACACGTTGGTATGACAAAGGGGCAGGGGCATTGGTACTGAGGCTTGATTACCGGCAATCGGATTTTGAATCCCGATTCGCAGCGTTCCTGACCACCAAGCGCGAGGTCTCCGAAGACGTCGAGACCGATGTGCGCGTCATCATCAACGAAGTGCGGGCGCGTGGCGATGCGGCCCTGCATGATTTTTCCAAACGCTTTGACGGAATCGACACCCGCACCCTCGGACTGGCGGTCACTGCCGATGAAATCGAGGCAGCCTACCAGGCGGCCGATAAGGACGTGATCGCGGCGCTTGAACTGGCCCATGACCGAATCGCCAGCCATCATCGCCGACAAATGCCCGAGGATGACCGCTACACCGATGCGCTGGGCGTCGAGCTCGGCTCGCGCTGGACCGCGATCCAGGCCGTTGGTCTCTATGTGCCGGGCGGCACCGCCAGCTATCCGAGTTCGGTGTTGATGAATGCGGTGCCCGCCAAGGTGGCCGGCGTCGAGCGCATTGTCATGGTGGTGCCGGCGCGTGACGGCGCGCTCAACCCGGTGGTGCTCGCCGCCGCCCGCATCGCCGGCGTTAACGAGATCTACCGGATCGGCGGCGCCCAGGCGATCGCAGCGCTTGCCTATGGCACCGAAACCATCCGTCCGGTGGCCAAGATTGTTGGCCCCGGCAACGCCTGGGTGGCCGCAGCCAAGCGGCAGGTGTTTGGCACTGTCGGCATCGACATGATCGCCGGTCCGTCCGAAGTGCTGGTGATGGCCGATTCTGACAACGATCCCGACTGGATCGCCGCCGATCTGCTGGCTCAGGCCGAACACGATGTGGGTGCCCAGTCGATTCTGATGGCCTGCGACGCGGGCTTTGCCGATTCGGTCGTGGCCGCCGTCGAGCGGCAGCTTTCAACGCTCAGCCGCTCGGAGACGGCACGCCGCAGCTGGGCCGATTTCGGGGCCGTTATCCTGGTTCCCGACTGGCAGGCAGCGATCCCGCTGGCCGACCGGATAGCCGCCGAGCATCTCGAGATTGCCACCAGCGATGCCGAGGAATTGGCCGGGCGCATCCGCAATGCCGGCGCCATCTTCATTGGCCGGCACACGCCCGAAGTGATCGGCGATTATGTCGGTGGGTCCAACCATGTCCTGCCGACGGCGCGTTCGGCGCGGTTTTCTTCGGGGCTTTCGGTGCTTGATTATGTCAAGCGCACCTCGATTCTCAGGCTTGGAGCCGAGCAGTTGCAGTCTCTCGGCCCGGCTGCCATAACATTGGCCCGGGCAGAAGGGCTCGACGCCCACGCACGGTCGGTGTCGATCAGGATGAACCGCTGGGATGGAGGCCGGGACCGGGAATGACGACGGCGGACACGCAACGGCTCTCTGACGTCGTTCTCGATGAGACCATCGGGCGTGCCACGCCGGATGTGGAGCATGAGCGTGCGGTCGCCATTTTCGATCTGATCGAGGAAAACAGTTTTGAGCCGGCTGGCCACAATGATGGGCCCTACAAGCTCAAACTGTCGCTGGTCGATGCCAAGCTGGTGTTTTCGATCTCTGATCAGAACGATGTCCCGATCGCCGCGCATATCCTCTCGCTGACGCCGTTCCGGCGCATCGTCAAGGATTACTTCATGATCTGCGAAAGCTATTACGAGGCGATCAGGTCCTCGTCGCCGAGCCAGATTGAGGCCATCGACATGGGCCGCCGCGGCATCCACAACGAGGGCTCGCAGACGCTGATGGATCGGCTGGATGGCAAGGTCTCTATGGATTTTGATACCGCGCGGCGGTTGTTCACGCTTGTCTGCGTGCTGCACTGGCGCGGATAGAGGACACAATGGCGGACCCCGCGCCTGCCCATGAGAAAACCACTCCTGGTGCGATTCTGTTCGTGTGCGGGATGAATTCCATCCGCTCGCCAATGGCCGAGGTCATCGCCCGCTCGATATTACCCGCTGGTACCTATATCACCTCCGCAGGTGTCCGCCCCGGTGAGCGCGATCCGTTTGTCGACAAGGTGCTCGACGAAATTGGCCTCGACCTCGGCGAGCGCCAGCCGCAGGCGCTTGACGAGCTTGCTGACGATTATTTCGATGTAATTGTCACGCTGGCGCCGGAAGCCCACCACCGGGCGCTCGAAAGGACTGGTAGTACCGCCGTTGAGGTGATCTACTGGCCAACACCGGACCCGACTGTCGTTACCGGCACACGGGACCGCATTCTTGACGCCTACCGCGAGGTACGCGACATGCTCAGGCAGCGGATCGGCTCTGGCAAGGGTTGGTCACGCGAGCCGCTGGGCCCCTGAATCTATTTTGTTCACAAAGCGGTCGTCTTTGTGTAGGTTCCGACCAAAATTCGGGCCCGCGCATCATGTGCCCGCCCTTAAACGAGAAAGACAGACACTGAATGGCGAAAGAAGAAGTTCTTGAATTTCCGGGCGTGGTCACCGAACTGCTGCCGAACGCAACCTTCCGGGTAAAGCTTGAAAACGAGCATGAAATCATCGCTCACACTGCTGGCCGGATGCGCAAGAACCGCATCCGCGTGTTGGCAGGCGACAAGGTGCTCGTTGAAATGACACCCTACGATCTGACGAAAGGCCGTATCACCTATCGCTTCAAATAAGCGATAGGTGTGACGCCACCCCATGGCCAGATCGCAAAAACTGATCCTCGCCTCCGGTTCGCCGCGCAGAGTTGAACTGCTCGGCCAGGCGGGCATCGTTCCCGACCGGCTGATGCCGATGGATCTCGACGAAACGCCGCATCGCAGTGAACATCCGCGCTCGCTCGCGCGGCGGCTTTCGCGTGAGAAGGCCGAGGCTGCGCTAACCCAGACCGGCAATGACCCGGCCTGGCGCGACGCTCATATTCTCGCCGCCGATACTGTCGTCTCGGTTGGCCGCCGGGTGCTGCCCAAGGCCGAGCAGATAGATGAGGCGTCGAACGCGCTCTATCTGCTGTCGGGCCGCAACCATCGAGTCTTCACCGGTATTTGCCTGGTTACCCCGGATCACAAGATCCGTCAGAAGATCATCGAAACCCGGGTGCGCTTCAAGCGGCTCTCGCAAGTCGAGATCGAAAGTTATCTGGCTTCGGGCCAGTGGCGCGGTAAGGCCGGTGGCTATGCCATCCAGGGGCTTGCCGGCACGTTCGTGGTCAAGCTGGTCGGCTCCTACACCAATGTCGTGGGCCTGCCGCTGTACGAAACTGTCGGATTGCTGACCGGCGAAGGCTATGACGTGCATTTCAAATGGCTTGAGGGCTGAGGCAATGAACGACGCCAAGGTAACCCCACTGCGCAAGGCGCAACCCTGTCCGGAATGCGGACGACCGTCGACACGCGACAATTACCCGTTCTGCTCGGATCGCTGTCGCTCCGTCGACCTCAACCGCTGGCTGGTCGGCGGTTACGCGATCCCGGTCACCGAGGTCGGAGAAAACCAGGACGAGGACCAGGACGACCGCGGCTGAGGCAGCCGCTGTGGCGCTTTTTCGTGAATCGCTGCTTGGGTGTGCTTTTTGGGCTCCGTGCCGGGCCTTGTGCCTCAGCGCTGACGACTGCGAGAGACCGGTGCGTCGGGTATCGATATTACGAGCCCGGTATTACTCGAAGCGGTGCTTCACCGGTCACTAAGTGGGCCTCGTCGCATCGTTCCGCCGCCAAAATAGATGGACGCCGCAAGCCCGGGGCGAAGCCGTTGTGGGATTTCTTTGCCGGACAGGGAAAAAGCCGAAAAGGGTGCTGGACAGGGGCTTTCAAGATGCTATAACGCGCTCGCTTCCGGCATGGAAATTATGCTCCCGCCGGCAAGCTCCTGAAACCGC
This sequence comes from Hoeflea algicola, assembly GCF_026619415.1. Lineage (NCBI taxonomy): Bacteria > Pseudomonadati > Pseudomonadota > Alphaproteobacteria > Hyphomicrobiales > Rhizobiaceae > Hoeflea > Hoeflea algicola. The sequence continues at coordinate 4,028,642 of NZ_JAOVZR010000001.1, forward strand.
TCTGACGCGGTCAGGATGTTGCCCGGATAGCTCAGTTGGTAGAGCAGCGGATTGAAAATCCGCGTGTCGGTGGTTCAAATCCGCCTCCGGGCACCACTTCTAATTCCTTGATATTTATCAAGATTTGGTCCTTTCTTTCTTCTCCATGAATTCAAGTTCTAGACACACTGTCATGCGTTTCTAGACATCCTTTGTTTTCCGTCTGTTCACTTCGGCGTCAAGATCGGCGATTGTCTCGGCCATCCTCTTCGACATGTCGGCTCGCCTTGAATAGTGCTTCGCCATGGCTTCCGTCTTCTGACCAAGCATTTCTGCAATGATCGAGTGGTCCTTGCCCATCTCCCTGAGGATCGTCGCCACGGTATGCCTCAGGCCCTTCAGGGTGAGGCCTGGTTGCACTTTGTCTGCTGCCTCTAGCTTCTGCTTAACTGGCCGCCATGACGCTCTGAACCCCGATACAGTCCACGGCTTGCCGTAGCTGTTCGCGCACAATGTAAGTGTCGTCGTGGAGTGCTCCGGTTCGGCATCTAGCGCCTCAATGACGGGCTTAGGTAATGGAACCCACACAGGAACGCCCGTCTTGCCTCGCCGAGTATCAAGTCGTCCGTGAGATACGGCGGTCCGTGGCAACTGGAGGGCATCCTGCGGATCAAGGCCGCAGAACATCATCAACGCTATCGGAAGTCGCATATGGTTCGGAATAACGGCAATCACCGCATCCCGTTCAAAATCCATCCAAGGGCGGTTTGCTTCCGGTGCGTCGGTAGCCCTTCGAACGCGCTTCACCTTGCCGACCGGATTATCGGTCATCATCTCCTGCTCTATAGCGTGCTCGAATAGGATTGATAGAACCGTCAAGGTGTAGTTGGCAAATTTCCGTTTCCTCTTCTCGAATGTCTTATCGCGCAAACGGGCAACCCATCCCTGCGTCAATTCAGACAAGGGTGACGGCCCTAGCGGCTTTAGGTATTCCAGTATCTTCTGATAGTCAGATTTGGTTCTGGTCTTGAGCGATTGAAAGCCAGCCGATCGGCGATACGATTCAATAAGGGCGGCAAGCGTTCCGGCCCTGGCCTTCTGCCCATTCGTCTCGGCATCAATCGCGGCCAGTTCGGCGAAGAATTCGGGTGTTCCGAATTCGGACTGAAGCCTCCGCCCTGATTTTCGGTGATAGGCGTACCACTTGCCCGTCTTCGGTTCGAAGTACCTCTTCAGCCCTTTAACCCGAACCACCGTGCCGGTCATAGCGAATCCAGAAGCAAGTCGGCTGTACGATAAGTAGCAGCGTCTCCGCGAAGACAATCGATCCAGTCGTCAATTTCCCGAACGTCGTAACGCTCCATTCTGGCGCCGACGCCTAGCGCAATTGATCGAACCGGGCAGACTGAGCCAAAGGTTGGCGCACTCATGCCGCAATAGCGAGCCGCCTGCGACTTCGTGAGAAGCCGCAGGGGAATGTTGTCATTTGCGGGAGCCGGGCGCACTAATTCATCTTTCCAGTTGATTCAGCGGCTACCCGCCGGCCGACGGCTGCAAAAGCTATCTGATTTCTTATGTCGTGCTGTGCTAACGGAACATAACCTTTCTTCGGAATGATCCTTTTCGCAATATCCGCAACTTCCGAAGCGTCTAAGCGACCCTTGGCAAATAGCGCGCCGGCTACCACCGATATGGTGGCCTGTATGTCATCGCGACCAATCATATCCTTTACAGCCCATGTTACGGGATGAGTTTCGGCGCAATATGAATCTGGTCCACCTTTAAAGTCCGCTAAGCCTTCATAGTCGCTTTGAGACCAAAGTGACGCCTCGAAGTGAGGCTTACCTATCAAGTTGTAGTAGAATGATTCCGCAAGCGGTCCGGCTGCACTCACATGCGCATCTCGGTTTATAGTGCGCGTCTTCGCTGCTTTGCTACCGAAATTTTGTTCGTTATAGACTATCTCACCCTTCTTGCAGCCATCTTCCATGACTTGAACGTAGGAAAAGCGCACAGCATAGAACCAAGCAGCTACTGCATGCCCTGCTTCATGGTAGGCAGCGGCCATCATTTCCTTTTTGTCCATTTCACATTCTCCTCATTGCTCGCGGCCGTAACGGCGCGCGTGTTCGTTGTCCGTGAACTCACCATGAGCGCACGGATTCTCAATGCCTGCAGAGCAGGTTCAACGTTGCGTTGGGAGTCTCGCGAAATGGGTTACGAGCGAGACGCGGCCCAATGGGCCCTCGGCCTTAAAGCCAACGCTACACATGCACATCTGACGTCAAAAGTCAAGCTATTTCTGGATGGCCCGCCCCGCTTCCCGGTAAAGGCAGCGAGGCGGTCGTGGTCGTCTCCCGTGGTGTGAGCATCGGTTGGTAGCCAATGCTCAGATTTGAACCCTCCGCGTGTGGTGAACAGAGGGGAGCGCCAAACATGGCGCTCTGGTGTTGCGGTATGCTCGAGCCGCCGCAACACCGGTGTTCGTCAGGCCGCGTGTGGCGGCAAGCAGAAATATTCAATACCGTGCGAGGCCAGCCCCGCTGGTGTCGGCGCGGGTGGCGAGGCCCACCGCGCCGTGTTTTGGAGCCCCTGACGCGATTCGAACGCGCATGATCCAGTTACGGCCAGAAGGGTAGAAATCCTCCGCCGGTACAGGGGCAAACTCATAAATTAGGAAACGGCCAATCCAAATTCGTCACGGGCAAGCACCTCAGCTTCGGCGGCGCAGATGGCGAGGCCGTCAATCAACCCGACATCAAATGAGTCATCGCATCGATTGGTCTCCGCGATCATTCGAACCTTAGCGGATAGCTCAACCATTCCCGTTGCCTGCCGGTTCATAACCATCTCCGCCAACGTGAAGCGGGCGCTCGTCAATTGGCCCATAATCTCGTCTGGCATTGGCTGAAAATCGTGCCGCAAGCTTTCGATTGCTATGACCAGATCGGCCATTTTCTTGATATCCAGGTCGGCGTCAATTGCGGTGTGCGTCATGTCCGTTGCTCCTTGTCTCGGTTTCGAATTCGCTATATGGTGTTTATATCGCCATTGATTCGCCACGTCAATAGAAATCGACATAAAAACTCGATTTCGCGATACACCACACAGAGGAGACCACAATGAAGCCAGCACAAAGCAGGATGGCCAGATCGGCATTGAGGATAGGAATAAAGGATCTTGCCGAGACGGCTAAGGTATCTACCAACACCATCACACGTTTCGAATCCGGTGAGGTATTAAGGGAGCGGACCGTCGAAGACATCCAGCGAGCCTATGAAACTGCAGGAGTCAGGTTCATCAGTGAAGATGGATGGATCGGCACCATGATCCGGGACGCCTAAGAGTACCCTTCAAAATAGAACGCACCCCCATGGACAACCGGCATCGGGGGTGCGATGGTTTTGGGGAATAATGGGGAGAGTGGAAATGGGCAAGCGTGAAGACTTTTTGTTCGTCGTCCAAACGGCATTGATAGTGAACACCGTTCGCCTCGCGACAGATGGTGATCGCGATCCAGGCGCTGTGGCGAATTTCTCGACCACGCATGCGTTATCTCAGTTGCAGACCGCCCTAGATGTCGCCGACCGAATACCAATTGATATGACGGCATACGAAGCGGGAAACGAATTTTGTAGCTATTTCTTCTCCAACTTGCGTGATCAGGAGCCGGAGGGAAACAAGCCGCAGCTACCGCATTGGTGCGGTCGCTTCTAACCCAACCCCGCGATTCCCAATCCCGCCAATTCCATCGTCTCACCAATAACCCGCCGCAACCCCGCGTCGTCTGAATCTCCGTCGATTTTCTCGTGGTAGGCAACCGCGGCCGCGGTCACGGCCTGACGATCATCGTAGTCCAAGCCAACCGACGTCAGGCTCATTCCATTGTTCTGTACGTGCCGCGTGAAGGGCATGCCGATCCGGTAGCCATCGCCATCACGCGCGAACAGTGCGGCCCGAACCGTGACGCCACGAATCCTGAAATTGAATGATGCGATACCGGCGCCGTCATGAGCGAGCGGTTGCCAGCGTGTGATTTCGATTTGGTTCTGCATTTTCATGATCCAACTCCTTTTGCCGTCACCCACTCGGATTTCACGACGCGCCGCACACCGGCATCGTCAGGTTCTTCTTGCGGCTCGTTGCTGCTCATCATGCCTGCGTGCGCGGCAAGCGCCACCGACTGGAATTTGGCATAGTCTTCGTGTTCCCTAAATTTCACGAGCTTCCCGCCGGCCCGTGAGCGGGGGATAGATGCCGCCAACGTGCCGTCATCATGTTCGAAGATGGCGCAGTCGGAGATGCGAAGCGGTCCGATGTTGATTGAAAAGGTGGCGACGACTGGACTTCCGCCGCCTGGTTTCCGTTCAATCAGTTCCATTGTTGAAATTTTGATGTCTAGCATGTTCAGTTCCTTTGGCCGGTGGCCCATTTGCTTTGCACAATGCGCGGCCGCGCCGGCATTTGTGGTTCGGATTTCAATTCGCTTTCGCGTCTGTCCCAATTCAGGTTGAGAACCTTGTAGGCTGCGGTTGCATAGACAACGCAGTCGAGCGCCTCGTGTCGGCGGCCAGATACCGGCACGAACTCACGTATCGGCACGCCCTTTTTGTAGCGTACCGTCATGCGTTCGCCGGTAAGCTGTTCGAACCAGTCAAGATCCAAGTCATTCGAGAACTTGAAGTGCTGGCCGGTCTTCAGTCGGTCGAACAAGGCCGTCTTCAGCCCGTCAACGCCGACGATCCACAACGTGCCCTTTTTCTGTTTGCTGGCCGTGATGGCTGGCCGACTTCCTCCAACGCCCTTGATGGCCATGATGCGCCGCCTGGCGCGCGGGAACGCGAACGCATACGCGGCATCCATTGTCGTGCCATCGCCAGCATCAATGCACGCCGCATCAACGCCAATGGTGCCGCCGAACGGGTGACGCCAACGGGTGCGCAGCAGTTCGTCCAGGTCGGTCCAGGTGCCGCCATCGTCCCATCTGCCCCATATGATGCTGTGGCCTAGAACGTGCGCAACGCCGTGCCGATCCCAACCGATAAACGTGATTTCGATGCGGTCATGCTGCAAATCACAGCCGGCGGTGATCGCCAGAACAGACTCAGGAATCGCATCAAGGCCAAACGGCAAGCGACTATCGAACAGCGTCACCTCGTCCAGTTCTTCGCCACCGTCGCCAGTGCCTTCGGCCAAAATCGTGTTGATGAAAGTCCGAAGGTCTTCGGGGTCTTTTTTCGCCTGCAGGAATTCAGCGGCAAGCTTGCCCCAGGCCACGTTCTCGAGCGGGCTGATTAGCGCGTTGATCTGGAAGCCGGCGTGGCCTTTGACTTCCGGCGCAGTAGCGCGCCAACGCCCCGCGGCTAGCATTCCAAGCTTATGCTTTTCATCAATCACCGAACCGCAACACGGGGCACAATAATACGCCTCAGACGGCTTGCCTTCCGGCCATTGGATGTCTTTCCACATAATCACGTTGTGCTCGCCGCATTCCGGGCAAGGCACTTCGAAAATCCGTTTGTCTGATTGTTCGTAAGAGCGCAGCACGTTCGACGTGACGGCATCGACAGGCGTGCTGCCCATGACGATCTTTCGATCCGGAAACGACAGTGTCCGTTTTTCCGCAAGCAGGATCGGCGAACCTTCCGCACCGGGCGGCATCGCGTCGGCTTCATCGATAAAAAGGACGCGGACATTGTGCCGGCGAAGATTGCGCGGTGATTTTGATGCAACGATTTTCAGCGATCCGCCTGGGAAACGGCGGGACAGCATGGTGTCGCGTGCACCCTCTGCGCTATCACCTGCAAGCAATCCGGAAAGCGTCGGACTTGCCGCGAAAATTGGCTCGATGTCCGATACTAGGTAATCGCGGCAATCGTCGTCGGTTGGAAGGACGGCAAGGATGGGTGCCGGGTCGTTGGCGATGAACGATGCAATCGCGCTGGTCAGCAGGGTCGTAAAGCCAACGCGAACCGGCTTTACCAGCGTGACGCGCTCAATCGCCGGATCCGAAATGGTGTCGGCGATTTCCTTTTGATACTCATAGAGACTGACCCGGCCGGGCAATGCCGACACTGTTTCGGGCAGCCTGATTTCTTTTTCAATCCACTTGGACAGCCTCATTCTCGGCGGAGGCTTCGCCGCTTTCAGCGCCTGGCGGCGCATCTGATTCATCATTGGATATCGCCTCCAGGGCGTCTCGGATCTCGCGATCGATAATTTCGATTTCGGCTGTGCCAAAGGTGCTTGCGCGGCGCCGGCAACGGGACGGGACGGCAAGCATTGCGCTGCGGACCGTGCCTATGATGCCTTGCCATTCCCGAACGACATCGGCGGCCCGCACCATTTCAGCGCGGGTTGTTGCGTTCTTCAGCGCGTGACCATCGGCTTGTTCAGCGGCCAGGCGGGCGCGCTCTTTGTCGAGGTCGAGGGTTACGGCAGCGCCGGCTGCTTTGCCGCTGGCCGCGGCGAGCATGTTCTGGATAGTTGCGGCAGCGTCGTAGGTTCCCGGCGCCACGCGGACGGCCTTGCCCTCGTGTGCCATCTGGTTCAATCGGCGCACCGATATGCCAAGCATCAGCGCTAGCTGTGCAGCTTTCATGTCCATGATGAGCCTTTGATTTAGGTAGGAAACGCTATAGGAATTTATTCAGCGTGTGAGGTTCTGGGATTTCCCGCCCGCAAGGCCGCCTAGGCTGGGGAGTACCTTTTCCCACCGACCATCGGTTTTGCCATTAGTTCGAGCCGTCCGAAACCGCGCCGCGAGATAGTACGTGGAGGCACAACGTGAGCATCTGCCTGACTGTATCGGCGATAGCCCTTGGCATAACAAGTATCTCTATATGTTGTGATGGTATCTTTGTTTACGCCTCTTCGATGGGAGGTCCTCCCTTAACGTCATCGTTGTCCACACAAAATTGTCGTGCTAACCACTCACTCGCTTCTCCACCCAGTCGGCGAGATAGCAGCGTTGGGTTCAACGGTATGCCCGGCGGTTGACGGCTTGAAGCAGTCAAGCAAACTGACACGAAGCCAAAAGCACTTCTGTCACGGAAACGGGTTAAATCAGCGCCGTTTCAACTGAGGAACTCCAAACAATAGTCACTCCGTCGCCCTAGGACTTAATGCACACGCTGACATAGGTAATGCGTTTGCGGATGTTGCGTCGATGGTCTCAGCCCATGCGTCAGATGCGATCAACTCAAGCAGATCAAAATTTTCATTTGGCCAACGTTTTACCGCTGCGTGCGCTGGATTGTCTTCCTCAGGAAGATGTTCGATCCTGAGTTTGACTCCCGCTTCATTTTCCATCGTCGACTTAATGCTTCCAACATTCGCCAATGCAAAACGTGCCTTTCCTCCGACTCTGATACTGCCACGTATTGCTTCAATTGCGCATCGAAGCGATTCGTCAGGTAATCCATCGAAGTATTCGCACCAAGTGACCGAGAGATAGTTCTCTTCGTCCCGCAAATAGAAAGCTGACGGTAACACACCGAGCACATTCTGATCATCATCCTTCCGAAGGTGAGACCAGCCAACATAGCGAAGCATGCGCTCATGATCGTGTAGATACCTACTTGGCATGTTTCAGCCAAATCTCAGGATTATAAGGAGTAAGAACATTTGCCAGTCGTTCTATTCCACCCTCGCCAGCTGCACGTTCGGTACTTCCGTCAGCCAGCGTCCTGGCGAGCACCCATCGAACCCGATCACCTTCAAGGCATTCTACGGTCAAGCGGTTCGGACCAGTAGTCCATGCGGCCAAGAGCGTTTTACGGTTTGACGCCCCCAATCCTGGTCGCCTTTCGGCACGCAGGGTGAGAAGCATTCTAATAAGGGTTTTTGCTGACCCAAAAGTTGGCGCAGGATCACGAGTGTCCCACTCATCGGAATCCAGAATGCTGTCGATCTGCATAAACAGATTATCAATCCAGTCCCGTTTCAAATGCATAGACACCTGCGAAACGAAAATCTTAAATTTCGATCTTGCATCAAAAAGTTGCGATGCGATGTCTGATCCGCCAGAGTCTTGGCTTTCGGCAAGTTGCTCATCTATGCGCAGGCTTTCAAACGCCTGATCGATTGCGCTGGCGTTACCGATACCTTTGACAATTGACGGCCGAAATGCGTTAAAAGCCGGCAATTTTGTACTGAGATGAAGATTATTCAATTGAAGAGCGTCCTGCATTTGTCAGTAATCGAAGTCTCAAATATATGGTTCTTAATTCCTCGCATTTCATCGAGCTTCGCTAGAATTTCATTTTCTCGCATCGGAATATTTTGCTCTGTTGATAGGTCAATATCTAAAAGGAAAGATAAGCTTTCTGGCACCGGCGACTCTACCGTCGCAGATCTGACCTTGAAGAGGTAGTCCGTGTCAAGGAATTGCTGCGTAGATTCCAAAGCGAACCCAGTGCCCATTGTTTTTCCATAGAAGGGCAAATGCGGGTACAAGGTAAGATAATCGGACAGCTCAACGGTTTGTTCCGGAATATCAATTCTATTAACTGATCTCAGTCCGATCCGTGAAAATTTTCGTTTTACGAAATGCTTAGAAAAAAGCGATAGATCACGCGCTATACGAGGGCTAAAATCTTCCCATCCATTGTATGGGGCCAGCTGCGCAACGACAATTCGGTTTGTGTGAATGATACAAACCTCAAGTTCATTGTTTGACGAGAAACGAATACCAACCATTCGTCTATCTGCATGAACCGTTTGTTCAGGTGACGACTTGAGTTCTATCCGAGCTTGCTGCTCGAACTTCTTGCCTTCATAATTATTCTCGAAGATGTGTGCCTTTTTCTCAATTATCTCGTAAGGCACAGGCTCAGAAAAACGAAATTCCACGGTAACTTCAACGATCGGCGGAGCTTCATATTTCAACTCGAGACCTCCAATCACAGTGAATAAATTCGCTTGTATCCTATGGATACACACATGTCACGATTCGCTAGCGACGACAGAAATATCATCGCCGTTGACGACAAAAGTTCGAGCGAGTTGAAAAAATGCGCTGATATGAGCGCAATTATCAAGCCCGTGTATCGCATGAAATGCCTCCATAGCGGATAACACCTTAGTCACTTTCGTTTGGCGGCTCAGTGCGCGAGTGGATTTGAGAAGCACCCAATCAGCTATTGCCGCCGTTTTGTCGGTGATGTGCATGGTTAAAGCTCGTTCAGTTCCGCGACCAGTATGCTCGAGAACCGGTCGGAAACCGATTTGACCTCCCACCACGGCTGCCCGGCGCGATCGCTCGCGCGAACCTTTGTTTTTTCGGTCGGCGTGTTCGGTATGAACAAATCAGGGTATGCCGCGCGTTCGATGACGAGGGCGGCGTTACCGGCCGACACCCTCGTGATCACCCCGGCGCCGAGAGAAATTGTTCCTTCCGGCGCCGGATTGTGAATCACGGCCATAATGTCTTGCAACGGGCGATGCGGATCGGTCACGCCATTTTTCATGAACGACAACCGAACCGATTCTGAAAAGGCGCGCACGACGACGGCGTCAGTTGCGGCCTCCAATGCGCGCCAATCCATCTTTACGCGCCGATTTCGGCTGTGACCTGCGCGGCCGAAGACAGCGAGAACGGCTGCGACAGCAGCACAGTGCCTGACGCCGAAGGGTTCGCGGCTACGGCCAGATTGACGCCGATCAACTTGTTGCCGGCTGCTACGCTCGTAGCCAGGCCGGTCGAATTGTCGCGATAAATCGCCAACCCGACGGTGGCCCATGCCTGCGCGGATGTTTTTGCAAGCTCGAAAACGCCTGTAGTTTTGATATTGACCCTTGCGCTGGACAGGGCGTCCCCGGTGGCAATGCCGATCAGGCCGCCAACGGCGACGATGTCACCCGACGAGACGTTAGCGGGTGCGGTGACTTCGACGATGTCGCCAGTAGAAGTGAAGTTTTTCATTTTAGAATCCGTCTGTGAATTGTGGAAGAAAGCGGCGCGGCTTCGTGCCGGACGCCGTTGCGATTTCGCGATCGATAGCCGCAATTGCTGCGGCCATTTCGGTGTCTGATTTGTATTCGACTTCCCTGCGCGTGCCGCCCGAGTTAAAGACCGTGCGCAAGTTGCCGGTGGAGCGGGCCGCGACTAGCGCGGCCCTCATCGTTTGAAGTTCGAGAACCGTTGCCATCACGCGCCGGCGTTTTTATAGCCGCCGCGGAAGTCGATGGCGCCGACAGCAAAATCAAGGCTGGCCGCAACCTTCACCGCCTGGGTATCGAAATCGCGTTCGCTGCGAACCTGCGGGCCTTCGGCGCCGCCGACATAGCCAAACACGACGGTTGGCGCGACGGTCGGGCTGGCAAACAAATACCAGGCGTTGCCGCTGATGTTCGCATCGACCACAAGCGTGGCAAAGCCAGACCAGACGTTGACTTCGCTGGCCTTCGTCGCATTGATAGATGCGAGGATCTGGCGCGCCGCCGTCTCGTAGGTAGGACCGACAACCAGGAAGGCCGGCTGCAGATTGAGCACCATCCCATCGAGCGATTTCTGCGCACGCAAGGCGGCAACCGCGGCGCCGATGCTTGTGGCGTCGATCGCCGTACCGGATCCGGCAAGGTTGGCGTGGTCAGTATGGAAGAGCGCCTTGGTATCGGACAGCGCGGCGTTGGTGGCGAGCACCTGGTAGGCCATTCGATTTTCATCATTGGCCGCGCGGATTGCGATGCCCGAACTGAAGTCGCTGAGGGCGCTAAGATCATCATTGATCAAGGCGCGCCGGCCGATGGCGATGCCGGTTCCGTATTCCTTGGCAGTGACCTTTTCGGCGCTCTCGCTGATGGTGCCGTAAGTGACCTCGCCAGATTCGTTGATCTCCTTGAACGCCGGAACGTCACCAGCCCTCAAAAAGCTCGTTTCCTTGAAATCCGTAAACGGCTTGCGGGCACACCACTGTCTATACGATGGCGCGGCGACTTCGTACTGCGAAAGCAGCGCCTTGTTTGCCGCATCGGCGAGCAGCAACGGAAAGTCGCTGGTCGAATGCGCGCCAACCGCACGCTGCAACAGCGCATCGCGGTCGCGAAGGTTGACGCGCTCGCCGCGGCTGGTTGCCATGTCGCCGACCAGGTCGAGAACGCTATGGCCGCGATATTCAACTGCCCGGCCCTCGAGCTTGCGGGTTGCCGGCGCAATTCGGTGCGCCAAGGCATCGGCCATTGCGCTGCGGATGCTTTCCGGGTCTGTGTGGTCGGTGCCGATCTGGATGTTGCTTGGGGCGGTGGTTGAGCGCGTCTTCATCGCGTCGATGGCTGCAGCGCGGGCCGCGTCAACGGTTGCCTCGGCATCGATCTGCGTGTCGATCCAGGCTGCGTCCAAGTTGGTTGCTTTGGCGATGGAACGAATTTCGGCGTTAATTTCTGCTCGTGTCATTTTAGGCCCTTCGGGTGTGGTAGGTTTGGAGCGAATGCCGGCTGCCGCGTCGGCCGGAACCGACACGAGACTGCACTCGAGGATGTGGAATTTTCGAGCCGTCAGCGTTCGCTTTCCGCCCGTCGTAGCTTCGGACCATTGGCCCACATCGTAGCCAATGCTGGCCGCGAATTTTCTGGATTCCGAAAGTTCAGCGGCGATGCGCTTTGCCTTCTCGGAATGCTTGGAAAGCTTTGCCGTGCCGATGATCTCGGCGCCTTCAAGTCGAATGTTGGTAACGTCGCCGATATTGTCATCGAGCGAGCCGGAACGATGTGAATCCAGCAACGGGATTGTCTCCGGCCATGTCGCGCCGGACAAATCCAGGATTTCGGTGAAGCCGCCACGTTCGACGGCAGCGCCGGTGGATAGTATGATATCGAACGTGAGTTCTTCAGCGTTCCAGGTGGACGCGCGCAGAGGCGCAGCACGCTTTTGCGTGCCGTTGGGCAGGGTCATATTGTCACCTAAAGTTATGCTGCGGCTTGCGCCGCTGGCTGGTTGTCGTTAGCCGCGGGCGGCGTTGTTGAGAACGTCAGGCCCAGGCTGGCCGCGCGGGCATTATCGGCCGCTATCTCGGCATCAAGCTGTTCGATGTCGATCCCGCGAGCCGCAACGGCTTCCCGGCGCGACATCAAGCCGGCCGCAACAGCTTCGATCTCGGCGCGAACGTCCTTGGCCGGATCCACCCAATGCACTTTCGGGGTGATCCATGACACGGGCAAAGCATCGGCGACAGTCGCCTCGACGCGGCCTGAAAGCACCTCAAGCGTTGCCCATCGGCGCCACACGGGCCGCAGGAATTGGAAGGCGAGCAGCCCATGCTGCAGAGCCTCGACACGGCGTCTGAACTCGACCATGCCGGCCCGGATGCTGCTGTAATTCACGTCCGACAAGTCGCCGCTGAGTAGATAGTCGGGTAGTCCCAGGCCGACCGCAATTTCGCGTTCCGTGATATCGGCAAAGTCGATCACCTCGGCGCCTATCTTGGCCGGATCGCTGAACCGGATATCTTGCCCCGGCTCCAAATATTGAAGCGTGCCAGGCTCCCATCCGCCAACGACGGTGGATCCTGATTGATCGCCTTCGCCGGGTTCGGCGCTGCCGTCCGTCGAGACGATGAAACCCGCAAGCATGGCGGCCATACGCTGGCGAACCATTTGAGCATCACGCCATCCGTCAAGATCGTTCAAGCGAACAATCACGGGTGCAAACCAACTGATGCCGCGAACCTGGCCAGGAACCTCGCGCCGGAAAACATGCATGACTTCGCTTGCCGGGTAGCGGGTCCGCTTCCGCATTGATGCGAAGTCCATTGACGCCGGCTTGTCGAAAATATGGAATGCAACACGCTTGCCCTCGGCGTCATGCTCAACACCCTGAACCACGACATTCCCGTTTATCAGGCTAGCCGTGTAAGAGGCATCAAGTTGCTCGGCCTCGACAACGCGGATGCTGATCCGGTCGCCGTCCTGCACAAAAATCGCAACTGCCTCGCCGTCGATCACGACGCGGCGTGCTATCAAAGCTTGCTGCCCGTAGAAATCCGTCAGCCCATCGGCGTCGGCCTCGTCAGTCCAGTTTTCGAAGGCATCATTGAGGATACCCCGCAACGGTGCGCCGGCCTTTGCCTGGCCTTTGACGCCGGTTCCGACAAGTGCCGATACCCACGCTTCGACGCCGGATGCGGCCAATGGATTGTTCGCTGCCAGATACCGTGCCCTTGCCGCTAACGTGCCGCGTGATGCGGCAATGCTCTGCAAAGGATGATGCATGGTCCGCATCGCCGAACCGCGCCGTCCACCTTGTGCAGCTTGATAGCTGCGCGTGCCGGAAAGTAGTTTTTTGAGCCGCTTAAACACTTTTATCCTCCTCGATGAGGCTCGCGAGCTTCGGCTCGATTTCGATCCAAATCGCCGATAGATCGACTTCGATGATTGCCGCGCTGCCTTCGGCGATATGGCCCTTTTCCATCAGGAACGGCAGCCGCGGCTTGTTGTTCGGGTGCGTAGTGCCGTGTGCTGCGACGAGGATCTGCGGGCCGCAAGTTATGCCAACGCGCTGCAAGGTTGCGATGACGGCGGCGGTATATACCGCATGGCCCGACATGAGCCGCCGATTGCGCGACTTGCCGTTCAGTGGAAATCCAAGCAGGCGCAGGGTTCGTAGCCAATACGATAAAGTATCGAACGGGACGCCGAGAACGCCGGCCGCCTCTTTTAGGGTGAAGATTTGTTCGTGCAGGTATGCAGGCGGGTCGAAGCCGATCCGGCCTTTTAGTGGTTCGGGCATTCGGCCCTCCGTTATGTTTAGGGGTTGATCCATCACCACTTTGATGACGGCACAAAAAAAGACCGGCCGCACGGCCAGTCCATTTGAAAAGTTGCCACCGGCCGTTACGAGCCAGCCGGCAGCGTTTTCCCCGGTATGCCAGGAAAACTTAGAAACTTTGCCCGGTTCGCGGGTGCGCGCTCGACGGGCATGACCAGCGGAGACAAGGATTCCGCCGATTGCTGAACAAAAAAGGCCGCTGGGGGCGGCAATGTGGTGAAGGGGTAGCGCCTGCCGGGTGGTTGTCCGACGTGGTCGCATTGCCCTCTAACTACTTTGCCGCCCAGTTGCAAAAAGGGGACTATGCCGCCGCAACAATTTTCTTCAGGTTGTCGTTTGCGGCGATTAAGACCTTCTTCCCGTGCCGTTCGGCGTTCTTACCGACCTTGCCGAACGCCTCGCCGATTTCTTGCAGGTTGGCGGCTGTGGTGGCGAGGTTCATTGCCTTCGCCTGCTCCGGTGGCAATGCCGCAATCTGCCGGTCGAACTCGCCTTGCCGCGCCAGCTCGTCTGCGACATCCTCCCAACGCTCAAGCGGCGCTTTTCCCTTGGTTTGTGAAATCCAGCCGCCAACAAACTGGCTCTTGATGTCTTCGGAGCCACGGGGCAAGCCGTCCGGGCAGTAGGTGATAGGCGGTAACGGCCCCGCCAGGAGCGCCTGCTGTTCCTCAACTGTGATAAGAACTGTGCGCCGCATCTTGCCACCCGTGATGAAACGCAGCTTTTCGTTGCCATCTTTGTCTGTCGCAACAACCGTCTCGCGGTCGACCTTAAATAGCGCAGACCAATACGAGGCCGAGCGCACCTTTTCTGCTAAGTCCGGCTCCGGCCCAAGCATCTCGCCGAACTTGTCGGGTTGGTACAAAATCGTTCCTTCGTCGACGCGCGTGCCGCGGTACTCGGTCTTCCCGTTGGCAATGCGCAGCTTGCCCGCGCGCACAACGGTCTGGTGGCTCTTTGTGGGTACGCCAAGTCGATTGGTTTTGTCCGGTACGGTCTGCCAGGTCAGGTCGACGGGCCGCTGTTCGAGCGAGCCGCCGCCGCCTAGCTTGGCGTGGCGCCATTCGATGGTCGGGCCAGCCTTATTGATGAGCGAGCGCAGTTCTGCATAGGTCGAGCCGGGACGTATCCGCCGCTCACGATTAGATGCAGGCTGCTCTTCGCCCTCTTTATAGTTGTCATTGTCGGGCTGATGCCAATTCGTGCCGCAAAACGAAATCGGTGTGGACATCCTGCGCCAGGCTAACGTCGGCTGAAGTCGAGGGGCGAGGTGGGCAAGCCGCGGCGATTCCGTCGTTGCCGCACGCGCGAAGATTTCGGAGTCATTTGCGGGCATCGAGGCCCAAACCATTTCCGCCCACTCGCGCCACGGGTCGGTTGGTCCGTCGTTTGGCATCCAGACCAAAGCGCCAGTCTTGCATGGGTAGCGCGTCGGTACGATGCGACCATCGCAGATAGCGGCGAAGTACTGGGCAATCGTATGCAAGCGGTGAAGGCGCTCCGTGATGGTGATGTACCGGCCCGTCGTGGCTTCGTCGTCGCCGTCCTCGATGCGGTCGATATCGGTCAAAGAAATCCACTTGGCCGCCGCAGATTCTGGCGACAATGGAAGCTGTCGGCTCTTTGCCACTGGTAGCGGCTTTCTGGCTAGCCATGCAGCGAGCCGTGGATTGCTATAAAAGCGCTGGCCATACAGGAGGTGGTCGGTGCGGTTCCATTGAAAAGGCTTGTGCGCGCCTTCGACGGCGCGGCTTGTCATTGTGGTCATTTTTTCCCCAGTAGAAAAATGGTCGGCGCCTGGCCGATAGAATGGAGCGGCGCTCTTTTCGAGTCTTCCGCAGGGTTTGCCGGTCATGCCGGCGGGTAGTCCTATTAAGGGAACTAGTAATTTCGGTGATTTTGTCAACGACAGGGATTGCATTTAGATTTGAATTAGTTTAAGATAGTTGCCCCACCGACATAACGGCCCGCTGACGGGCGTTGGCTTGCGGTATGGGTGATTGCCTATCGGCAGGCCGGGAATCGTGCTGGTGGGGCGCTGTGGCGTTACGTCGTGCCGATGCCGGTTTGGGGTGGATGAAAGTTCTTTTGATACTGTCAACGCTTACAGTACGGCCCTAAGCCGCCTCCGCGACGCCCCTCTGGCTGTAAGGCGATACGGCCCACGACGGCAGATTGACGAGCTCGTACCCATAATCGGATTTTCGACGGTCATCGATGAGCGCGACCGACACACCCACCAGGTCATCGTATTCGTTGATCGTCACGTCTGTTGCGGCCATGAATTCAGCTAGCCGCTTGCTGCCTACAGCCTGCCTGTGCTGGTCATCGCTTTCCGCAATAAAGGTGTCGCTCCAGGTCCATTCGTCGCCCGGCACGTCAAACTCAACATGCAGGACGTGGTCGCCATTCGCATCGCGGTCCGGAGTCGCTGAAGCCACTTTGACTATCAACCGGTCAAAAGCCTCGCGCGGCGCGGCCGAAAGGCCAGCGCCAGCAGCGGGGCTTTTTGACCCCTTACTGTAACCTCACCTGTAGGTGGGTACAGTAAGTGGTATTGGGTCAACTCCGCTTGACTACTAGGGAGGCTCTTGGTCAACTCGGCTTGACCACTACTAGTCAACTCCGCTTGACTACCGCTACTAGTCAACTCCGCTTGACCAGTAGTAGTCAAGTCTACTTGACTACCGGAATAATCTAGGTTGGGCCTGTAGCGGGTGGATCGGCTTCCGGCATAATCCTCAATAACGATTAGCGCGCCGTATGCTTTGAGTCGGGCAAGGCTGTTAACGATACCCTGGCGGCTGGCACCGGTTCCGACTTCAAGATAGGACAAGCTGGTCTCGGCGTTGCCGAACGTGTCTTTATAGCGCTCGCAGACGATAAGAGCTACCTTGTGATCAAGTGCGCTAAAATCCTTTGACAATATTACTGACTTCAAAAACTTGAATTTCTCAACAAACGAAATCGGATGAGCTTCAATTTTCCTTTTGTATTTTGGTTTTGGACTTGACAAATTTGTCATAATGCCATATGTTCCTTGTGTGTAATTGAACAATTTTGCCCGCCCTGATTTTTCAGTGGCGGGCATTTTTTTGAGTTGGTTGGTGGGGCAGGGTTGTCCCGTTATAGGTCCGCCGCACTTCTGGCGAATATCTTCAGAATTTCGCGCTCCGATTCTTCAGCGGCAAGCAGCACCTGCATCTGGTCTTCCGGTATGTACTGCGTGAGTTTGTCATCCAGCATCTTGCGCAAGACGTCTGGCGGGATTGCGTCAAGCTCACATGCGAAGGGATATGGCCACTTCTTATCTGCCGCTGTCACGCGTTTCGGCTCGCGCGTAGGCAGTCCCATCTCCTCGACCTGTTCCGCATTCACAGCCATCCTGTTGAACATGACGTGGAGTCCGCTTCCGGCGGCAAAGCCCTTCAGCTTTCGCTCAAGGTCACTTGCCGCGTCCTGGCCCGATCGGTCGAAGTCGCCGAGGTGATAGACATGCACTTCCTTGCCGATGCCCTCCCATTGACGGACCGCCTCATGGGCAAACGTCTCGGATGTGAATCCGCGACAGACCATAAGGGGGACATCAAACTTTGATGTGATTGGGGTAAGGCTGCCCGCCAGTGCGTCCTTCTCCGCCCAAACCTCAACATGGTAATCCATATCGCGCCACAGAGCGCGTCTGTAGAAAATGGCAGTCTCTTCCAGAGCCTCGGAGATGCCGTTGTGCGTTAGAGGCTTGCGCTGGAACCTGGTGAGGTCAGCAATGTGGCGGTAGGGCATACGCCCTTCACGCCTCAGGTTCAGGACTTGCCGCTGAACCGCATCATATCCATTGTCGTCCTTTCGGATGCCGGGTAGCCCGACAACGGTTGCAGCATAGTACAGTTGCCGAACGGTGACGGGTGCATGAATGGCGGCGTAACCGATGAGGAAGTTAGCGCGCACCTCCATCTCCGCAACGGTTGCGCGGTGGCGCTGATTGTCGTTTGCTGGTTTTAATGGGCTAGCCGCATTAGCAGGGTCCGCACTCATGCTGCGGCCTGCAGTATATCTAGACAAAATGGCGCTAACCCATTGACGCGCATTTCAGTTCTAGACACATTCTTTGGTGGCTTGCTATTGAAAACAAACGCTTCATTGCGGATTGAAAATCCGCGTGTCGGTGGTTCAAATCCGCCTCCGGGCACCACTATTTCTTCCGAAAGCACCCTAAAGATCAAGCTCTTAGCGCCCCTAAGGTGATTCTTGCGTGGTCTGACGTCAAGTGTAAGCGGTGTTCCGCTCACACCTTGGCAGGATAATTCCAAGGAAGCAGCTCATCGATCCGGCTCTGTTTATGACCGTTGACGATGGCGGTAAGTGTCCTGGTCAGATAGGCCTGCGGATCAACGGCGTTGAGTTTGCAGGTCTCAACGAGCGAGGCGATGATGGCCCAGTTTTCGGCTCCAGCGTCATGGCCGGCGAAGAGTGCGTTCTTCCGATTGAGGGCTATCGGCCGGATGGTTCGCTCCACGCTGTTGTTGTCGATTTCGATGCGGCCGTCGGCGAGGAAGAGAAGCAGACCCTCCCAGTATTTGGCGATGTATTTCAAGGCTTCGCCAAGCGGCGATTTGGCCGCAACACGGGCACGGTGATGAACGAGCCATGTTTCCAATTCGGTTACCAGCGAGGCTGATCGTTCCTGTCGCCCGGCGAGGCGAGCCTGCGGATGAAGGCCGCGCAATTCGGCTTCGATCCGGTAGAGTTCGCCGATCCGTTTGACGCCGTCCTCGGCAATCGGTGCTGCTCCGTTGCGGGTGATCTCCACCAGCTTGCGACGAGCGTGGGCCCAACAATAGGCAAGCCGAATGTCCGGGCCAATCCGGTCTGGCGCGATCAGCCTGTTGTATCCGGCATAGCCATCGACCTGCAGAATGCCCGAGAAGCCCTGCAATATCCGTTCGGCATGAATGCCCCCGCGACCGGGAGTGTAGGTGAAGGCGACGCCTGGTGGCGCACCACCGCCCCATGGACGATCATCACGAGCCAAGGCCCAGAAGTATCCTGTCTTGGTTTTACGGGAGCCGGGATCAAGCACGGGGGCACGGGTCTCGTCCATGAAGAGCTTGCTCGAACGCTTCAGGTCGGAGATCAGCGCATCAAAGACGGGACACAATTCGAAGGCTGCGCGACCGACCCAATCGGCAAGTGTGGACCTGTCGAGATCAATATCTTGGCGGCTCATGATCTGAGCCTGCCGATACAAAGGAAGGTGATCGGCATATTTGGAGACCAGCACATGGGCGACCGTCGCTTCCGTCGGCAACCCAGCCTGGATCAGACGTGCAGGAGCTGGGGCCTGAACGACGCCGTCGGTGCAGGCGCGGCAGGCATATTTGGGGCGGCGTGTGACGATGACGCGGAACTGGGCCGGGATCACGTCCAGCCTCTCGGACACATCGTCGCCGATGCAATGCAGGCATCCGCCGCAGGCGCAGATCAGGCTTTCCGGCTCGATCACCTCTTCGACACGAGGAAGATGCTTTGGAAGAGAGCCGCGATTGGTCGCTCGTGGCTTGATGAACCGCTTGCCCGAGGGGGCGTCCGCCTCATCCTCGGCATGGATCGCGGCCATTGCCGTTTCCAGGTCTTCAAGTGCCAGATCGAATTGGTCGGGATCGGTCTTCTCGGACTTGCGCCCGGAGGCCGCTTGCTTGAAGGCGGCAACCAGTTTCTCCAGCCGTTCGATCCGCTCATCTTTGCGGACAATCTGGGCGTCCTTGCCTGCCTCGCGTGCCTGCGCCGCAATCAGCATCGCCTTCAGGGCGGCAACATCATCGGGAAGATCGGCGGCGTTCAGCATGGCCGGAATCTACTAAATCCCGCTTCGAATTGCCTTTGGTATTTGCCACCCGAGTCATCGTGCCGCAGCTATTCGATGGCCTCCGGTGCTCTCGTTTCCACGGAACGAACGCGTCGCCAGTCGAGGCCCGCAAACAGCGCTTCGAACTGAGCATGGCCCAATGTCATTAGGCCATCTCTGATACCCGGCCAAGTGAAGGTGTGATCTTCCAGTCGCTTGTAGGCCATCACAAGACCGCTGCCATCCCAGTAGATCAGCTTCAACCGATCCGCCTTGCGTGACCGGAACACGAACACCGTTCCAGTGAACGGGTCTTTGCGCAACTCGTTCTTCACCAGCGCAGCCAAGCCGTCATGGCCCTTGCGGAAGTCCACAGGCTTCGTCGCCACCATGATCCGCACGCGGTTTGATGGAAAGATCATGCCGAGGTCGCAAGCGCACGTGCAACAGCCACGACCCGAGCGGTCGATGCACCTTCCTCCAGGCGGATCGTGACAGGGCCGACAATGATCTCGGGACGGCTGACTTCTTTGGCCGGCGGTTCGGCAGATGGCGTCTCGACGACCATCGCTGCGAATTCCATCGCATCTTCGGGCGCAGGCAAAACCAATTTGCCCTGCCGTGCCATCGCGCGCCAAGCAGACAAATGGTTGGGCTTCAACCCGTAGCGCTCTGCCACCTGATTCACCGTCACGTCCGGGCGCAGACTTTCCGAAACGATCTTGGCCTTGACCTCATCAGGCCAACGGCGATGTCGCTCACGACCGGTCTTCCCAGTCGTGAGTATCTCCAGTGTAGTGTCCATGGAGAAACTCCCTTCGCTCATCCATGGAAAGCCGATCACAGATCAGCGATGACAGGGCAATGTGGGGACAGAACACCGCTTACAGACAAGTTCCTCCGGCACAACGTCCTGTCCCTTGTTTGTCTGACATTGGCGCCCGTGGGGCAGATTTGGGGATTTGAACAATGGCCGAATTCTGGCTCTTAACATGATCCTCTTCGCATTCGCCCTGCTGGTGGCCGAGTTGATCAAGAAGGTCGAAGGGAAAGTCGAATTTTATGCAGGAGAAAGACAATGAAAATGCGTAGTGTAGCCGAGAAATACGTTATCGAACCGACAGAAATTCCGGCTATTCCAGTGGCCGGCACCGATAACATGTTCCCCGTGCACCGGGTTTATTGCGTGGGGCGGAACTATGCCGCGCACGCAGTTGAAATGGGTCATGACCCCGATAAGGAGCCCCCATTTTTCTTTCAGAAGAACCCTGACAATCTGGATTGCAGC
The DNA here is from genome assembly GCF_026619415.1 of Hoeflea algicola. Taxonomy (NCBI): domain Bacteria; kingdom Pseudomonadati; phylum Pseudomonadota; class Alphaproteobacteria; order Hyphomicrobiales; family Rhizobiaceae; genus Hoeflea; species Hoeflea algicola. The sequence goes on from NZ_JAOVZR010000001.1 coordinate 4,049,519, forward strand.
GGCATGTTCTCCTATCCTCCTGCATCGAAAGACGTTCACTACGAGATCGAAATGCTGGTGGCCCTTAAAAGCGGGGGAACGGGTATTGCCCTCGATAAGGCGCTTGATTGCATCTACGGATACGGGGTCGCCTTGGATATGACCCGGCGCGACCTTCAGGGGGAGGCCAAGAAGATGGGCCGCCCCTGGGAAGTAGGCAAGGCGTTTGAGGGGGCGGCGCCATGCACGCCAATCGTTCCCGCCACTGCCAGCGGCCATCCTACTCAAGGTGCTGTCTGGTTGGATGTCAACGGCGAGCGGAAACAGACCGGAGATCTCAACCAGATGATTTGGAAAGTACCGGAAATGATTTCCTACCTTTCGGGTCTGTTTACGTTGATGCCGGGCGATATCATATTGTCGGGAACGCCTTCCGGTGTTGGCCCAGTCAATCGAGGTGATGTCCTCACAGGGCATGTCGCCGGTGTTGGCGATCTTGAAGTCCACGTCGTCTGACAGACGCCAGAGCGTACAGTGTCAAACCGGATCCGGGTGACCCGTATTGGGTCTATGTTTATCCATGTCGCGCAAAACCGCTGCTCATCTTTGCGCGACATGGACAGGGTTTGGAGTTCTGCGAGACTGATGATCCGGAAAGGGGCTGGAAAACCGTCGTGTTGCAAGGCTGGTTTATTGAATCTGATCCGAGTAGAAAACGTGCGGAGCATTTGAAGCAAAACACATGGGGCAATCGATCAAGACCCGGGGTGCCTTTATCTGCTAGAGAAGAGTAAATTGTTCCGGGAGATACCATGTCCACCGACCTCTTCAACCTGACCGGCAAGCGCGCTCTTGTGACCGGTTCCTCTCAGGGAATCGGGTTGGCCCTGGCCCGTGGCCTCGCCGCTGCCGGCGCCGATATCATCTTGAACGGCCGCGACGAGGCCAAGCTGAAAGCAGCCGCGGAAAGCCTTGGGGCAAAACACCTGCTGGCCTTTGACGCTACCGATCATGAAGTCGTGCGCAAGGCCGTCGATACCTTCGAAGCCGAGACCGGGGCAATCGACATCCTCGTCAACAATGCCGGTATGCAGCATCGGGCTCCGCTGGAGGAGTTCCCAGCCGATGCCTTCGAGCAATTGCTCAGGACCAATATCTCTACCGTCTTCAATGTTGGCCAGGCCGTCGCCCGCCACATGATCAAGCGCGGCGCGGGCAAGATCATCAATATCGCCAGCGTTCAGACGGCGCTCGCCCGCCCCGGCATCGCTCCCTATACAGCGACCAAGGGGGCCGTCGGCAACCTCACCAAGGGCATGGCGACAGACTGGGCCAAATACGGCCTGCAATGCAACGCGATTGCGCCGGGCTATTTCGACACGCCGCTGAACGCTGCGCTGGTTGCTGACGCCGATTTTACCACCTGGCTCGAAAAACGCACGCCGGCCGGCCGCTGGGGCAAGGTCGACGAACTCGTCGGCGCCTGCATCTTCCTGTCTTCGTCTGCGTCCTCCTTCGTCAACGGGCATGTTCTTTATGTCGACGGGGGCCTCACCGCTTCGCTTTGAAAGAGATCGGCGCTTCTCATTCACGAGTACCGCAGGCCGCGGCCCATCCGCCGTGGTTGCGGCGCTGACTGCGTGCCTGGAGCGTTTCGAGCCATGACCCACTCGGGACTCAGGGTGTTGTTGCTGACCGGAATCGCTGGTGCGATCACTCGTGTGCGTATCTCGGGCGGGCGATCCGGTTGGCGGGCGAGCAACCAAATGGCATCGAGAATCTGTATCGAAAATGCCACATTGCCTCCGTAATTCCGCAATGACTAAATTTTCACCGCACTTCTCTCATCCTTCGAAACCCAATTAAAACAAATAAATAGATCGCTTTTGACGGTGGTGGTTTTGCGCTTTGAGGCACGGCTCAACCTTCCGCCTGTGCTGGCGTTCTTTACATGACAAAAAAAGTCAACTATTAGACCGCTCATTGTAGCCCGCCAACTGTCCCCCGTTTGTGGATCGTGAGCCAGCCAACAGACTTCTCTCAGCGGTATGTCCGTTCGGGAGGCTCACCGATCATTGCACATTCAAAATGGGGGATGGGACATGAAAGTCTCGCTCAGGGGCGCGCCGGTTTCCGGCTGCCGAAAAAATTCGCACTCGCAGATTTCAGACATGTTGACTGCCACAGTGGCAGCGGCTTGCTTTGTTGCCGTGGGATCGCATCACGTATTGGCGCAGGATGGCGAGACCATCGTTCTTCCCACCGTTGAAGTTGAAACCACACAGCAAAAGGAGCCTGCAGCTGCGGTTGCCGCCGCCAAGCAGCAGGCCGCTGCTGCCAGCAGGCGCGCCGCACAACGCGCCGCAGCGGCCAGGGCGCAGCGTCAGGCAGATGCCGCTGCCGCACGTGCTGCAGCACTTGAAGAAGCCAATCAGCGCGCTGAAGCCGAAGCCAGGGCAGTGGCTGAAGCTGCCGCCAAGGCCAAGGAAATCGCCCGAGGCAATCCCTATGCCGATCCGGATGCGCCATTCAAAAGCGATCGCCTGGCCAATTCGCGCTTGCCCGGAAGCATTGCCGATACGCCGCGCACCGTAACAGCTATCGGCAAAGAAGTTCTGGAAGCCACCGGCATGACATCGGTTCGTGAAATTGCCCGCACCACACCGGGCATCTCGCTGGGGTTCGGCGAGGGCGGCAACTCCTTCGGCGACAACATCTACATTCGCGGCTTCAAGGCCAACAACGATCTCTATGTTGATGGTATCCGTGATTCCGGCACTAGCGTGCATGAGACTTTTAACACCGAACAGATCGAGGTGATCAAGGGACCTGCCGGGACCATCGGCGGCCGCGGCACAACCGGCGGTGCGCTGGATATTGTGTCAAAGAAGGCCAAGGACGTCTCGTTCTTCGATGCGTCGACGACATTGACCAGCGCGAAGACCAAACGCGCCACGATCGATTTCAATCATGCTTTCAACGAGCAGGTCCAGATCCGCATGAATGCGCTGGTTCAGGATGGCAATGTCGCGGGCCGTGACAATGTCGAGGATGACCGGCGTGGCTTTGCCGCGGCAGCGACCATCAAGCCTAGCGATCAGTTTACTATTGAGGCCGACGTGGCGCACACGGTCATCAACCAGACCCCGGATTGGGGCGTGCCATATATGTCGAACAATGGTGGCCCGGTGACCGAATATGGTGTCGACCGTGCAACCTTTTACGGCGTGGTTGGGCGCGATTACCAGGACGTGACGCAGACCGTCGGCACAATCAAGACGATCTATGAACTCAACGACAGTCTCAAACTGAGCAATACCGCGCGCTACTCCCACTCAATCAATGATTACGTGCTCACAGCCCCCAGCAGCCTGATCACCAACGGTTCGAACGATATCAATGACTGGCAGGTGGCCTTGAGTTTCAAGAGCCGGTACCAGGAGACCGATGTGTTCTCCGATGTGCTGGAACTGGCTGGCGAAACCATGCTGGGCGGGGTTGCCCACACCTATGTGGCAGGGCTGAGCTACAGCGACGAGCGGGTCAATACACGCGGCTATCAGAACCTGCAGAGCGAAGATTACCTGCCTCCGGCCGGGCAACGCGGTTGTACGGTCACGGCCGTCAACCCGAACCCGGTTGCCGAAGGCTGCTGGGCGGGTGAAGCGCCGGTGCTGGGGAATTCGGCGACCCTTACCAAGGTTCGCACGACATCGCTTTATGCGCTCGACACGATCGAGCTCAACGAGCAATGGCTGGTCAATGGCGGTGTCCGCGTCGATTTCTATGACAACGAGCGCAGTTCCGGCTCGTCGGATCTGTCACGCAAGGACACGTTGTTCAACTGGAATGCCGGCATCACCTACAAGCCCTGGGAGAATACCAGCCTCTACGCGGCAATCGCCAGTTCCTCGAACCCTTCGGGGCAGGAAATTGCTGCCGGTGGCAGCTTCTACGGTGGGCTTGATGATGGCGGCGCGCTGCTGTCTCCGGAACGCAACATGTCCTATGAGGTGGGTGTCAAATATGAATACAGTGACAATCTGCTGCTGACGGCTGCCGTCTTCCAGACCGTGAAATCGAACGCGCGGGAGGATTATGATCCAGATGGCCGTGGTGGTCCGCTGCCCACCCAGTACCTCGATACTCTGAAGTACCGGATGTCGGGCGTTGAACTGGGCGTGTCGGGTAATCTGACAGACCGGATCAGCCTGTTCGGTGGCGTCGTGTTGATGGACAGCGAAATCCTCGAAAGCTTCACGCCCAGTGAAGTCGGCAAGGATATTGCCAATATCGCCCACCAGCAATTCAGTCTTCTGGGGACCTACAAGTACAACGACCAACTCACGCTGGGGGCGAGGGTGACCTACGCCGGCGGCAGGAATCTTGGAAGCGTGTCGGCAAATGGCAATACCTTGCCGGACTACACGACCTTCGACCTGCTGGCGACCTACGAGTTCTCGGAGCATGCGGAGCTGCAGTTCAACGTCACCAATGTGGCTGACACGACCTATTACGACTCCGGCTACCGCTCCGGCTCGCCATTTACCTATGTGGCGCCCGGCCGCGAGTTCTCGTTCAACCTGAAAGCCAAGTTCTAGGACCTGGTCGACACTGCGTTCCGGGCGGCAAACATCCGGAGCGCATTTTAATGGGATAGCCAGATGCTGATCACAATTCCCGATATCCTGAGCAAGGATGAGGTGCGCCAGTTCCGCGAAGCCCTCGATGAGGCCGAGTGGGAGTCTGGCGCTAAGACCGCTGGGGTCCAGTCGGAGGCAGTCAAGCAGAACCAGCAATTGCCGGTATCGAGCGAGACTGCGCTCAAGCTCGGTCAATTCCTGCTGCAGAAACTTTCCGCAAATCAGCTCTTTCTGTCGGCTGCCCTGCCGCTCAGAATCCTGCCGCCAATGTTCAACCGCTACGAGACGGGAGAGACTTTCGGCATCCATGTCGACAATGCCATCCGCCTCAATCACCTCACGCAGGAGCGGCTGAGAACCGACCTGTCAATGACGGTGTTCCTGAGCGAACCGGACGAATATGACGGCGGCGAACTGATCGTTGAAGATCATTACGGCGCTCAGGAGGTCAAGCTGGAAGCGGGCCACATGGTGCTCTATCCGTCGACCAGTCTCCACCAGGTGGTGCCGGTCACACGCGGTGCGCGGGTCGCATCCTTTTTCTGGCTGCAAAGCATGATCCGCTCGGACGCGCACCGCACCATGCTGTTCGATCTTGATCAGACAATCCAGTCGCTCGCCGGGCGTCTGGGAACAGGAGACAGTGAAGTCGTTCGCCTGACCGGCATTTATCACAATCTCATCCGCACATGGGCAGAGACCTAGACCATGAAGACGAAACCGATCCGATATGCCGCCCTGATCACACTCATGGTGCTGACGGGGAGCGCCGTTGCGCAAGACGCCACCCAGTCCTCCATTCAGGGCGAGTGGCTTGGCGGTGTTGTGAACGCTCTTTCGGCCTGGTTCCATCAAGCCGGCGAAGACGAATTGAGTGCCATCGGCATGTTCATGGCAGCCGACTGGGTTGTCAAAGCGGTAATGCTCTCGCTGGCCTTTGCCTCCGTGCTGACATGGGTCATCTTCTTTGCAAAGACCGCGGACCTGCTGTGGCAGAAGGCCAGGCTCAAAAGCAGTTTTCGCCGGCTGGACGGACATGGAACCCTGAGCGGGGTTCACGCGATCTTCGCGAGGGGCAATGGTATTGTTAACCGCATGCTGCATGCGGCGGTACGGGAGCGCGAGCGCAGCAGCGCCGGGGGCCTCGACAAACCCGGCGACAAGGCCGGCATCAAGGAGCGCGTTTCCTCAGAGCTTGCGCGGATCGAAGCCGGGGCTGCCAGGAGCATGATGTCGGGCACCGGCATTCTCGCCAATATCGGCTCGACTGCTCCCTTTGTCGGCCTGTTCGGAACGGTTTGGGGCATCATGAACAGCTTCATTTCGATTTCCGAGAGCAACACCACCAATCTGGCGGTTGTCGCGCCGGGGATTGCCGAAGCGCTGCTGGCCACCGCTATCGGTCTGGTGGCGGCAATTCCGGCCGTGATCTTTTACAATCTGGTTGCGCGCGGAATCGGCGGATACAAGGTCATGCTGGCCGACGCGGCTGCACTGGTCGAACGCACGTTGTCGCGTGATCTCGATTTCGCCGAGCAAGGCCGCAAAGGTGTGGTGATCGGGGTGCCGGTTGCACAAATGCCTGACCTTGCCGAGGCTGCGGAGTAAGCGCCATGGCTGGTAGAATTGGCGATGACGACGAACTGGCAGAAAACCACGACATCAACATCACGCCCTTCATCGATGTGATGCTGGTGCTGTTGATCATCTTCATGATCGCCGCGCCGCTGTCGACGGTGGATATTCCGGTGGAACTGCCGGTTGCGGTTGCCGAGCCGCCGCAGCGGCCGCTCAAGCCGGTGTTCATCACCATTGCCGAAGACTTGGAGCTGTCAGTCGGCGAGACCAAGACGACGTTTGAGCGGCTCTACGTTGATGTCGGGATTGCCACCCTGCAAAAACGCGACACCCGGCTCTACATTCGCGCTGACAAATCGGTGCCCTATGGTGAGTTCATTCGCGTAATGAATATTCTCAGGGCCGATGGTTTTTTGAAGATCGGACTGGTGGGGCTGGATGAAAATGCATTGCCGCCGGAGGAACAACAGCCGGTGGGCAGCGCTACTGTACCGTCCACTGCTACAGGGCAGCAGCCATGAGCCTGATTTATCAGCGTGCCCCCTCCGGCATCTGGTTCTGGGCATGTGCGGCGGTGGCAAGTGTTGGCCTTCATGGCGGACTGTCCTATCTGGCCTTGCGGGATCAGCCCGCCGCCGTGATCAAACCGGCGGTGGATACAGGCATTACCGGAGCCATCATGTTTGACCTCTCGGACCTGATTGCAGCCCCTGTTGATATGGCGGAAGACAGCGCCGAAGCTGACGAATCCGCTGAAGCGCCGACCATTACCGAAAGCCCGGAAGTGGTCGACCCGGCCAAAGCTGCGGAAGAACCGATGCTGAGCCAGATTCCTTACAAGGTGGAGGATGAAAGCCTGAAATTCGGCGTGGCCAGTCCTGAGCCGGCTGAAGAGACCGACAAGCTCGCGCACGAGATCGCCGCCGAGTACAAGCCGGAAGACGCCGACCAGCCGAGCGCCGCCGGCGCTCAGAAAAGTGATGCGGCCGATGCTTCTGTCGCCGCTGTTGCCACGGAAGAAACCGCCGAAACGGTCAAGGCGACCGGCGAGGGACTGACCGCGGAACAGAAGGCGGAGGTGCGCAAATGGCAGCGCAATATCGTGCTCAGAATCAGCAAGCTCCGGAAGTACCCTGCGCTGGCACGCGAAAAACGGATCGAGGGCGAGGTACGGGTCCGCTTCACGCTCGACCAGTATGGAACAATCTTGTCGTCTGAGATCGAGACATCGTCGGGGTGGCCGGTGCTTGATGAGGCGGCACTCGCTGTCTTTGACCAGATCGGCAAATTGCCGACCCCGCCAAGCTACCTCGAAGGCGACCGCTTCACGCTGCTGGCGCCAATCCGCTACTCGTTCCGGTAAATTGCGTCCGGTCGATAAATGAGGTCTGGCGTGATGTCGGCCAGTGTGCGGCAGCCGGTCAGCATCATGGCGATCTCGAACTCGTCACGCAGCAACCTGAGCACATGGCTGACACCGGCAGCCCCGGCAGCAGCCAGGCCGGAAATCGCTGCACGTCCAACCAGCACCGCCGTGGCCCCCAGCGCCAGCGCCTTGAAAATGTCGGTACCACGCCGAACACCGCCGTCCATCAATATCGGAACGGCCCCGTCGCAAGCCTTCACGATAGCAGGCAGCAATGTGATGGTGGCCGGCACAGTATCAAGAATTCTGCCGCCATGGTTGGAGACGACGATGGCGCTGGCGCCGGCTTCGGTAGCCAGCCGGGCATCACCAGGGTGGACGATGCCTTTCAGGATTACAGGCAGGGGGAGTTCCGGCAAAGCCACTCCACATCCGCCCATCCCGGCGCGACATGGGCAATACGGTCAAACAGCATCGACTCGCCTTGTTCAAGCGGTGCGAAACGTGGCGCAGGCATGCCTGCCAGATTGATCGCAGAAATTTCGGCAGGTAGCCGGAAACCGGTGCGGATCTCGCGGTCACGGACACCCTGGACCGGGGCATCGACAGTCAGCACGATGGCGCTGAACCCGAGGTCAGCCACCCGCTGCACAAACGCCAGATTGGCCTCGCGGCTGGGCCCCCAATAAAGCTGGAACCAGGTGCAGGCGGTGCTGGCAGCCCGAACATCGGCGGCGTCGATGCTGCTTTGCGCGCTCAGCACCAGTGCCGCGTCCTGCGCGGCCGCTCCGATAGCCATGGCTGTTTCGCCATAAGGATGAACCAGTTTCTGGTAGGCCACGGGCGCGACCAGAATCGGATGCGCCATGGGCTGGCCAAGCAGAGTAAGCTTGGTGGAACCATTCCGCATATCGGCCAGCATGCGCGGCAGCAACTCGATCCTGGAAAAAGCTTTGTGATTGGTTTCAAGCGTCAGTTCATCACCTGCGCCACCGAAGAAATACGCTGCCCGATCGGCGCTCAGAATCTGGCGAGCTTGGCTTTCATAATCGCGCAAGGTTGGCTGCAAGGTTGCCGATGTCATTTGTAGAGGATGAGTTTGCCCTGCCGGGTGATGCGCAACCGGTAGAGCAGATTTTCATGCGATATGCTGATTTCGCGGCGATCTCCAAACAGTGCACTCGATGCAATTACCGCTGCCGAGGCGTCACCTTCAGGCATCGCGGACTGAGGCGTCGGGGAGGCTGACAGGTCAGACTCCGGGGACGGCGGCGACTGGCTATCGGTTTTACGCATGAAAACACTCTATCTGGCGCTCGACCTCATCCGTGGAAGCGGTGTTAGGCGCATTTGAAATACATGATAAAAATACTCATATTTAATTTGACCCTGCTTGTCCACCACCCGAACGGCTTTGGTGACACGGTTTTTGCCACTTTCGATCGCCATTTTCAAACGCCCGCGTTCGCTTCATTTTTCGCCCTCATCGGTCCAGACTCTGATCGCGTAAGCAGAAGAACCCCTTGGCGGGGCATGTCCAACTGAAGGGTAATTGTTCGGGCCTGTCTGCAGGCCGATCGCTGGGATGTACAAGGCCACCGATCGGGGACCGCCCCGCGTGCGGTCAATAACGGCGCAGGCGCGTGATGCAGATCGTTTTGACTGCAGATGTCAGGGACTATTGGCCGGCATTCGGCAGCACCGGCGCGCGGATTTCGCCTTCTGGTGCGGCAGACAGCGCAAAATCCCGCGGCGACAACATGATGTCGGCAAGCGTATACTGATCGAACGTGGCCATGAAGGCGTTGAGCGCCTGATTCATCAGGCTGGGCAATCGGCAGCAGCCGGAAATGACGCACTGATTGGAGGGTGTCAGGCATTCTACCAGTGCGAAGTCCACTTCGGTGGCCCGCATCACCGCACCGAGGTTTATCTGTTCGGCGGGTTTGGCCAGCGTAAACCCGCCGGAACGGCCGCGAACGCCGCGCAAATACCCGGCCTTGGTCAGCATGTTGACGACTTTCATCAGATGGGCTTGGGATACCCGGTAGGCCTTGGCCGTTTCCTCGATGGTCACCAGCCGTTCACCCGCAGCCCCCGCATACATCAGCACCCGTAACGCATAGTCTGAGAAAGTGGTCAGTTTCATGGGGTTCCCTGGTATTGTTGGCCATCGCCTCTGGAGCTCGATGCGCGACGGATCTGGTCCTGCCTGCAGGCACGATCCATACCCGCAATGAAGCGCATCTGCCAGAGCGGTGCCGGTGCATGAAGCTGATCCCGGTCCATCGACCAGACCCCGTTCTGAAATCGGCTGCAACGGCTAAGGCGAACGACCCGGTCTGTTAGTTCCGCGCTTGTCTCATACGAAAATCATTACCACGACCGCGCCGATCACCACCGCAACCAGGCCACCGATCAACATTGGCAACAGCGTGTTGTCCTGGTCGATGTCGCGGGTTTCGTAGATCTGAGGCTCGGCGGGTTTGGGTGTGTTCTCGTGCTTTTCAATGGCATGTTCCGGCATGTTTTTGCTCCTATGTGGCTGTCGGATTTCATTGACAGGCGGTGTCATGGCAATTGTCGGTCTGCTGCCCTCTGTGCGGCAAGGCTCATCCAGTCTTCGTAGAGACCTCGATCCTCTTTTGAAAAACGGGCCCTATGTTTCAGATCCTCGAAAGAATCGTCAATGCGCAGCCGGTCATAGTCATCGCGAACCAGCGCTTCGAGATCCATCGGGACGTCTGGCTTTCCAGGTTCGTGAACAAGCACCGCCCCGTCGGAGGCCAGGCGCGGATGATCGGATGGCTGTGTCACCGCGCGTCTCCCTGCGTCTTGGATTTGCCGGTGTCGCGTAAAACTCCGAGCCCTGTTGTTACGGTCGCGTCAGCGTCCGCAACGGAAGCAATCGCGTCGTTGACGCCAGAGACTGTGGTTTCGTGCAGCCTCATGATGTGAGCCTGCAGGCTGGCGGCCGCGGCGGGGGGCAAAAGCCTGCAAAGCACCGCGTGGAAATAGGGCTTAAGCATGCGTCCGGTCACCCCGCGTTCGGCACAAATCAGATCAACGATATTGGCTTCGAGCCTGGACAGCTGAAGAGGCCGTGCGCCGCGATCAAGGATCACGCGCAGCGCGTCTTCTATCTGATCCCAGCGGGCGCCTGAGATATGCGTCATCACGTTGGTGATGTGGCTGTTGGCCCGAAATGAAGCGACAACAGCGCGAGTGAGCGCCTCAAGCCCCAAGTCAAGACCGAGATCGAGCACTGTCGGCTGCGGCAAAATGTCGGTGTCGGCGGCCAACTCGCTGTTGCCGAGAACGGGGCCGGCGCTGCTCTGCGCCAGCGTGTCATGCCCACACCCGGCGGTGCCAATCGCCCGTAAATCCCCGAATTCCATGATATCCATCGCTTGCTCCGTCTCGTCGCGACACTGTCTAGGCTGCCCGCCGTTTGGTGCGTGCGGCTTCACCTTGAAAAGTTCTGTCATGTTCTAACCCATAAAAGATACATTGACAATGTATCTTTAAACGAGAACATTACGGCATGGCTGACGCGGCCGGGACGATTGCCCGACCGCAGACGCCATCGGCGCGCCAGCCTGGACTTGTGGCCAGGTGTCCGGCGCGCCGCAGCCTCCCCAGGGGTCGCCGGGCGCGTAACCGCGCGTTCGCATTTGATCTTGAACAGAAGGAAATCAGAAATGACCGAAGCCACAGACGCTGTCGACCTGCGCAGCCTCGTCCCCGCACAACGCCACGCCAAGATCTTCCAGCTTGTCCATGCGCTCGCACCGGGCAAATCATTCGAGCTGATCAACGATCACGATCCCAAGCCGCTCTACTACCAGCTCGAAGTCGAGTATCCCGGCGAATTTTCCTGGGAATACCGCGAACAGGGCCCCGAAGCCTGGCGCGTTGCAATCGGCAAGATCGAAAAGGCTGCCTGAAGGCGCACGGGATGGCGCCAGCCGGAACTGGCGTCATTCCCAAGGAAAAAATGATGCTTGGTGTCACACTGTCCCGTTGGACGATGTCCTATTTTTTTGCTGCTCTCTCGGCACTGGTCGCCGCAGAGACCATGATGGTAGCCGGTTTCGGCTATCCGGCCGCAGGGTTGCGCGCGCCTGAAACGTTGGTCCTGGTTCATGTGATCACCATCGGCTGGCTCAGCCTGCTGATGTGCGGCGCACTGTTCCAGTTTGCACCGGTGCTGATCGCGCGGCGTCTATACAGCGATACATTGCCCTTGCCCGCCCTGCTGCTGGTGCTGGCCGGCCTTGGCTTGCTGCTGGCCGGCTTTCTGCAGCTTGCCGGTTGGCTGTCGACGCTGCCATCGCTGCTGCCGATCGCAGGTGTCGTTCTCAGTGCTGGCTTTGCCGTGGTGCTGTGGAACCTCGGACGTACATTGTGGCCGGCCAGGCCGCTGCCACTGCCAGCGCGTTTTGTCGCCACAGGCTTGGTCTCGCTGGCGTTGACCGTGACCTTCGGTGTTATTTTCGCCACCGTGCTGGGTCAGCAGACGAACTCGGAACCCCTGCTTGCCATCGCCGGCGCAGCACTTCCGTTGCATGTCGCAGCCGGCATCGGCGGCTGGCTGACGTTGACGGCCATGGGCGTGAGCTACCGGCTGCTGGCAATGTTCATGCTCGCGCCGGAACTTGGTGGTGCACGGCCGAAGCTGGTTTTGGCCTTTGCCATCGCCGCCCTGGTGGTGGTGGTGGCGGTCGGGATCGGTGCGGTGTTGACCGGCGCCAGCCTGCTCATTCCGCTTCTTGCAGGCAGCATCCTCGCGCTGGTCTCGCTTGTTCTCTACGGGGCCGACATCGTCCATCTCTATCGCGCGCGCAGGCGCCGCTTTATCGAGCTCAACAGTCGCATGGCGATTTTTGCGCTGGCCTCGCTTGCGGCCGCCCTTGTCCTGACCTTTGCGCTCGCGGCCTTCGGTCGGTTCACCGACGGGCTCGGCCCGGTGGTGTTTCTTCTGGTCTTTGGCTGGTTGTCGGGGCTGGGCCTCGCCAAGCTCTACAAGATCGTGGCTTTCCTGACCTGGCTCGAATGTTACGGCCCGGTGCTCGGGCGGATGACGACCCCCAGAGTGCAGGACCTGGTGGTCGAGCATCGCGCCCGCAAGTGGTTCTGGCTTTATTTCCTGGCGGTCTGGTTCGGCACTCTGGCGATGCTGGTCGGCCAGGCTGCCGCGTTCCGCATCGCTGCCGCTGCCATGCTTGTGGCAACCATCGGGATTATCAGCGAGTTCGCGCGAGCTCGCCTTCTTTCGGACGTGGAGGCTCGCTCCGACGGGCCGGATGCGGTGCGCAGGCCGCATTTGCTGTTCTCCCGCCCGCCCGCGAATTGAAAACCAAGGAGTAAATCTGATGACCACGACATTTGTCGATCTCGATGTTCGCCCGATCCTCAAGGACGGCGGGGAGCCGTTTGATCTCATTATGAAAGCAATAGCAGCGCTTGGTCCCAACCAGGGCCTGCGGCTGCTGGCAACCTTCCAGCCTATCCCGCTGTTTCACGTCATGAAGTCAAAGGGCTTCACCCATGAAGCCACGGAAATAGGCGAGGGCGACTGGGAAGTGCTGTTCACCCCGGGACAGGCGGTCGAAGCGGAAACCCCGACACAGGCGCCTGCTGCAGCTGCGGCAGAAGCGGATGACAGCAAGTGGCCGGATCCCGAGCAGCAGCTCGACAATCGCGATCTGGAACCGCCAGAGCCGATGGTGCGGGTTCTCGCCGTGATCGAAACCATGCAGCACGGTCAGGTTTTGTCGGCATTGTTGTGCCGCGAGCCGATTTTCCTGTTTCCCGAACTTGAAAAGCGCGGGCATCAATGGCGCGGCGGTTTCGAGCCCGATGGCACGACCTACAAGGTGCTGATCCGCGTACTTCACAACAAAGAAGCGGCATAGCCAAGCTTGCTGCGGGTTGCTGCCTTTCGCGTTATGCCTTCATGGAGTTTTGAACGATGTTCATCCAGACCGAACCGATGCCCGATGCATCGCGCCTCAAGTTTTTCCCCGGCAAGGAAGTCTACCCCGCCGGAACGGTTGAGTTTGCCAATCGGGAGGAAGCGGCGGTGTCGCCGCTGGCCCAGCGTCTTTTCGATATTCCCGAAGTGGCCGCGGTCGCTTTCGGCTTTGACTATCTCGTCATCACCAAGAATGGCGGCGACTGGCAGCACCTGAAACCGGCAATGCTGGGCACCATCATGGAGCATTTCATGTCAGATGCGCCGGTGATGCGTCCGGCAAGAAAAGAGCCGGGCAGCAATGCCGGCGAGACCAGCGAACTTGTCGCCGAGATCCTGACATCCCTGCGCCAGGTCATCGACCCGGAACTCGGCTACAACATCGTCGATCTCGGGCTGATCTACGATGTGGCACCCGGCGCCGACGGCGTGACGTTCGTGGCCATGACCACGACCACGCCCGGATGCCCCGCCACCAACTACCTCAAGCAGGGCGTTCACGAACGCGCAGGTGCCGTCGAAGGTGTCACCGGGGTCGAGGTCGACCTGACCTATGAGCCGCCATGGACCCCGGAAATGATGAGCCCGGAGGCCAAATTGCATTTCGGAATTGACCAATGAGTGATGGCGGCACCCCGCACGATGAAGCGTCCGCGCTCGATCAGGCCGGACTGGTGCTGCTTCTTGTCAAAAGCCTCGAGGCCCTGGCCTCTGCGGGGCAGGTCGACGCTGCTTGCCGGCTTGCCGGACAGGCGTGCGCCGGCCTGCGAAATTCAGATCCGCGCGGCTGGGGCAGGCTCAATGCGCTGCTTCATCGTCTCGCCCGCCGCGCGCCAGAGGTCGGCACAGTGGCAGCATCACGAGATCGGTAGCCCTGTTCCGGCTCAGCCCTTTGAGAACGGTCTCGTCGCAGCCAGACGGGAACTTTACCCGCGCATCCGCGTTGGTCTGCCGGATTTCGAGAGATCAATCCGGGAGAGCAAAGATGCAAAAGCGTACTGCCATTTCATGGGTCATCTCCGGCATGGTCAACGCCGTATTGTTCGGTGTCGGCATCGTGGTGGTGCTGTCGGTGCCGGCTCTTGAAGCCTGGGCGCCCTATCTCATTCCCCTGGTTGTCGTCGTTGCATTCGCGCTGACGCCGTTTTTCGCCTGGAAAATTGCGCCCAGACTCCGGGCCGACCGCCAAGCTCACATCACTTGAGCGCCGCTCGTGCAGCCTTTCCGATAGCCGTACTCTGCTTCCGCGCCATCGCCACGGGTCTTAGTCGGTAATCTTGCATAATTATTCAAGCGGTCGCGCAGGCGCCGGCACCCGCGGGGAATTTGCATGTCACAAGTCTCTTTCTGGGTGTTCCTGTCCGAAACCTCGGGCCTAATCTCCACCCTCATGCTCGCACTGGTGTTCCTGGGATTTCTGTTTGAAAAGCTGCCACCGGCGGCAGTCGCCACCGCGGGTGCTGCCGGCTTTCTGTTGATGGGCTACGTTTCGACAGACGAAGTCCTGCAGGTGTTTTCCAACCCGGCGCCGATCACCATCGCTGCCATGTTCATCCTGTCATCGGCCTTGGTGAGCACTGGCGTGCTCGACGCGGCTTCTTCCTATTTCGTCAAATTGGCGAAAAGGCGTGGCCTCAGCGCGCTGATTTTGTTGTTGCTGGGGGCAGCGATTGCCTCGGGCTTGATGAACAACACCCCGCTGGTCCTGGTTCTCATTCCCATCGTCATCAAGATGGCGCAATCGCTTAAGCTCGCCTCGAGCCGGGTTCTGATCCCGCTTTCCTACATGTCGATTCTTGGCGGCACGCTGACCTTGATCGGAACGTCCACCAACCTGCTCATTGACGGCGTGGCGCAGCAGGCGGGTATGGAGCCGATGCGGATGCTTGAAATCCTGCCGTTCGGTCTGTCTGCGCTGGTCGTCGGTTCGGTCACGCTGTTCTTCCTGGGGCCGCTGCTGCTGCCCACGCGCGCGTCCGCCAATGAAACCCTCGATGACGAGGCAATCGAGTTCATGTCGGAGGCGCGGATCAGATATTCGGGCGAACATGAAAAGGATGCTGAGGGCGGTGACCGGCCGCTATCGGATTTTACCGCGCTGTCGCGCACTCGGGTGCTGTCCGTGTTGCGTGGAAGCGAGCGGTTGAAGCCCGATCCGGATCTGTTGCTGACCAGGCAGGACCTTGTCATCTTCCAGGCCAATCAATCCGAATTGCTGACGCTTCGCGAACATCCGCGCTACCAGGTGGGGTATTACAAGCAGCGGCTTGAACCACGCGAGGGCGCAAGCAGCGAGATGGTCGAGGCTGTCTATGCGGGCGATGCCCGCAGCAGCGGCCGCCGGGTGAGCGACCTCAACTGGTTCGAAAAAGGTGTGGGCGTTGTCGGCATATCTCGCCGCGGTCACAATCCCGGTCCGGAACTCGCCGGTGTGCGGCTGCGGCCCGGTGATCGGGTGCTGCTCGACGGCCGTTCCGGTGATCTGTCCTCGATTCTTCATTCGGAAAGCTTTGTTGCCGCGACGAGACCCAGGCTGAGGCCCTACAAGCGTCACCGCGCCAATCTGGCAATCTTCACGATGGCGCTGGTGGTGGCGCTGTCGATCCTCAATATTGCACCGCTGGTCACGCTGGCACTGCTCGGCGTCGGCGTCATCCTGCTGACGCGCTGTGTTGAGGCTGAGGATGCCTGGAATTCAATTGACGGGTCGATACTGGTATTGATTTTCGCCATGCTGGCGATTGGCCAGGGGTTGGAAAACACCGGTGTCATCAAGACGCTGGTGGCCGTGATAGCGCCCTATCTCAGCGATGCCTCACCGCTTGTCGTCATCTTTGCGCTTTACGCGCTGACGTCGCTGCTGACCGAGATGGTATCGAATAATGCCGTGGCGGTGATTCTCACGCCGGTGGCAATCAGCCTGGCGGCCTCGATCGGCATGGACCCGAAGCCGTTGGTCTATACCGTCATGCTCGGCGCTTCGGCGAGCTTTGCGACCCCCATCGGTTATCAGACCAACACGATCGTCTATGCGGCCGGCGGCTACAGGTTTTCGGATTTCCTGAAGCTGGGGCTGGTTATGAATGTGGTGGTCGGTGTCGCGTCCTGCCTGTCTATCTGGTTCTTTGCCGTGCGCTGAGGACAAAAACGGGCCGCGCCCATTCAAGGGCCGGCCCGTTTTGATGTCATTGAGGCGGCGACACCGCCGGCTTGAAGGGCAGGGCGCTTTAGATAGCCAGGTAATCGTGCCGTAATTGCTCGTTGTGAAGCACTTCATCGGCAGTGCCGTCGAAGACAACCTCACCGGATTCCAGGATGACCGCCCGGTCGGCAAGCTTGAGTGCCCGCACTGCGTTTTGTTCCACAAGGATCGTCGTGATGCCCTGTTCCTTGATGATATTGAGGGTTTTTTCGATCTCGTCGACAATTACCGGGGCCAGCCCTTCGTAAGGCTCGTCGAGAAGCAGCACCTTGATGTCGCGGGCAAGTGCCCGTCCGATCGCCAGCATCTGCTGCTCACCACCCGACAAGGTGATGCCCTCCTGTTTGCGACGCTCGCCCAGGCGCGGGAACAACTCATAGATCCGTTCCAGCGACCAGCCGATTGGCGGCGCGATCTGGGCAAGCTGGATGTTTTCCTCAACTGTCAGCCCGGCGATAATCCGGCGGTCCTCGGGAACCAGCGACAAGCCGGCGCGCGATGCCTCGTGCGAACTCATCAGATGCAGCGCCTGATGGTCGAGCCAGACTTCGCCGCTGGTCATTTGCGGTGAGCCGATCTGGGCGATGGCGCGCAGTGTCGAGGTCTTTCCGGCGCCGTTGCGGCCAAGCAGAGCCAGGATTTCGCCTTCGTGGACGTTGAAACTGACGCCCTGGACGATGTAGCTCTCGCCGTAATAGGCATGAATGTCGTGGACAGACAGAAACGCCGGAGCGGTGGCCGCCTGGTTGGCGTTCTTCGAAAAATCCGGGCGGTCGATCTCTGCGCCACCCTTGATGAGTTCGATCTGGCTCATGCTGCGGCCTCTCCAAGATAGGCTTCTTTGACTTTCGGATGGCCCTTGATGTTCTCAGGGGTATCCTCGACGAGTGGCGACCCTTGCGCCAATACCGTGATCCGCTTGGCCAGCGAGAACACCACATGCATGTCGTGCTCGATGATCACCATGGTGATGTCGCGGCGTTCGTGGATCTGGTTGAGCAGTTCGATCGTGTTGTTGGTGTCGGCGCGCGCCATACCGGCCGTCGGCTCATCGAGCAGCAGCAGCTTCGGTTCCTGGACAAGGCACATGGCCATCTCCAGGCGTCGCTTGTCGCCGCGCGACAGTGAGCTTGCTGTCATGCCCCGCTTGTTGGTCATGTCCACATCGGAAAGCATGTGTTCGGCCTTCTCGATGATGCCTTTTTCGGATGCGATCGACTTCAGTGCGTGCATGCGGAAGGCACCGTCGCGTTTGGCAAAGCACGGAATCAGCATGTTCTCTATCACCGTGAGATCGCCAAAGATTTCCGGCGTCTGGAAGACGCGGGAAATCCCCAGCTGGTTGATCTCGTAGGGTTTGCGTCCGAGCACGGATTGACCGTTGAACATGACTGTTCCCGTGTCCGGAATCAGCTTGCCAACCAGAACATTGAGCAGTGTCGATTTGCCGGCGCCGTTGGGGCCGATGATCGCATGGACGGTGCCTTCGGCAATATCCAGATTGACATCGCCGAGGGCCTGAAGACCACCGAACCGTTTGTTGACATTAGAGACTTCGAGAATTCCCATATCTGATATCTCCGCAGATCAGTTAACGTGCGCTGACGGCTTCGGATGATGTTTTCCATCCTGGCCGGGCTTGTTGCTTTTCCTGTTCTTGCCGGTAATCGCGTTCCAGATCCGGGTTCCGCCTTCGATCAGCCCGCCCGGCAGGAAGATGACGACCATCATGAAAAGCAGGCCCAGCGTCAGCGACCAGCCCTTGCCGATAAACGGATGCACCAGGAATACGACCGCATCTTCGACCCCGTCGGGAAGCGCCGAAAACCAGCTGTGCAGAATGTTGTCGTTGATCTTCGAAAAGATGTTCTCGAAATACTTGATGAATCCTGCACCCAGAACCGGTCCCATCAGGGTTCCGGCTCCGCCAAGGATCGTCATCAGCACAACCTCGCCTGACGCCGTCCACTGCATGCGCTCGGCGCCGGCAAGCGGGTCCATCGAAGCCAGCAGACCACCGGCGAGGCCGGCATACATGCCCGAAATCACGAACGCTGCGAGCGTGTAGGGGCGCGGGTTGAGACCGGTGTAATTCATCCGGGTCTGGTTGGTCTTGATCGCGCGCAGCATGGTGCCAAACGGCGACCGGAAGATCCGCAGCGAAAGGTAAAACACGATGATCGCGATAATGGCGCAGAAATAATAGCCGTTGTTGAAGGTGAACTGCCAGCCGCCGATATTTACCTTGGTGCTCTCTATCATGAGGATACCAAAGAAATGCGGGCTGTTCGGGCTGGCTGCATCCATCAGGATCTGCGGATCGTCGGTGTAGACCTGCAGACCGGTTTCACCATTGGTCAGCGGCGTCAGCACCGAATAGGCCAGGTTGAACGACATCTGGGCAAAGGCCAGTGTCAGGATCGAGAAATAGATACCCGAGCGGCGCAGCGAAATGTAACCGATGAAAAGCGCGAACAACGCGGAAGTGATGACGGCAAGGACGAGGCCCGGCAGAACATTGTAGCTCAGAAGCTTGTACATCCAGACGACGGAGTAGGAGCCGACCCCCAGAAACGCCGCATGGCCGAAGGAGAGGTAACCGGTCAGACCGAACAGGATGTTGAAGCCGATCGCAAAGATGCCGTAGATCGCGAAACGCTGCATCAGGTCCGGATATCCGGCATTGAACTGCGCCATCGCCGATCCCTCGGGGAACGGTTGCAGCAAAATCGGCGTCGCCAAGGTCAGAAATATGACGACCAGGAGAAATGTCGTGTCTTTTTTACTCAGTCCCAGCATGTCTTATTCCTCCATCACGCCTTTGCGCCCCATGAGACCGCGGGGACGGGTCAAAAGGATGATGATTGCAACCAGATAAATGATGATTTGGTCGATGCCGGGGATCACTGACTTGACCTCGTTCATGGAAGCGAAGCTCTCCAGAATGCCAAGCAGGAAGCCGGCGAGCACTGCGCCCGGTAGCGACCCCATGCCGCCGACAACGACCACGACGAAGGACAGGACCAGAAAGTCCATACCCATATGGTAGTTGGGCGAGTTGATGGGCGCGTACATCACGCCGGCAAGACCGGCAACCGCCGCGGCTATGCCGAACATGATGGTAAAACGCTTGTCGATATTGATGCCGAGCAGGCCGACGGTTTCACGATCGGCCATGCCAGCACGGACGACCATACCGAATGTCGTGAACCGCAGGAATGCGAAGACCGCGCCGACGATCGCCATGGAGAACAGAAAATAGACCAGCCGCCATGCCGGATAGATGATGGCGTTCTCGGCAAACCCGATCAGCACGCCGAAATCGATCGATCCCCGGAACATATCCGGTGCCGCCGTCGGGATCGGATTGGCGCCGTAGAAATACTTGACGATTTCCTGAAGCACGATCGCCAGGCCAAACGTCACCAGAATTTGGTCGGCGTGGGGGCGTTTGTAGAAGTGTTTGATCAGGCCGCGTTCCATGATGTAGCCGAGCACCAGCATCACCGGGATCGCCAGCAGGATCGACAGGGGAACCGACCAGTTGATGATCGAATCGCCAAGTCCCTTGCCAAACAATGATTCGACGATGGGCGTCTTGATCTGCAGCGGCTTGCCGAGAAAATCCAGTTTTTCGGGGTCCAGCGTAATGGTCGAGATGCCCAGTATCTTTTGCATTGTAACCGCGCAAAAAGCACCAATCATGAACATCGCGCCGTGCGCGAAATTGACCACACCGAGTGTTCCGAAGATGAGGGTTAGTCCGAGCGCGATCAGTGCATAGGCACTGCCTTTGTCGAGCCCGTTCAATAATTGAAGGATAATTGCGTCCATGGTCCCAACCGATCATTGAGGCGTGATAAGCGTAAATTTTGCCTGGTAGATAAAATTGCCGCGCTGGTGCGATGACCAGCGCGACAACGTTCATGCACTATTCCAGGCCTTAGGCGCCCGAATTGCACTTCCCGAGATCGCCGCCGGCAAACATCGGATGATCAGGTGCGTACTCGACCTGGGCGCGCGGAGTAACTTCCACGATTTCCAGCGCATCGTACTCGTTGGTCGGGTCTTCCTTGCCCTTCATGACCAGCACGTCCTTGAAGCACTGATGGTCTTCCTTGCGGTAAAGGGTCGGACCATTGCCGAGGCCGTCGAACTCGAAGCCTTCGAGCGATTCGGCAATGCCGCAAGGATCAAAGGTTCCAGCACGCTCGGCAGCATCAGCATAGAGCAGCGCCTGCGCATAGCAGGTCTGGGCGGCGTTGGACGGCGGGAAACCGTACTTTTCGCCGAACGACTTGACGAATGCCTTGGTGCCTTCGTCCTGCAGTGTCCAGGACCAGTTGGTCGAGCCAAACACGCCCTTGATGTTGGGACCTGCGCCCTTGGCCATCAGCTCGGAGTAGAGCGGAACCACGATTTCGAACTGCTTGCCGTTGACCATCTTGTCGCGCAGGCCGAACTGAACCGCGTTGGTCAGCGAGTTGACCATGTTGCCGCCGTAATGGTTCAAGATCAGCACGTCGGCGCCAGAGTTGAGAACCGGAGCGATGTAGGATGAGAAGTCCGTGGTCGCCAGCGGGGTCAGAACGTTGTTGACTGTTTCCCAGCCCACGCCTTCGGTTGCGGCCTGGATCGACTCCTGCTGGGTCCAGCCCCAGGTGTAGTCGGCGGTCAGGTGATAGGCCCGGCGATCCGTACCGTAGTTCTTCGCCAGCACCGGTGCGAGCGCGGCGCCCGACATGTAGGCATTGAAGAAATGGCGGAAGCCATTGGCCTTCTTGTCCTTGCCGGTGGTGTCGTTGGAGTGGGTCAGACCGGCCATGAAAATGATGCCGGCTTCCTGACAGAGACCCTGAACGGCCACGGCCACACCGGATGATGAACCACCGGTGATCATGATGGCACCGTCTTTTTCGATCATCGACTTGGCAGACGCACGCGCGGCGTCGGACTTTGTCTGGGTATCGCCGGAGACGAACTCGACCTTTTTACCAAGCACGCCGTTGCCCTTGAGCATCTTCGACGAGAAGGTGCCGATCATGCCGCCATCGCCTTCACCGTTAAGGTGCTCGACGGCAAGCTGGTAGGCGCGAAGCTCGTCGGCGCCTTCGTCAGCATACGGACCGGTCTGCGGAACGTTGAAGCCGAAAACAACCGAGCCGCCCTTGGGCTCGTTCATGTAGGCATTGGCGGAGCTGGTGAAAATCGTCGGCAGCGCAAGGCCGGCGCCTATCGCCGCGCCTGACTTAATCAGCGTACGTCGATTTACATGGAATTTTGACATAAAATCCTCCCTGGTGTGGAACGGGCAAAGCCTCCCAGCTTCGCCGCTTCGCTAAATTAATAGCAGTCTCAAGACAAACATGGCCTTGGGTCAGACACCATTCGACTATTGTATATTCACGCAAAGTTTCTGAGGGTTTCGGGGTGTGAGCATTACTGTGTCCCGTTAATAAAATGAATGGGAACACGGCGCCGGGCATCGCGCAGGGATGCTCCAGTGCCCGGTTTTCGGCCGGTTTGGATAATCTCCCAAGCCGTGGTGAATTATGCTGTCGTCAGCAGAAGCGACGCCGAATAGGGGCGTGATCAGGTCCAGTTTGGAATCGTTTTAAACTGTACTATTTGACTCCACTTTGAAAATACCTTACCGAAATTGTCATGTTAAAAATGGCGAAAACGGCATGACCATGTGGAACGCGGATGAGCGCGAGGAATGTCCGGCAGCGGCCTATCTCAGGCAGGCGCCGGAAAACCTCGTTGTCAATGGCTATCGCAACTGGATTGCCGGCTTGGTCGAAAAGGACCGGCGCTATTGGGATGTGGCCTGGCGGGCCCATGCCGAAGCGCTTGGCGCGGTCGAAGGGCAGGTCGCGCTCGATGCGTTGTCCGGGTTGATCGACCAACTCGGCGTCTGTGCCCGCTGTCCGCTGCGCTTCTATAAACCGGGCGCCGGTCACCTGTGCCGCGATGAATGCCTGATGCTCGGCATGATTGCTGGCGCCCAGCACGGTGACGAGAACACCTTGGTTGCTGCAGCCAAGATGCTGAGTTGCTCGAATGCCTGCGTCGAGGTGATCGACCGGGCCAGCGCTTATGCAGCGGTGCTGCTTGGCCAGAACCAGCGTCTGGCGCCCATACCCTTTGCCGCGCTTGCCGATATCGACTTCCGCGCCGCGCCCCACGATCCCGGTGCCAGCGGTTCACTTCACTGATTTCAATACGTTTTACAGGAGTAACTCAGACGATGAACAAGATCGCCCACTTCCTCGCCGTTGGCCTGCTTGCCTCAAGCGCCATGACCTCGGTCGCTCTGGCAGAAGTTACCCCCGAAGCAGTTATTGCCAATTATGTTGATATCGCACAAGCCAAGTATGACGACGCGCTGGCAACTGCGAAAGCACTCGACACGGCCGTCGAAGCGCTTCTGGAAAACCCTGATGAGACGACGTTGGAAGCCGCGCGGCAAGCCTGGCTCGCAGCCCGCGTGCCTTACCAGCAGACCGAGGTCTACCGCTTTGGCAACGCCATCGTCGATGACTGGGAAGGACGGGTCAACGCCTGGCCGCTTGACGAGGGCCTGATCGATTATGTCGACCCAAGCTACGGCGCCGAAAGCGACGAGAACACGCTTTTCACAGCCAATGTCATTGCCAATCCCTCAATCGAGATCAACGGCAAGACCATCGATGCCAGTGTCATCACCCCGGATCTGATCTCCAGCACGCTGCAGGAAGCGGGCGGCATTGAAGCCAATGTCGCTTCCGGCTACCACGCCATCGAATTCATGCTCTGGGGCCAGGATCTCAACGGCAATGGCCCGGGCGCAGGCAACCGTCCGGCCACCGACTACAGCCTGACCAACTGCAGCAACGACCATTGCGAGCGCCGCCGCGACTATCTTCATGCCGTGACCGATCTGCTGGTCATGGATCTGGAGGAGATGGCCGAAAATTGGAGCGCTGGAGGCAAGGCCCGCGCGGTCCTTGAGCAGGGCGAAGCGTCCGCCGGTCTTTCTACCATTCTCACCGGCATGGGATCGTTGTCCTATGGTGAACTCGCCGGCGAACGGATGAAGCTCGGCCTGCTGCTTGGTGATCCGGAAGAAGAGCATGACTGCTTTTCCGACAACACCCACAATTCGCATCTCTATGATGCAGTCGGCATCCGCAATGTCTACCGCGGCGCCTATACCCGGGTTGACGGAACGATCATCAGCGGCCCGGCGCTTTCCGATCTGGTCGCCGAGAAGGATCCGGCGATTGCCGAGGAACTATCGACGGATCTCGACGCCACCGTGGCAGCGATGGAAGCCATGGCTAAACGCGCAGAAACGGTAGAGGCCTATGACCAGATGATCGCCATCGGCAATACCGAAGGCAATGCCGCGGTGCAGGCCGGCATTGACGGTCTGATCAAGCAGACCCGGTCGATCGAGCGGGCCATCGCGGCACTTGATCTCGGTTCGATTGAACTTGAAGGGTCGGACAGCCTCGACAGCCCCAACGCCGTGTTCCAGTGAGACAGCCATGATCATTTGCAGCTGCAACATCATCACCAAGACAGACATCGAGGAAGCCGTCACTGGCTTCCTCGATTGTGATCCATGGCAATTGATTACGCCGGGCAAGGTGTTTCATGCCATGCAAAAGCGTGGCAAATGCTGCGGCTGCTTCCCGGGTGTCATCGATATCATAGTTGAAACCACTGAGCGCTATCACGCGGCGATGAACAGCCCGCAGGCGCAAGTGATCGATCTGTTGAGCCGGATTGCCGATCAACGTCTTCGCATGAACGCCGCCAGGCAGGCGGGTGCGGTGAGAAAACAATCGTCGGCTGCCGCCTGATGTGCGAAAATGAGGGGCGTTTTCACAATCAGGGACGGACATGAACATGAAGCGAAGTCAGAAGGTTATCGACTGCCTCAATGAGGCTCTCTTTCTCGAGCTCGGTGCGGTGAATCAATACTGGCTGCATTACCGGTTGTTGGAGGATTGGGGCTACACCAAGCTGGCTGCCAAGGAGCGCGCCGAGAGCATTGAAGAGATGCAGCATGCCGACAAGATTGTCGAACGGATCATTTTCCTGCAGGGTTTTCCAAACCTGCAGACCCTGGCACCGCTCAGAATCGGCCAGAATATCAAGGAAGTGCTTGAAGCCGACCTGGCCGGAGAGAAGGATGCCTGGAATGCCTATACCAAATCGCGGAATGTCTGCGAGGCGGAAGGCGACTTTGTCAGCAAGAACCTGTTTGAACAGCTGATTGCCGATGAGGAAGGTCATATTGATTTTCTCGAAACGCAAATCGAGCTGCTGACAACGCTGGGTGAACAGAAATACGGGCAGCTGAATGCGTCGGCTGCCGATGAAAGCTGAGTGAAAGAGTAGCAAAGACATGACGATGAATACGATGCCGCGGGGTCACAGGGGTTCCCGCTTGCAGTTCGCTGCGGTGCCAGGCCCAGGCCACAAACCGCACCTCGGCCGCATCTATCCGGCAGGCCCGGGCCTCCGGCGTCGTGTTCTCAGTTGTGGTATGGCAGTTGGCTTGGCGTTGGCTGCGGCAATCACTGCCCATGCCGATCCGCTGGCCGGCCTGCCCGACCAACGCGACGACTTGAACAAGAAGGATCGCGTCCGGGTCGAGCGCATTGTCCGGCCGACGAGTTCGTTTACCCAAGCCGAGCAGTTCGAGCTGATGCAGGGTGGCGCGGGCACCTCGACCAAGCTGGTCAACCGGGATGCGCTGTCGCATTTCAACGCCAACCTGACATTTGAGGAAGAAGAAACCTTCAAGCTCGGCAATGCGCTGTTCCGCAAGCTCTGGGTCTCCTCACCATCCTCAACGCTTGCCTCCGACGGCCTTGGCCCGCTGTTCAACGGCCGCGCCTGCCAGAGTTGCCACATCAAGGATGGCCGCGGCCATCCGCCCGAAGGCGCAGCCGATGCCACCTCGATGTTCCTGCGCCTGGCGCGCCCGCCTGAAACCGACGAACAGCGCAAGACGCTCGAAGACTATTTGATCGCCTCCGTGCCCGACCCGGTCTATGGCGGCCAGTTCCAGGACCTGGCGGTGCCAGGGCTTAAGGCCGAGGGCCGTATGGTGATCGACTATCAGGAACAGCCGGTTACCCTGGCTGATGGCACCCGCGTCTCGCTGCGCAAGCCTGCCTACAGCGTCGCCGATCTTGGCTATGGCCCGCTCGACCCCGAGACGACCCTGTCGCCACGGATGACGCCACCGATGACCGGCGCCGGGCTGGTTGAGGCCATCCACCCCGCCGACCTCGTCAACCAGGCCGACCCTGACGACCGGGACGGCGACGGAATCTCCGGTCGCCTGGCGCTGACCCGCGATCCCGCGACCGGCGAGATCGCGATCGGGCGTTTTGGCTGGAAGGCCCAGAATGCCACGGTGCGCCAGCAGGCAGCCGGCGCGTTCAGTGGCGATATCGGCATCTCCTCGCCGGACGCTCCCAACCCGTACGGCGATTGCACCGCAGCAGAAACAGCATGCCTGTCGCTTCCTGCCGGTATTCAGGCAGATCTCGGCGATACCGAGGCGCCCGATCCAGTAATGGGACTGGTAACCTTCTATTCCCAGAATCTGGCTGCGCCTGCGCGCCGCGATGTCGACGATCCTGAGGTGCTGGCAGGCAAAGAGGTGTTCTATTCCCTCGGCTGTGCTGCCTGCCACCGGCCCAAATATGTCACTTCGCGCAAGGCGGAAAATCCCGCGCACCGGTTTCAGTTGATCTGGCCCTATTCGGATTTTCTGCTGCATGACATGGGCGAGGGGCTGGCCGATGGTCAACAGGTCGGCCGTGCCAGCGGCACTGAATGGCGCACGCCGCCGCTGTGGGGTATCGGCCTGACTCAGGTTGTCAATGGTCACACGTTCTTTCTGCACGATGGCCGTGCCCGTAACTTGACCGAAGCCGTTCTCTGGCACGGCGGCGAGGCGAAAACCGCCCGTGACGGATTTGCAGCGCTGGCGGAATCCGAACGCCAGGCACTGGTGAAATTTCTGGAAAGTCTGTGATCATGAAACGTCGACAAATTTTTATGCTGGTAGCTCTCGCCTGGGCCAGCCCGGCACTTGCGGTTGGCAGCGAAACGGCGCAGGCGCCGATCAGATCGGTGCTCGAACACACGCTTGTTGACTACATCCGACCTCACTACACAGCCTTCGAACAGACAACGCTCGGCCTTGAAACAGCCGTCGAGACGCTCTGCGATACCCCCTCTGAGGCAACCCTTGCGGCTGCACGCGACGCATTTCGCAATGTCGCTGGTCAATGGGCGCAGGTCGAATGGCTGCGGATTGGACCGGTGATGTCGGAGAACCGGCTGGAGCGGATCTACTTCTTCCCGGATCGCAAAGGCACCGGTCGAAAGCAGGTGCAGGCAGCAATCGCCGGCAAGGATGCGGGCGTCACAGATGCCGCGGCTCTGGCCGCCAACAGTGTCGCCATGCAGGGCCTGGGCGCGCTTGAGTACATCCTGTTTGGAACCGGCAGCGAGGAGTTGGCCGCTGGCACTGCAAGCCATCGCTGCGGCTATGCCCGCGCTGCGGCAGCAAACCTCGCGACCATGGCTGGTGAACTCACAGAAGGGTGGCGCGAGGGCACACAGCTTTCGCGGATGTTCGTTGCGCCGGACGCGCAGAACCCGTTGTTCCGCACTGACAAGGAAGCCCTGAACCTGCTGCTCGGGACCGAGATTCATGGTCTCGAAGCCATCCGCGATACCAGGCTCGGCGCCTTTCTCGACAGCAGCGATAAGCACCGAGACCGCCCCAAACTTGCGCCGTTGTGGCGCGCCGACATGACCATGGGGTCGATCATCGCCAATCTCACGGGGCTCGAGGCGCTCTTCAACGCGAGCACACTTGAAACCGCCGCAGTCGACCCGAACAACCATCTGGGCAACACTATCCGGTTTGAGTTTACCCAAGCCATCCGTACTGCCGAAAGCCTCGACGCGCCTGCCGCTGAACTGCTCGGTGACCCGCAAAGGCGCGACAAGCTGGCCTATCTCGGCTACGCCATCCGCATCATCATCGACCGTTTCGACCAGGACTTTGCCCAGGCGGCGGGATTGTCGACCGGCTTTTCCTTTGGAGACGGCGATTGAGCCCGGTGGTTCTCGAGCGGCGCGCCCTGCTGGCCGGCGCCGGACTTGCCTGGCTCTTGAGCCTTGGCCCGGCTGGTGCACAACGGTTGGCGGCCAGCGATGTGGTCTTCGCCTCCGCCTACAAGGACCGCCAGGGCGCCTATGGCATTGCCTTTCTGGATCAGGACGGGGCGATTGTCGCGCGGCATCTGCTGCCGGGACGCGGCCATGGTTTTGCGTCGCATCCGCAAGCTGGCTGGCTGGTGGCCTTTGCCCGCCGTCCGGGAAATTTCGCGGTCGCGCTTGATCCCGAATCGGCGCGTGAACCGGTGGTGTTTCATACCCCGGCAGACCGCCATTTCTACGGACACGGGGCCTTTTCCGCGGATGGGCAGCTGCTATTTGCAGCCGAGAACGCGTTTGAAACCGGCGATGGCGTGCTCGGTGTCTATGACGTCACCAACGGTTTTGCCCGTATCGGCGAATTTCCCTCCCACGGCATCGGGCCGCATGAAATCCTGCTGATGCCCGACGCCAAGACGCTGTGCGTTGCCAATGGCGGCATTCGCACTCATCCCGACAACGGCCGCCAGAAACTCAATCTGCCGACCATGGCATCGTCGATGGCTTTCATTGATCTCGAAAGCGGATCGTTGTTGTCATCGCACAGTCTGCCGGACAACCTCCGCCGTCTGTCGCTGCGGCACATGGCGGCGGATGCGCGCGGTCAGGTCTGGATCGGCGGTCAGTATGAGGGGGATCCGATGGATGTGCCGCCGGTACTGGCGCGGCTGAACCCTGATGCAGGTCTTCAGACCGTCGAGCTGCCGAATGATGTCAAGGCAGAATTTGGCATGTATGTGGGCGCCGTTGCGGCTAGCAATGATGGGGCCCGGCTGGCCATCACCTCGCCCAAGACGGGGCGCCTGGTGACGCTCGACGCGCAATCCGGCAAGGTTCTCGGATCAATCGAACAGCCCGGTGTCTGCGGTATTCAGGCATCCGCGCGCGGCTTCGTCAGCTCCACCGAAACCGGTGAGTTTGCGCATCAGCAGCACGACCTGTTGTGGGACAATCATATCGCCGTCGCCTGAAAGCCACAGCCTTGCCGGCAGCGCCGCAGCCAGTCGTCGTCGGTCAGAGCCTGCCGGCCGGTGGATCAATCTCCACCGGTTCTAAATAGCAGGTTCGGCTCAGAAGACCGGGTTCTGTCGAACCCGTGCCCCGCTGCTGCAGAGCAGCACCGAGAAGCTTGCGAGGGTGGCAGTTGCGATTACGATCGCGCCAAATCCGAGAACAATCATTGCTCGTTTCCTGGTGACATCATTGTCATCGATGCCGACATGGATGGCAGACCCAACTTGCCTGAAGCTTGCGCCTGAAATGGCTGTTTTGGCCTGCGACAACAAGGTCACTAATCCCTTAACACTGGGGTTGTAATGTTAACCTTCGATCAAGGATTGGTCCGTAACAATTAGCGCACTCGTCGAACTGTGGCCAACTGCGTGTTGCGCTTCCACAAAGGCATGAAGCCGCCCGACGGCCCGGAACCGGTCCGGATTTCCAGATTTTCTTCCAGGCGGCGCCTGGTCAGCGATGCGGACAGAAGCGGGCTTTCACATACTGTGTAGCTCGGACCATCCGCAGAATTCGGCAAATAGCGCCAGCCCGGAAATAGAGGCTACAAACGGTCATTGGCCGTCATACGGGGTAGGCGCGTGGGGCATATTCAGGCAAGGGTACAGGATCCGGCAGCGGCGGAAGGCCTGCGCGCGCGCCTGGACCTCACCTCGCTTGACGTCGATGGGCGTGAACGGCTGCGGGATTTGCGGTCGATGATCGAGGCCGAAGCTCGGATTGCGCTGGCATCGTTTTTCCAGCGCCTGCAGAACACCCCGGAGATTGCCGGTCTGTTTACGTCCGGCAGGCAGATTGACCGCCTTGAGGAACTCGAGGTCGCCCATTGGTCGATCCTCGCCGATGGTCGCTTCGACGGGCTTTATGCCGACCGGTCGGTGATCCTTGGCGAAGTCCGCCAGCGCATCGGGCTCGATGCCGGCTGGTCGATTGGCGGTCATGCGCTGGTGCTTGAAAGGGTGATCCATCGCCTTGTCGAGGAAAGCAGCGGCGGCATCTTCGGGAAATTTGCCAATCGGGCAGGCCGCACCCAGCTCGCCGATCGTCTGGTCGATGTGGTCAAGGCGGCGCTGATCGATATCGACATGCAAGTCTCCCATCGCCTGCGTTCGCAGCAAAAGGCGCTCCATCACCAGCGTGAAACCGAAATCGACGAGGCTCGCGAACTGGTCGAAACCACACTGGGCGCAGCGCTGGCGCAATTGGCCCAAGGCGACCTGTCGGTACGCATCGATCCCGAGAGCATCGAACCGCACCGCCAAATGGTCGAGAATTTCAACGCTGCGGTAGGCCGCATCGAAGGGCTGGTAACAGGCGCTGCCGAGCAGCTGTCGCAGGCTGAACGGCTTGCCGGTAAATTGAGTGATGATCTCGAAGCCGTGCGCGCCGACATCGAAGGCTATGGTGCGGCGATTGGTGAGCAGCATGGCGAGCTTGACGCTGTGGCCAGCCGCATCCGCCTGACCGGCGAAACCGCTCGCAAGGCCGAAACCCTGATCTCTGAAGCGCGGCAAAGCGCTGAATCCGGCGACCGTGTGGTTGAAAGTGCGATGGACGCCATGGCCGGTGTCGAACAATCCGCCGAGCAGATCGGCAAGATCATTTCGGTGATCGATGAAATTGCTTTCCAGACCAATCTGTTGGCGCTCAATGCCGGGATCGAGGCGGCGCGGGCCGGTGACGCCGGGCGCGGTTTTGCGGTGGTTGCCACCGAGGTTCGCGCGCTGGCCCAGCGGTCAGCCGGTGCTGCCGATCAGATCAAGGATCTGGTTGCCGACGCCAAATCTCATGTCGGTCGCGGCGTTGAACTGGTCGGCAAGACCCGCTCGGCGATCTCCGGCCTTGTCGAACAGGTTGGCCAGATTTCTCAGTCCGTCGCTGGCGTTGGCGCAGAGACCGGAACCGAAGCAGACAATATTGGTGGTTCCGCAAAGGCTCTCGGTCAGGCCGCCGCCCAAATCGCCGCGAGCGGCGCCCGTCTTGGTACGGTGTCTGAAACCGGCGCAGACCTGCAACTGGTCATCACCGAACTGGGTGAGCAGATCCGCCTGCATAGGCAGGAGCGCCATCGTGGCTTTGAAAGCATCGACGTTACCGCACCGGTTTCTCAAGACCCGGAGCGGCGCGCGCCGCTGAGGAGGATTGCCTGATGAAACGATTTGTGAGGCTGGCCGCAATTGAGTGTCCCAACCCCGTTACAAGTGAGGATTACCGCCATGTCGTCTGATGACGAAACAACGAAAATTCTGAAATTGCCGGCGGTACTCGACCTCAATGCTGCCAACCGGCTGCATGAACAGGTGCTGGCTCACAAGGGCGGAAACATCGATGTCGACGCCTCCGACGTCAGCCGGATTGGTGCACAATGCGTCCAGGTTCTGCTGTCGGCGGCGCAGAGCTGGCGCTTCGATCATCAGTCTTTCAAGGTCGTTCAGGCATCCGATATATTTATTAAAACACTGAAATTATTGGGAATTTCTGATGAATCTTTGCTTCCAGGGGAGATGTTGAAATGAAGAAGAAGGTTCTCACGGTCGATGACTCGCGGACCATCCGCAATATGTTGCTGGTAACCCTCAACAACGCCGGTTTCGAGACCGTCCAGGCAGAAGACGGGGTCGAGGGGTTGGAAGTCCTCGAAGAATCCAACCCCGATGTCATCGTCACCGACATCAACATGCCGCGCCTCGACGGTTTCGGATTTATCGAAGGCGTGCGTCGGAACGAACGCTATCGGGCAATTCCGATCCTGGTTCTGACCACCGAAAGCGATGCGGAAAAAAGAACCGCGCTCGTGAAGCAGGGGCCACCGGCTGGATCGTCAAGCCGTTCGACCCTTGCAAGCTGATTGCGGCGATTGAGCGTGTAACCGCCTGACAGGACCTCCCCCATGGATATGAACGAAATCAAGGACATTTTTTTCCTGGAATGCGAGGAACAACTCGCCGAACTGGAAACCGGTCTGCTTGCACTCAATGATGGTGACACCGATCCGGAAACGGTCAATGCGGTGTTCCGTGCGGTCCATTCGATCAAGGGTGGTGCTGGCGCGTTTGGTCTCGATGACCTTGTTTCCTTTTCGCATGTGTTCGAGACCACGCTTGATTGCGTTCGATCCGGCAAGCTCGAGGCATCCTCGGAATTGCTCAAGGTAATGCTCCGCTCCGCCGATGTGCTCGCCGACCTCACGGCCGCTTCGCGCGATGGCGGTTCTGTCGACAAATCCCGCACATCCGGCCTGGTTGCCGAACTTGAGGCTTACGCCAAGGGGCAGCCGGTGTCTGCGGCAGGGGCCTCGCCCGCTGCAACGGCACCTGCCGAGCCCGCAGCCCCCACGCCTCAACCTGAAACACCGGTGGCAGTGGATGATTCCGTGGCGCCAACCGATGACAGTGGTTTTCAGCCGGTCCCGTTCAGCTTTGACGGTTTCGACGATGAGGATGAGCCGGCGTCGGTACTGGATGAAACCGAGCTGTCGGGCAAATCCGTGTTCACGGTTCGCTTCAAACCGCGTTCCGACCTTTACGGCAAGGGCAATGAGACAGTGTTGCTGCTGCGTGATCTGGCCAAGGTCGGTGAACTTCAAGTCAGTTGCGATACCGAAACCTTGCCGCCGATTGAACAGATCGATCCGGAAGGCGCCTATCTCTCCTGGCTGATCCGCGTGGAAACAGATCAGGGCGAGGACGCCATTCATCAGGTGTTCGAGTTTGCGGAATGGGATTGCGCACTGAAAATTTCAGCCGGCGCTGATGACGAAGCACCTGCCACAGCGGATGCCTCGGGCGGGGAACAGCCGATGGCGCCAGTGCCGTTCGATCTGTCGTTGCTCGACGATGCGCCGTTGGTTTCAGCTGAATCCGTCAAATCTGTTGCGGCAGCCGCCCCCGTCGAACAGGTCGCTTCCGTCGTCGATGCCGCGCCGCTGGTGCCATCGACCTTGCCACTGGCTGCCAAGGCGATTGCCGCTGAAACCGAAAAGAAAGAAGCTCCGGTTGCCTCCGTAGCCGCCGCGCCGCAGACAATCCGCGTCGATCTCGATCGCGTCGACCGCCTCATCAACCTGGTGGGTGAACTGGTCATCAATCAGGCAATGCTCGCCCAGAGCGTTGTCGAAAACGAAAGCAGCGGTTCCTCGGCAATCAACCTCGGGCTTGAAGAACTCCAGCAACTGACCCGGGAAATCCAGGACAGCGTGATGGCGATCCGGGCCCAGCCGGTCAAGCCTGTGTTCCAGAGGATGGGTCGCATTGTTCGTGAAATTGCCGATATCACCGGCAAGAGCGTGCGTCTGGTCACCGAAGGCGAAAACACCGAAGTCGACAAGACCGTCATCGACAAGCTCGCCGAACCGTTGACCCATATGATCCGCAACGCGGTCGATCACGGGCTCGAAAAGCCAGAGAAGCGCACCGAACTGGGCAAGAGCGCCGAGGGCGTGCTCAAACTGAGCGCCAAGCACCGCTCCGGCCGGATAGTCATCGAAATCGCCGATGACGGCGCCGGCATCAACCGCGAGCGTGTGCGCAACAAGGCCATCGAGAATGGCCTTATCACCGCCGATGCCAATCTGAGTGACGAGGAAGTCGACAACCTGATCTTTCTTCCCGGCTTCTCCACCGCCGACAAGGTCTCCGATATCTCCGGTCGCGGCGTCGGCATGGATGTGGTCAAGCGATCCATCCAGTCGTTGGGTGGCCGCATCTCGATCACCTCCAGGCCCGGTCACGGTTCTGTCTTCACCATGAGCCTGCCGCTCACGCTCGCCGTGCTCGACGGCATGGTGGTCACGGTAGCCAATCAGACGCTGGTGGTACCGCTGACGGCCATCGTTGAAACCCTGCAGCCGGTAAAGAACGATATCCACGCTTTCGGGCCGAGCCAGCGGCTGATCGCCATCCGCGACACCTTCTGTCCGCTGGTCGATGTTGGTCACATTCTCAATTTCCGTCCCGATCTTGCCGACCCGGTCAACGGTGTCGCACTGCTGGTGGAATCGGAAGGCGGCGGCCAGCGCGCGCTGATGGTCGATGCCATCCAGGGCCAGCGCCAGGTGGTCATCAAGAGCCTGGAAGCCAATTACACCAATGTTCCAGGCATCGCCGCGGCGACCATTCTCGGCGATGGCCGGGTGGCGCTGATCCTGGATGTCGACGCAGTCGTCACGGCCTCACGCGGACACGCGCTGAGTTCCGAGATGACGCTTGCGGCAACCGGGTGAGGACGACGGAATGTCGATACGCGTGATGGACAGCCACAAAGCCAGAATGATCGGGAACCGGAAGGCCCGTGGTCAGGGGACCGACACGTCGGTGCGCCTGCTCGGAGCGTTTGTCGCGAGTGTCGCGGCTGATGTCTCGACCGGCCTTCACCCGATCGCACGCACAATGATTTGCCGTACTGAACCCCACGCCATAGTTGGCATCACCGAAAGCGAGGCCGCATGAGCGCCGCTGCCATTCTCCAGTCAGGCCGCCCCGATGATTGCCTCGTGAGCGGGGAGTATCCGCTCACCCGCAGGGATCTCTCCGATATCGCCGGCATGATCTATTCCGATGCCGGCATTGCGCTCAACGAGACCAAGGCCTCGTTGGTCTATTCGCGCTTGTCCAAGCGGCTCCGGCAGATAGGCATGAAAAGTTTTCGCGATTATTGCGCCCTGGTCGGCTCGACCGAAGGGGCGGCGGAGCGGCGCGAGATGCTCAGTTTCCTGACCACCAACTTCACCCGTTTCTTCCGCGAGAACCACCATTTCGATCATTTGCGCAAGGAAGTCCTGCCAGGCCTGCTGACGCGAGCCAAGGCCGGTGGCCGGGTCCGCATATGGTCGGCCGGCTGTTCCGATGGACAGGAGCCCTATTCGATCGCTCTGACCATCCTGGGAATGGCGCCCGACGCGGCGTCGATGGATATCCGCATTCTCGCCACCGATATCGACCCCAAGATCATCGCCCAGGCTAAGGCCGGGATTTATGATCCGCAGGCCATCGAAACGGTCGATGCAGGGATGCGCAAGAAATGGTTCACTCCGGTCGGTGACAAGAAATTTCAGGTCAATGACCCGGTCAAGCAACTGATCTCCTTCCGCGAACTCAATCTGATGGCGAAATGGCCATTCAGCGGTCAGTTCGACGTCATTTTCTGCCGCAATGTGGTGATCTATTTCGATGAACCCACGCAAGGCCGGATCTGGGTTCGCTACGCCGACCTGTTGCCGCCTGGCGGTCATCTCTATATCGGCCATTCAGAGCGTCTTTCGGGCGACGGCAAGGCCCGTTTTGAAAACACAGCCATCACCACCTATCGTCACAAGGGGGCTGCAGGACGCCCATGACCGCAAAAGCGCGCGTACTAGTCGTTGACGATTCGCCCACCATGCGCGGCCTGATCAAGGCTGTGCTTCGCAGCGATCCCGAAATCGAAGTGATCGGTGAGGCTGGCGATGCCATGCAGGCGCGCGCCGCCATCAAGGAACTCAATCCCGACGTCATCACGCTCGATATCGAGATGCCGAATATGAACGGTCTCGAATTCCTCGAAAAGATCATGCAGCTCAGGCCGATGCCGGTCATCATGGTCTCGACACTGACCCACCGTGGCGCTGAAGCGTCGCTGGCGGCCCTGGAAATCGGAGCTTTTGATTGCGTCGGCAAGCCGTTGCCTGGCGACAGGGTGCCGTTCGCCCATCTTGCGGAAACGGTCAAGGCGGCGGCACGATCACAGCGCCACAGGCCAGGTTTTGGCGGTGCCGTGGTAACCAGAACGCCAACCTATTCAGCACCCAGCGACTATCAGCCGTCGCGCAAGATCATTGCCATTGGCGCCTCCACCGGAGGTGTCGAGGCGTTGATCGCGGTGTTGACCAAATTTCCGGCCAACTGCCCACCGACAGTGATCACCCAGCACATGCCGGCGACCTTCACCAGGAGCTTCGCTGACCGCCTCAACCGGCTTTGCTCGCCGCAGGTCAAGGAAGCCGAAGACGGCGACAGGCTGGAGATCGGCAGGATCTATCTGGCGCCCGGCGGTGAGCGCCACCTTCACGTCGTCAATCCCGCGGCGCCGCGCTGTGCTCTGGTCGAGGGTAGTCCAGTCAACGGACACCGGCCCTCGGTGGATGCGCTGTTTGATTCCGTGGTGAAACTGGCCGGCGCCAAGGCCGTCGGGGTGATCCTCACCGGCATGGGGCGCGATGGTGCGGCAGGAATTCTGCGCATGCGCCAGGCCGGGGCCATCACCATCGGCCAGAACGAAAAAACCTGCGTGGTTTACGGCATGCCACGTGTCGCGCAGGAAATTGGCGGTGTCGGACGTCAATTGCCACTCAACGAGATTGGCGAAGAGATTCTCAAATCAACAACTACCTCTCGCAAAAATAGGGTCGCGTAATGTCGATTGCACAAAAAATAAAGGTTCTCATTGTTGACGATCAGGTGACCAGTCGGTTGTTGCTCGGCGATGCGCTGCAGCAACTCGGGTTTACCCAGATCACCGTCGCCGGCGATGGTGAGCAAGGGGCCAAGATCATGAGCCAACAGCCTCACCACCTGGTCATTTCCGATTTCAACATGCCGAAAATGGATGGTCTTGGGCTGTTGCATGCAGTGCGCACCAATCCGGCAACCAAACGTGCGGCATTCATCATGCTCACCGCCCAGGGTGACCGGGCGCTGGTGCAGAAGGCCGCGGCGCTGGGCGCCAACAACGTGCTGGCCAAGCCCTTCACCATCGAAAAAATGAAAGCCGCTATCGAGGCGGTGTTTGGGGCGCTTAAGTGACTGCAGACGGCCACGTCCGCAGAGTCCATGTCATACAGGGCGAGTACAAGGTATCCAGCGATCCCGACGTGGTGCTATCCACCATCCTGGGATCCTGCATCGCCGCATGTATGCGTGACCCGGTGGCGGGCGTCGGTGGCATGAACCATTTTCTGTTGCCTGGTCAGAGCAATGGCTCGGGCGGAGAGGCAACGCGTTACGGTGTCCATCTGATGGAGTTGCTGATCAACGGCCTGCTCAAGAAGGGCGCTCAACGCCAACGCCTCGAAGCCAAGATCATCGGCGGCGCCAAGACGATCTCCGGTTTTTCCAATGTAGGCGAAAAAAACGCGGAATTCGCCCATCAGTTTCTGACCGATGAAGGCATCCGCATCGTCGGCAGCAATGTCGGCGGCGAGGTGGGGCGCAAGCTTGAGTATTTTCCCGTCAGTGGGCGGGCTCGCCATTATCCGTT
This sequence comes from Hoeflea algicola, assembly GCF_026619415.1. Classification (NCBI taxonomy): domain Bacteria; kingdom Pseudomonadati; phylum Pseudomonadota; class Alphaproteobacteria; order Hyphomicrobiales; family Rhizobiaceae; genus Hoeflea; species Hoeflea algicola. Next base: position 4,086,751 of record NZ_JAOVZR010000001.1, read on the forward strand.
GACCGGGGCGGAAACGCGCAAGACTGTTGCGCTCGAGATCGCGCCGTCCAGAATTGTTGCACCGAAGCCGGCCGACGCGTCGATCGAGTTTTTCTAGGGAGTTTCGCCACAATGACAAAATTGCCCAAGGACAACGGCGAACAAACACAGGAATCCCTGCAGCTTGTGCTGGCGCGCGTCAGTTCGGAACTTGTCGATGTCGCGGAATTGATCGAGCGGCTTGAGCCGTTGCTGTCGAATGGTCGCTCAACCGAGTTCCTGGCGTCGCCCGACCACATGCGGGTGATGCAGGGAATTGACCTGGCGGTACAGAAAACCCGCGGCCTTGCCGGATTCATTGACGGCATTGGCGGACACATCGACACCGAGCATCTGGTGGATATCACCACCGCACTCAATCTGGTCACTCTGGAAGACATGAAACGGCGTCTGCAGGCTTCGGTTGATGCCGAGCCGTCAGCCGATGTCTATCAGAAGGCCTCCGGCGACCTCGAGTTTTTCTAGGGCGCTCCGGCATCGTCGCCGAACCGACCTGTTCCGCGGTATCGGGCACGCTGCGAGCCGTTGATCGAGCCTCTCGGTCCGCTTGGTCAGCCACAGACCACTTTCGCGCAAGTTTCGCCGCCTAGGTTTGCCAAACCGGACATCCTGTTCGGCTAGCCCTGTCGAGTGCGGATACAGAATGAGTCTGTTGAACCAGCTGTCACAAATCGGAAAAAACCTGGCTGCGCTGGGTCAGGCGAGGCTATTGGCCCTTGCAGGGGTCGGCGCATTGTCGATCCTCCTGATCATAGCCGGTGCGATTTTCCTCAATAAACCTGCCCAGGAAACCCTCTACATCGGTCTCTCCGGCGAAGACGTCAACCAGATCAGCCTGGTCCTGGCAGAATCCAACATCGATTTTGCCCCAGGCGCCGATGGTGCCTCGATCACGGTTCCCGCTGGCATGACCAACCGGGCACGGATGCTGCTGGCCGAACGCGGCCTGCCGTCTTCCAATACCGCTGGCTATGAACTGTTCGACCAGGTCGGCTCGTTGGGACTCACCAGCTTCATGCAGGAAGTCACCCGGGTTCGTGCGCTGGAAGGCGAGATCGCCCGCACCATTCAGTCCATCAACGGAATTTCCGCCGCCCGGGTCCATATCGTCATGGCCGACCGAGGCAATTTTCGGCGTGGCGACCAGCAGCCTTCGGCTTCGGTCATGGTCCGCACCAGCAACAATCTCGCCGGTCGGACTGCCGATTCGATCCGCCATCTGGTGGCATCCTCGGTGCCTGGCCTGAAAGTCGATGAAGTCACGGTGCTTGATTCGACCGGGCAATTGCTCGCCACCGGCGATGATTTCTCCAATTCAAATCTCAACCGGTCGCTGTCGATCGTGCAAATGGTGCAAGGCGAGATCGAGACCAACATTGAAAAGGCGCTGGCCCCGTTCCTTGGTATCGAGAATTTCCGCGCCAGCGTCACCGCCAAGGTCAATACCGACAGCCAGCAGACCCAGGAAACTGTCTATGATCCCGAATCCCGTGTCGAACGTTCGATCCGGGTGACGCGGGAGAACCAGACATCCAACCAGTCGGCCACCGAAACTCCGGCCACCGTGGAACAGAACATACCCGATGCAGGCCCCGGCGCTGGTGGTGCAGCCGGGCCGCAGTCGAGCGAACTGGCCGAGCGCAAGGAAGAACAGACCAATTTCGAGATCAACTCGAAGACCACGTCGACCGTGCGCAACAGTTACGCCATCGAAGGGCTGTCGATTGCCGTCGTTGTCAACAAGGGGCGAATCAACGCCATGCTTGGCGAGGCGCCGACCGAGGAACAGGTTTCAGCCTATCTCGCAGAACTTGAGCAGATCGTTTCCACGGCAGCCGGTATTGATGCCGAGCGTGGCGATCGTGCCAACGTCACCGCCATGGAATTCCTGGCCAATGATTTGCTGAACGACAACGCCACCCAGCCGGGTTTTGTCGATACGCTGCGCACGCAGCTTGGAACAATAATCAACGCGGTCGCCTTTGTAGCCGTGGCGTTGCTGCTGGTGATGTTCGGCTTTAGGCCGCTGCTCAACGGCGCCCGCGCCAGCAAACCGGTTGATGAGCTCGTCGATGACGGACTGGAACTTCCCGACTTCTCGCCGGCAGCGATGGCCGCTGGCGGCGGCATGCCGATGGAAGGCTTCGGTGCCGACTTCGGCTTTGACGCGGAAGGTGATTCCGAACTCGAGCTTGAAGACTCGGGTAGCTTCAACCGGCGCGTCAAGGAGGGTCCGGAACGGCGCCTGGCGCGCATGGTCGAGATCAACGAGGAGCGCGCCGCCAAGATTCTCAGGAGCTGGGCCTCGGGCGAGGCAGCTTGAGCTGATGCTGGCACCGCCGTGTGATCCCCATCTTCGCGGTCCGTACGTCAAACCTTTCCCATCTGCTTTGCGCTCAAATGATCTCATTTGAGCGCAATTTGCATTGTGGATGCAGCGATGCCGCCGGCATTCCCTCTGTTCGCGTGGACACGTCTCCGGTTGCAATCAGCGCATCTTGGCCTGTCCCGAATCGAGAATCGCGGCCTTGCATAGAATTGGCCACACGGGAAGTCCCAAAATTTAACTATGGATATTTGGTATGAGGTCCTGCACTCTGTCACAGGTGGGGGGTGATTCGTTATCCCGTAAAAGTAGTGGCTGTTGATGCAGCGGCTCGGTTCAAGAGTGGGGCGGCATGTATGCGAAGGTGTATACGTAAACAACGACGCCAATCCTTGGCCAAGCGTGACCGTTGCGTCGTGCCTGACAGAAGGAAGGGATTGGAATGGTCGCGCGCGCTGCGTTAATCCAGGAAATGGAATCCAAGCAGTCCTGTGGGAACATCACCGGCGGGATCGACCTGATCAGTGCCTATGTCGGCGCGCGGTGTTATTTGGTGGCCAGATACGACCATTATTCCGATCGGCACCATGATTTCATTGTCACGTCCAACTGGCCTTTCGACCTGGTTCGCACTCTCGGCTCCGCGCTGATCGACGCCCAGGCTCGTTCCAGCGAGGTACGACGGTGCCTTCAGGCATTTGAGCCGGCGTTTCACGATGTCGATCCGGCGATCGAGGTGCCTGAAGATCTGTCGAGACGGGTGTGCCTGATTCCCTATAATGTCGGGCATGCGCGATTGATGCTGGTGTTGTTGTTTGAGCGCGATGCTTTTCTGTCGCATGATCGGCTCCGCGACGCGGCGTTGGCGGCGGCCTATCATACGTCACATTTCGCCAGCCTGACATCGACCACGGATGCGCTCTCGGACCTGACAGACCGCGAAATCGAGTGTCTTTCATGGATAGGCGAGGGCAAGACCAGTGACGAGATCGCCCTGATCATCGGAATTTCGCGCAATACCGTGAACAATTACATCACCAGTATCATGAACAAGACCGGCGCAAAAACTCGGTCTGAAGCGGTCGCCTTTGCTGTTCGTCAACGCATCATTTGAGGTCAGGAACCAAACATATGGAACTTGCAGCACCTCAGGGTGCCCGGGATCGGGCACAACACCTCACCAACGATGGTACCAGTAGGATGGCAGGATCGACCGCAGACCTCTTTCCCAAGCTGGTAACGATGCAGCAAGTGTGCGCCGGCGCCGGTTTTGCCGTCCTGGCTGCGCAGGCACAGACCCTGCTGACGCCCGGCGGTCTTATCGTCAAGATGCAGAGCCCGGGCAACGAAGACCTGGTCAGCCAACTGCTGGACGAACGATTGGAATTCCTGCTGGCGCATCTGCGGACATCGCCACGGCCATTGATGTTGGCATCGGTAGATGAAAAGGCGGTGCGGCCTACGCTGGCGGTCATCGGCGCGGCCCTGTTGGAAGGCCGTACCGATCTTCTGTTTCCCGTGCAATTGGGCGCCATGGGCAACGGGATCATTGTTTTCTTTGGTGTGCGCGGCGATATCGGTAATGAGGTGTTGATCGAGTTGCATCGCAAGGCGCTGATGGTCATGCGCGAGACCTTGCGGCTGGCGTTCGGCGTGACACCGGTGGCCGAAAAGCTAAATGAGCGGGAAATCGAGTGCCTGCAATTGGTTGGCAACGGCATGAAGAGCGAAGCCATCGGCGAACGGTTGCAATTGTCGGTGCATACCGTCAATGCCTATCTCGGCTCCGCAACCACCAAGCTGGACGCCGTCAACCGCATCCAGGCGATCGCCAAATCAATCCGCCTCGGCATCATAGCCTGATCCCCGGCGTTGCGTGCGTGACAGCTCAGCGCTCAGGTTTGTGGGCCTGTTGATCCAATATTAAGCGACCTTCAATTCCGTCAGGAAATCGCGTCCATCAGCGATTTCGTGGCGCCGAGCCCATTTGCTCAGGCGTGGCCCGGCGTCATGCCGAGCTTGGCCGTCCCGGCTCTCAGGCCGCCGGACGGGCGACCTGGATTGCCGGTATGAACGGCCGAAACGCCGCAGCACGCAAGCTGTGCTCGAGCAACATGGTGTTGTCGTGGGGCGTATCGGCCGGGTCATCGAAGGCAATGTGGTTGATTTCAACACCGCCGCAATCGCGCTCCAGCGTCAGCCGGGCATAGATCGTGACACCTTTGGGTCGGATCTCGAGGTCCAGCACCACACGCGGGTGCCCGCTCCAGTCCAGATAGTAGTCGCCGCCGATCCCGAGCTTGATGGTGCCCGGCAGAAAGAACATTTCCGCGGCAGACGCCACCAGGTCCGAGAGATCGCCATGGCGCTCGAAGCGTAGCATTGAAACCAGGTCGGCGACATCAATCAGCCGCAGTTCACTGGCGACGGTGCAGATCGCGTCGGCGACGATTTTTTCACGTTCGGTTGAATACGGATTCTTTTTCATTGTCGAGCGCCTACGGTTGGGGGCCTGGATTTCTCGGCGTAGATCCGGTGTACGAGTTCGGCCACAGCCTTGTAGAACACCGGTGGGATGAAACTATCGACCGAGACTTGCGCAAACATGGAGCGCGCAAGCGGCGGATCTTCAAAGACCGGAACCCCATTGGCTTCGGCCACTTCACGAATTTTCAGTGCAATCAGGTCCTGACCCTTGGCGATCACCACCGGGGCGCCGCCTGCTTCGCGGGAATAGCGGAGCGCCACTGCAAAATGGGTCGGGTTGGCAATGACCAGCGTGGCCCGCGGAACCTCGGCAATCATCCGCCGCCGCGCCCGGTCACGCGCCAGCGACCGCTGCCGTGCCTTGATGATCGGATCGCCGTCCGATTGCTTCATCTCGTCCTTGAGATCCTGTTTGCTCATCTTGAGATCAGCGTGCCAGCTGTAGCGGGTCCACAACAGATCCAGCACCGCCAGGGTTGCCGTGCAGATCAGCACCACAGTTATGACCTTGCCGGCCAGCCGGGCGATATCCGGTGCCACCAGCGTCGGATCCATGAACATCAGGTCAAGTGAGCGGAAATATTCCGATTTCATGACGGTAGCCACGATGATCGAGACCACGACGATCTTGAACATCGATTTGGCGAATTCGACCATGCCCTTGGTGCTGTAGATTCGACCGATCCCCTTGCCCGGCGAAATCCGCTCCAGTTTCGGTTGGATCCGGTCGAGAACCGGGCTTGGCATGTTCTGCAACACCGAGGCACCCAAACCGAAACCCATCAGCAACGCAAACGCCGGCAGCATTACCGAGCCGGCCTCGACAAACAGCAGCCGGAAAAGGGCTACGGCATCGCTGCCGGTCTGGATGCGCCAGCCATCGGATTGCTCGAAGACGTCGCGCAGTGTTGTTGAAAAACGGGCGGCGCCGGCGGGCAGGAAGAATACCAGATACACCAGCATGCCCAGGGTGGAGGCGAAGATCGGCACTTCGCGGCTGAAGGGAACGTTGCCCTTGTCCGCCGCGTCGCGCAGTTTTTTCTCTGTTGGTTCTTCTGTTTTGCTGTCTTTGTCTTCGCCTTCAGCCATCGCGACTCAGACTCAGGCCGCTTGCGCTGTTGCCGGCGCTTCTTCGCGCAGCGTCAGCTGGTCGAGGCCTGCAAGCCGGATCGCTTCCTGCGCGATCGTGCGTCGCGCAACAGCGATTTCGCGGGTGTTGACGCCGGCATCGCCCGCGGCCAGATCCGATTCGATCATCCGCCTTTGTCGTGCGCCGATTGACGACAACACCGCTTCGCGCAGGTCATTGTCCGCGCCGCGCAGTGCGGCGGTGATGATGTCGCCGGAAATGTCGTTGAACAGGGCAACGCGGCTGCGTTGCGGCATCAATGCGATGTCGTCGAACAGGAATATCCGTGGCCGAACTTTCTCGACGGCGGACTTGGAGACCGTTTCAAGCGCGCCAAGCAACGATTCGACGTCGGGCTTGGACAGCTCGTTCATGATCTCGGCGACCTTGACCGAACCGGAGTTGCCCTTCTCGGCATCCATCTCGGCGACAAGATCCCGGACCCGCGCTTCGATGATCGCGGCGGCGCGTGGGTTGACGTTTTTCAAATCGACCGCGCGGCGAACGATGTCGACCCGCGCCTTCTCCGGCAATTTCATCAGCGTCTTGCCGGCAAACCCGGCCGGCAGCATTGACACGATATAGGCGGCGGTCTGCGGATGTTCGCTTTGCAGGTATCGACCGACCCGGTCGGGGTTCGCACCCTGCAACCGGTCCCATATGGATGTCTCGTAGCTTTCAAACTGTGTCCGGCGTCCAAGCAGGCCATCGACTTCATCGGGCGTGAGCCCTTCCTCGAGGATGCCTTCCATCGCCTTGGCGTTGTCCATCAGGCCGGCGCCTTCGCTGAACAGGTCCTCGAATTCGTTGACCAGCTCGATAAGTTCCTGCGGCTTGATGGTGCGCAGGTTCTGGGCCTTCTTGATGATTTCCTGGAGTTCGTCATATTCGAAGAACTTCAGCAGCTTGCCGGCCACGGGTTTGCCCATGGCCAAAAGCACGGCAGCGGCCTTTTCCGACGCGGTCAGTTGCGTGGTTCCGCCTGCGCCAGTCGGATCGAACTCATCATATTCTGCCATCAGTCGCTCTTCTTCTGCGTTGCGCCAACAACTTCGATGATGCGAACCGCAAACCGTGTCTCGTCCGATTCCAGCACCGTGATTTCACCGCGGCCGATCAGCTTGCCATTGACCATGATCTCGACCGGTTCGCCGATCTTCCGGTCAAGCGCGATGGTCGCGCCTTCAGAAAGATCCATCAACGAGGAAACGGCCATCCGGCTTGAGCCGAGAATGATCTGAACATCGATTGGAATTCCGAGCACCAGGTCAACCCGGCTCTGTGTTCCGCTGGCGCCCAATTTTGCGGAAGTAGCGGGTGCCGCTGTGGCACCGAAATCCTGGCCCAGCCCGGCGTCGCTGCCGAACCCGCTGCCAAGGCCGCCCGCGCCGAGATCCGGCGCAGCGTCGAAGTCGCCGCCAAACTCGGGAGCATCCAGGTTCGGGGCTCCCCCAAGTTCTGCAGACGCATCGAAGTCTGAAGTTGCTCCCAGATCGAACGGATCTGCGACCGCCGTAGAGGGTTCGTCGTCCGCGATATCCGCGCCAAAGTCAGAACCAAAGGCTGCTGCCCCACCCATACTATCCACGCTTTCATTGTTGCCTGCCGGTTCATTTCCGGCGTCTTTTTTCAAAACACCACGAAGATCGCCGACCGCTCCGTCTATTGCGCCATCGTCGAGCGCCACTGGGTCGTTGTCGTCATCTTGTGCGTTTTTGCCAGCCATTCGTTCTTATCCCGTCTCAAGCTTGCCCGGAGCCTGCCTCGACGCTCCATCCTGCCCGTTCATGAAAAATCTGACTTCCAATTCTCGTCCGGACCGGCCTGACCTTCGATCTTGACCATGTAGCGGCTGCCGGATCGACCCAGCGCGCAGGTATAAAGCGGTTTGCCATTGGCGCTCAACGTGACGGAAATGTCACCATTGTCGGCAAAGCCGATCAAGTCGCCTGGCTGCAAGCGGCTGATGTCGCCTAGCGGCATCGGCGCCAGCGCCACGGCGGCCTGCAAACTGATCTGCGAGCGCGAAACCCGCTCGCTCAGCCGCTCTGTCCAATTGCCCGGTTCGGCTCCGGATTTGCTGTTCGGCTTGACCGCAGTCAGCTTCGACTTGAGCAGCAGCGCTTGCGGCAGGACTAATGTCAGAGGCGCGCTGATCGCGCCGAATTCGAGATTGAGTGTCAGCGCTGCGGCGTGGAAATTGGGGGTTGGATCGTCTTCTTCGTCCGGAATATCGGCACGCGGCCTGCTCGCGCTTGCCTTGGATTGGGGGTCGGCGCTTACCACGTCGCGCAGCGTATCATTGAGCTGTTCGAACACCACCAGCGACATGTCGAGCTCGATCCCGGACAATGGGCGTGCGACAATGTCGAGCTGGTCGGGATCAGAACCGCCGAGCAGGCACTCGACCAACCCGATGACCAGTTTGGTGCCGCACAGAATCCCGATGTCCGGCGACCAGCCGGAAATGGTGGCTTCGCAGTAGGCTGCATCTCGGCTCAGGTCCGCCAGCAGCACACGCCGGCGTCCAAGTTTGATGTCGCCAGGCCGCGCATCAACCGCAATTCCGATCGACTTGTTCAAGGAACCCGCCAAAGCCGGGCACAACAGCGCCAACAGGGTCTGGCATTTTTGTTCGATGGTTTCGGTTTCGCCCTTGGCGCCGATCATCCGGTCCAGCAGGTCGGGATCCAGTTTCCGGAGGCTCGGTGTTGAACTTGGTGCGCTGGCGTTCATTGGATCATGCAGCCTTTGCTTCGCCGCCGCCCGGGTTCATCATTTCCTGCTCGACGGCGTCAATCGACGGGCGCTCATAGGATGAGATGGTCTTGCGGCCGTGCTCCAGCGCTACCTGCGGCACCGAACCGTTCATGTAGGCGAGCAGGGTCTGCTTGACGATGGTGTAGAGCCGGTTCTGCTTGGTCCGGACAATCTTGATGTTAAGTGCGATCGGCCCGAAGATGCAGTAGGAAAGGAAAATGCCGAGCATGGTTCCCACCAGTGCCGCGCCGATCAGACCGCCCAGCACCGCAGGCGATTCATTGATCGCCGCCATCGCCTTGATCACACCCAGAACGGCGGCGATGATGCCCAGCGCCGGGCAGGCGTCCGACATCACGCTCATGGCATTGTAGGGCTTGAGCCGATCCTGCGCGATGGTGTGGATTTCCTCGTCCATCAGCGCTTCGATCTCGTGCGGACGGGCGTTGCCTATGATGATCAGGCGCACGTAATCGCAAATGAAAGATGTCAGTTCCTTGTTCTTCAGCACCGTCGGCGCCGATTGAAACAGTTCCGACTCTTCGGGGTTGTCGATGTGGCTTTCGATCTCGTTGCGGCTCTTGGTGCGCAGGTCGCGCATCAGCGAATAGAGAATGCTCAGCGTGTCGAGATACTCGCGTTCCTTGGGTACGGTGTTCTTGAACGCCTCGCCGATCGCTTTCATCGTATCCTTGATGGTCTTGATCGGGTTGGACATCACAAAACCGCCAATGGCAGCGCCGCCGATGATCATCAGCTCGAATGGCTGGTTGAGAACTTCGATGTGGCCGCCCATTGCCATGAACCCGCCGAGCACGCAGCCCAGCGTAATAACCAAGCCGATTACGATATTCATGACATTTCACCCGCGATTATTGCATGCGATCCAACTCCTACGGCGTGAGCCTTGTGTGAAGCTGAATCTGTTCCTCTGGTGAGTGCTTCTCTACCGTCGACCAGCCTCGCGCAAGCATGTTGACCTATTTCCGGACATATACCGGGAGAGGCGCGCCGATTTGCGGCCGCTGCTTGTCTCGCTGGATCAACAAGGGGCAAATCGGTGACAACCACTTACACCAGCTACCGTCTGATCTCACAGGATATTCCGCGTTCAATCGAGCGTATCGCCAGCCAACCCGTGGTGGCCCGCGAGAGCGAATATTACCTGTCTCGGATCTCCGAGGTGAAGTCGGTCGATGAGTTCATGGCCGATACGCGCTTGTTCAATTACGCAATGAAGGCGCATGGGCTGGAGGACATGTCCTACGCCAAGGCATTCATGCGCAAGGTCCTGACCGAAGGTGTCGACAAAGATGACGCATTCGCCAACAAGCTTGCCGATTCAAAGTATGCGGCCTTCGCCGAAACCTACAATTTCGCGCGGAACGGCGAGACGGCGACGATCTTCACCAAGGCGCAGCAGGGCACGGTCGACAAATATCTCCGGCTTACGCTCGAAGAGGACGCCGGCGTCGACAATACCGGTGTCCGTCTGGCGCTGTATTTCCAGCGCTCCGCGCCAGAACTCACATCGGCCTATGGCATTCTTGCCGACACGGCGATTTCGCAGGTCGTGTTCACGGCCCTCGGGTTGTCTTCCGAACTTGCCGCTTCTGATATCGACCGGCAGGCAGACATGCTGGATGCGCGTATCGATATCGAAGATTTCAAGGATCCCGAAAAGCTCGGCAAGTTCCTGGAGCGCTTCACCGCTCTGTGGGAGCTCGAAAATCCGTCCTTCGGGTCGGTCGATTCAAGCGTCTTGCTCGGCTCCTCGGCCGGCTTCGGAATTACTCCGGAACTGATGCTGTCGCTCAACAATCTCAAACTTGGTGGTCGTTAATGCAGAGTTCAATCTATGTCGCGCTGTCCTCGCAGATAGCACTCGAGCGCCGCATGAACACGCTTGCCGACAATGTCGCCAATGCCAACACGACCGGCTTTCGCGCCACCGAGGTCAAATTCAACGAGGTTATGGCCGACACCGGCGCCGCCGATGTTTCATTCGTCAATCAGGGCCAGGATTTCCTGTCCACCGAGAATGGCGGCTTGCGCGCCACCGGCAGTCAGCTTGATTTTGCCATTCGCGGCGATGCCTGGTTCATGATCGAAACCCCGACCGGGCAGATGCTGACCCGGGACGGCCGTTTTACGATTACCGAGGCCGGGGCACTGGTCAATATCAATGGTTATCCGGTGCTTGATCCCGGTGGCGCTCCGCTTCAGCTCGATCCTGCGGGCGGCCCACCCGAGGCCGGCCGCGATGGTGGCTTGAGCCAGAATGGCGTGAGACTCGGCGCGATCGGACTTTACCAGGCTGATCTGTCCCAGGGGTATTACCGTAAGGGATCGCTCGGAGTGGTGCCGGTCGTTCCGCCCGAACCGTTGCTGGATACACCCGGTGCCGGACTGGTGCAGGGCTATGTCGAGGATTCCAATGTCAACCCGGTCGCCGAGATGAGCCAGCTCATCATGGTGTCGCGCGCCTTTGAAAACGCCTCGGCGATGATGCGCAGCACCGACGATATCTTCAAGGAAGCAATCCGGACGCTTGGCAGCGGCAGATGATGACCGAGCTCGATCGGATTGATCACCGTAACGTTTTCACCGTCGGTGCGGGCTTGTGAGCGGCCGCGAGGGGCTGGCGAGGCTCGCCGAAGGTGTGCGGGAATTTGTCAGGCCGGAAGGCGGGCATGATGTCACCGGCACCGTCACGGCGGTGGCGCCGGGTCGATGCGTCATCGCCGGGTTGTCGCGGCATGTCAGAATCGGAGATTTCGTCGGCTTTCGCAGGACTGATGGGGTCAAGCTGGCCGAGGTGGTCAGCCTGGGGCCGGAGGAGCTGATAGCCTGCCCGGTTGATGGCGCTTCGCAAGCCAGCATCGGCGAGACCGTCTGGCGCCGCGGCGCATTTCGCTTGTCACCCGATGCCAGCTGGTGCGGACGCACCATCAGCGCACTGGGCGAACCTGTCGATGGTCTCGGGCCTTTGCGGCAGGGTGCAGTTTCGCGCACCGTCACCGGACCACCGCCAGCTTCTATGTTGCGCCAGCGAGTCACCAAGCCGCTGCGCACCGGCGTTCGGGTGGTCGATGTGTTTACGCCGATTTGCCAGGGCCAGCGTCTGGGTATCTTTGCAGGGTCCGGGGTCGGCAAGTCGACGCTGCTGTCGATGTTCGCCAAGGCCGCCGATTTTGACCGGGCCGTCGTCGCGCTGGTCGGCGAACGCGGCCGTGAGGTCCGCGAATTCATCGAGGACACGCTGGGCCCAAACATGGCCAAGACAGTCGCGGTGGTGGCCACCAGCGACGAAAGTCCGATGCTGCGCAAACTGGCGCCGCAGACCGCAATGGCCGTCGCCGAACATTTCCGTGATCGCGGCGAAAACGTCCTGCTGATCGTTGACAGCCTGACCCGTTTTGCGCACGCGCTGCGCGAAATCGGAATGGCAGCAGGTGAGCCGCCGGTGGCGCGCGGTTATCCCGCCTCGGTCTTCACTGCCTTGCCGGGTTTACTGGAGCGTGCCGGGCCGGGACCCGTGGGGGCAGGTGCAATCACCGCGATCGCCTCCATCCTTGTCGATGGCGATAACCACAATGACCCCGTAGCTGATTCCGCGCGCGGCATTCTCGACGGCCACCTGGTTCTGGATCGGGCGCTTGCCGATGAAGGCCGCTACCCGCCGGTCAATCCGCTGACGTCGATCTCGCGACTTGCCCGCAAGGCCTGGCGCGGCGACGAGGAAAAACTGGTCATGCGTCTCAAGGCGCTGATCCACCGCTATGAGGAAACCCGCGATCTGCGGCTCATCGGCGGCTACCGGGCTGGCTCCGATGCCGAGCTGGACATGGCCATCAAGCAGGCTCCGGTGATTTATGAAACCCTCAGACAGACGCCCGAACAACCGCCGAGTGCCGATGCCTTCGCCGAACTCGCCGAGGCAATGAAGGCCGCGGCTGGAATTCCGACGACAGCGCCCGCCAGTGAAAGGACCAGACCGTGAGCGAGATCGACAGTATCGAGATCGAAGACGAAACCCCACAACGCAAACCGGCCCGGAAACGCACCGGCGACCGCGCCCTGTCGATCGTTGGTTTCCTGCTCGCCACCGCGGCAGCGTTTTTTCCCTGGTATGTGTTCTTCAATCAAGAGAGCTTCGGCATAGCTCCGATGGGATACGCCGATACACGCGATCTGCCGGAGACGGTGGGCCGCAGTGTGGTCAATGTGTCGCCGCTTGCCATTCCGGATGAAAAGGACGGTTCCACCGAGAGGTCCGCGTTCGACCCGATTATCACCGCAACGGTTCCCAATCCCGAAGATGGCGCCCGCAGCGCGTCGCTTGATGCCGAGCCCGACCCAAACCAGACCTTCCCGGGCAGGCCGAAATACCGCCTGCTCCATGTTGCCAACGGCCGTGCCCTGATCGAGGACAAATCGGGCATGTATATTGTCCGTATAGGTTCGGTCCTGCCCGACAACTCCCGCCTCGCCACGCTCGAACAGCGTGAGGGGAGATGGGTGATCGTGACCTCCAACGGTGAAGTCATTCAGCGCTGACGCGCTGCCATTCCGGCGCCACGCCGGCGGTTGTAACAATCCGATCCGCCTCACCGCAGAATTCGTAAGGCACGCACAAGATTGACCGCATAGTTTCCGAACTGCACAGGACGGAGATACGCCATGCAACCGATCCAGCTTTTCGAACTGACCTCCAAGCAAGCGCACTGGCTCACGGTGCGCCAGAGTGTCGTCGCGGGCAATATCGCCAACGTCAATACGCCCGGCTATGCGTCGCGGGAAGTCGCGGCTTTCGATGCGGTGTTGCAGGAAACCGGGACGCGGATGGCCGCGACCCAACCAGGTCATTTCCGGGAAGATCCGATGCGTGGCGCGGTGCGCAGTGGCAAATCAGATGAAATTGACGTTTTGCCATCGGGCAACTCAGTCAACTTGCCTGACGAGCTGAGCAAGACCGCCGAAATCAAGCGCCTTTATGAACTTAACACCGGGATGGTGAAGGCGTTCAATAGAATGATGCTGTTAACGGTAAGGCGCTGAACTAGATGGATCCGCTGTCACTCGCTTCGCGCATCGCGTCTTCTGGTCTCAATGTCCAGGAAACCCGGATGCGCGTCCTGTCCGAAAACCTTGCCAACGCTCAGTCCACCGGTGATACCCCCGGCGCTGACGCCTATCGGCGCAAGACCATCAGTTTTTCCTGGGAACTCGACCGCTCGCTCGGCGCATCCAAGGCCAAGGTCTCCAAGCTCGACGTCGACCCATCGGATTTCTCGATCGAGTACGATCCGGGAAATCCCGCCGCCGACGACAAGGGCATGGTCAAGCTGCCCAATGTCAACGTGCTGGTGGAATTGGCCGACATGCGCGAGGCCAACAGGTCTTACGAAGCCAATCTTCAAACCATCAAGCAGACCCGTGAACTGGTCTCGATGACGCTCGAACTGCTGAGGAACCAATGATTGACATGATTGCAGCCAGCGGTGCGCTGTCACGGTTGTCGGGCGGTGCAGACACCGAACTCGCCAGCGCGGCGACGATGCCGCAGATGCCGGCGACGTCCGGCGTTCCAACCTCCAATTCATTCGCCGATGTGATGCAGTCGCTCGGCGAAGGTGTGGTTTCCAACCTGAAGGTTGCCGAAGGGCAATCATTCGCTGCGGTTCGTGGCGAAGCTGCCACGCGTGATGTCGTCGATTCCATCATGAAGGCCGAACAGTCACTGCAAACCGCCATCGCCATTCGCGACAAGCTGGTAACGGCCTATCTCGAAATCGCCCGTATGCAAATCTGAGGAATTCCGCCATGAAGGCATTGGCCATCGCCGCCACAGGCATGAACGCGCAGCAACTCAATCTTGAAGTGATCGCCAACAACGTGGCGAACATCAACACGACGGGTTTCAAGCGCGCCCGCGCCGAATTCGCCGATCTGCTCTATCAGGTCGAGCGCAACCAGGGCGTACCCAACGCCTCCAATCAGGCGATCGTGCCCGAGGGCGCGCATATCGGCCTTGGCGTTCAAACCTCGGCGGTGCGCAACCTGCATATTCAGGGCAGCTTGATCGGCACCAGCAACAAGCTCGATCTTGCCTTGGTCGGCCGCGGCTGGTTCCAGATCGAAAGCGCCGACGGTGGAACCAATTACACCCGCGCCGGCGCCTTCAACACCAACGCAGAGGGCGAACTCGTCACCATCGATGGTTACCGTGTTGTGCCCGGCGTCACCTTCCCCGAAGACGCCAGCGAAGTTATCATCTCCCGCACCGGTCAGGTCTTCGCGCGAGATCGGCAACGACGCCGAAATGCAGGATCTGGGCCAGTTGACGCTTGCCAATTTCGTCAACGAGGCAGGCCTCGAGCCAATGGGCGACAATCTCTTCCGCGAAACACCCGCTTCGGGTCCGGCGATTGTCGGCGTTCCCGATGATCCGGGCTACGCCCACATTCAGCAGGGTTATCTCGAAGGCTCCAACGTTGATCCGGTCAAGGAAATCACCGACCTGATTTCGGCCCAGCGCGCCTATGAAATGAATTCCAAGATCATTCAGGCGGCCGATGAAATGGCGTCTGTGGTTTCCAAGAACCTCCGGTAACAAAGGACCAGGCAAAACATGACGTTTCGCCCCACATCGCAGTTGCCACTGCTCCTTCGCGGAGCCATCGCAGTCGCGTGCGTGCTTGGCGCCATGGGGCCTGTTCAGGCCGGCCCGCGGACTGCCGTCGTGCCGCACCGGACCATCTATCCGGGCGAGGAACTCAGCGCCGATCTGGTACGCGAAGTCAACGTCACCAACCCCAATCTGCGTGGCGGGTATGTTGCCATCACCAGTGAGGTTCTTGGCAAGGTCACCACCCGCACGTTGCTGCCGGGCCACACAATCCCGGTTGCGGCCTTGCGCGATGCCTGGGCGGTCGAGCGCGGCTCCACGGTGCCTTTGATCTTTGACGGCAACGGCATGATCATCACCGCCGTCGGCACCCCGCTGCAAAACGCCGTCATCGGTGATTTCATTCAGGCCCGCAACATCGAAACCGGCGTTGTGATCTCCGGCACTGTGATGGCTGACGGAAGCGTTCGGGTGGCGCCGAAATGATTCGCCATCTTGCAAAATTCATCGGTGTCTGGGCTGCGATTCTGGTGTTGACCGGGTCCGGTCCCGGACCCGATTCAGACACGGTCCCGGATGCTGGTTCCGGCATTGATTTCGGTTTCGTGCAGCGCGCCGGTGCGGCTTCTCGGATCAAGGACATCGCGTCACTGCAGGCGGCCCGCGACAATCAGCTGATCGGTTACGGCCTGGTGGTCGGATTGCCGGGAACTGGCGACGGCCTGCGCAATTCGCCCTTCACCGAGCAATCGCTGCGCGCCATGCTGCAAAATCTCGGCATTTCGACAGAGGGTGGCGCCTCGCGCGCCAACAATGTCGCAGCCGTGATCGTCACTGCTAACCTGCCGCCCTTCGCATCCATTGGTTCGCGGATCGATGTCACTGTTTCCTCGCTCGGCGATGCAACCTCGTTGCGTGGCGGCACGCTGGTAATGACCTCGATGTCCGGCGCCGATGGTCAGATCTATGCCGTCGCCCAGGGCTCCGTCATCGTCTCGGCGCTTTCCGCCGCCGGTGACGCGGCAACTCTGCAGCAAGGTGTGGCGACAGCCGGACGTCTTCCGGGCGGCGCCATCATCGAACGTGAAATCCCGGCCACTTTCAAAAGCGTCGGCGGTCTTGTCTATCAGTTGCGCAACCCGGATTTTTCCACCGCTGTCGGCATGGCGGATGTGATCAACGCCTATTCCGAAACCCGCTATGGCAGCGCCATTGCCGAAGCACGTGATTCCACCACGGTGGCCGTGCGCAAGCCCAAGCAGGCAGACCTCGCGCGCCTGATGGCCGAGCTTGAAGGCCTGATCGTGGAAACCGACACACCGGCACGTGTGGTTATCAATGAACGCACCGGAACCATTGTTATCGGCAACGACGTCCGCGTTTCCAAGGTTGCCGTCAGCCATGGCACCCTGACGGTGCAGATCAAGGAAACTCCGACGGTGGTGCAGCCGTCGCCGTTTTCACGCGGCGTGACTGCAGTTGAGCCGCTGACCGACATTACCGCCGGCGTCGACGGCGGTCAGGTGGCCATCATCGACGGTCCTGACCTGCGTACCCTGGTGGCTGGCCTCAATTCGATCGGCGTCAAGCCCGATGGCATCATCGCCATTCTGCAGGGGATCAAGTCCGCTGGCGCGCTTCATGCCGAATTGGTGCTTCAATGAGCATGATCCCGCAGATCATCCGTCGACGGTCGGGTTCCGGCCTCGGCCCGGCCGCCGTTCTGGCGCTGGCGCTGCTGGCTCCCGGTGCACTGGCGCAACAGGCGCCGCCGTCGATGCAGGACGAGATCCGTCAGTTTTGCGGCAATATTGCCGATGCCGCGCGCGATCAGCGCTATATCCTTCAAAAGCAGGAACTCGAAGAGCTCCAGGCCGGTGTCGACGAGCGCATCAAGCGGCTTGACGAACGGTCTGTACAGTATCGTGACTGGCTTCAGAAGCGTGAGGAATTCATGCGCGTGGCCGAATCCCAGCTTGTCAATATCTACAAGAACATGCGCCCTGATGCGGCAGCCGAGCAGCTCGAAATTGTCCGGCCCGAGATTGCCGCGGCGATCGTCATGAAACTCAGCCCCCGGCTTGCGAGCGCAATCCTCAACGAGATGGATTCGACAAAGGCCGCCGGCCTGACCGGCATCATCGCCAGCGCCGCGGCGCCCGACCTTCCCGAGGACCCATCATGAGCAGGGCCATCGCCTTAACCGTCATCGCCCTCTCATTGAGCGGATGCGGGTCGCAAACCTTCCAGGAAATCGGCAGGGCGCCATCGATGAGCCCTGTCGGATCGGGCCTGACCTATGGCGAAACCCCGCAGATGGCGGCCTATCCCAAACAGCCGGCGCAGCGCACCAACAGCTTTTCGCTCTGGGATGACCGCAGCGCCAAGCTGTTCCAGGACGCGCGTGCCGTCAGCATCGGCGACATTCTCACCGTTGATCTCGAAATCAACGACAAGGCCAATTTCGACAACGCCACCGATCGTAGTCGCACCAATGCCAGCGGCATCAATGCCAGCGTCAATATTCCCGCCGTTGGCGCGGTCGGTGCTGGCGATGTCGGCTTCGGCTCCAATACCTCGACCAAGGGCCAGGGCAACACCGCACGCTCCGAGCAGCTCAAGCTGCGCATCGCCGCGGTCGTCACTGGTATTCTGCCCAACGGCAATCTGGTGATCAGCGGCAGCCAGGAAGTCCGGGTCAATCACGAACTGCGCATTCTCAATGTCGCTGGCATCGTCAGGCCGCTCGACGTCGACCACAACAACACGGTGGCTTACGACAAGATCGCCGAGGCGCGGGTTTCCTATGGTGGTCGCGGTCGCTTGACGGAAGTGCAGCAACCGCCGGTCGGTCAGCAGCTCGTCGACATCTATTCACCGATCTGACGGGCGCAGGCATGGCTGACAGCGAAGACCAGGGTGAAGGGCAGGGCAAGAAGAAGTCGGGACTGATCGTCACCGTCGCCATTGTGCTCGTGCTCAGTCTTGTCGCCGGCGCTGGCGGCTGGGTGCTGGGCGGCGTTCTCGCCCCGCAGGTGGCCACCGAAGACGAGCCCGCCGATGCGGCTGGTCACGAGGGCGAAGCCGGCAAAACCGGGGAAGCAGCCGAAAACAAACCCCGGGATAACGTGTTTCCGTTGGAGCCGATCACCACAAACCTGTCATACCCTTCTGAAAACTGGATTCGAGATCGAAGTGTCGCTCGTCTTTTCCGGGAATGCGGATGCCGAGCTCGCCGATCAGATCCATCAGGACATCCTGTCCTATTTGCGCACCGTGTCGCTTCAGCAGATTGAAGGGCCGCGGGGGTTTCAGTATTTGCGCGATGACTTGCGTGAGCGCGTGAAGTTGCGGTCGGAAGGCCGCGTCAACGACCTATTGTTCAGGACTTTTGTGATCGAATGATTCGACGGATCTCAGCCTTTGCGGCCATGATGGCGTTTGCAACGGCGGCACATGCCCAGGCGCTGGACCCGAGCCTGCTGCAGGTGCCGGTGGACGGTTCTGTCGCAAGCTGGATCATCCGTACCTTCGGCCTGCTCACCGTGCTCTCGGTGGCGCCGGGTATTCTGATCATGGTGACCAGCTTTCCGCGTTTCATCATCGCCTTTGCGATCCTGCGCTCCGGCATGGGGCTGGCTACCACCCCGGCCAATATGATCCTGGTCAGCCTTGCACTGTTCATGACATTCTACGTCATGGCTCCAACCTTCGACCGCGCCTGGGACACCGGCGTATCGCCTCTGCTTGAAAACCAGATCACGGAGGAAGAGGCAATCGCGCTGATTGCCGATCCGTTCCGCGAGTTCATGCTGGTCAATACTCGTCCCAAAGATCTTGCGTTGTTTGTCGATATCGCCACCGAACGCGGCCAGACCACCGAAACCGCCGGCAAGATCGACATGCGGGTGATGGTCCCGGCCTTCATGATTTCCGAAATCCGGCGTGGCTTCGAGATTGGCTTTCTTGTCGTTCTGCCATTCCTGGTGATTGATCTGGTGGTGGCCACCATCACCATGTCTATGGGCATGATGATGTTGCCGCCAACGGCGATCTCATTGCCGTTCAAGATCCTGTTCTTTGTCCTCATTGATGGCTGGAACCTTCTCGTCGGCAGCCTTGTCAGGTCTTTCTCCTGAGCCGTTAATTACTGGTTAACCCTATACAATTGTTCTGCAATTTGGGCTCTCGATTAATCAAATCGAAAGCCCGGAATGGCATTGTTCTGTCAACGCGACGGGTAGGAACCCCTTCGACAAACAAATGGGTTCCAACAGGCATGATGCCGAAACGCCGCGACCGGTAAAACAATGAATCCGGTATGTCCCTCTTCAGTATTGCGTAATAACAAGGGACAATCCCATGACAAGCATCATGACTAACTCCGCAGCCATGTCTGCTCTGCAGACACTCCGTTCGATCAACAACGACATGGAAAACACCCAGAACCGCATTTCGTCGGGTTACCGGGTTGAATCCGCTGCCGACAACGCGGCTTACTGGTCGATCGCTACCACCATGCGTTCGGACAACAAGGCTCTGTCGACCGTCCAGGACGCTCTCGGCCTCGGCGCTGCCAAGGTTGACGTTGCCTATACCGGCATGAACTCGGCGATCGACGTGGTCTCCGAAATCAAGGCCAAGCTGGTTGCAGCCCGCGAGCCCGGCGTTGACAAGACCAAGATCGACAAGGAACTGACCGAGCTGAAGAACCAGCTGGTTTCGGTTTCCGAATCGGCCTCGTTCTCCGGTGAAAATTGGCTTAACAACACCACCGCCACTGCATCCGGCAGCAAGGAAATCGTCGCCGGTTTCAACCGTGACTCCGCTGGTCTGGTGACGCTGACCACGTTGGGTGTTGACACCAGTTCGACCACGCTGATCGGCGCCGGCAACGAAAGCCTCGGTATCCTCACCAAGGATATTGATGCGAACGCGCTGGACCCGGATGCCACCGGTACCGCAACGCGTGACTACTTCCTGATCGATACCGGCTCCACCGGTGGTACCGCTTCTTCGGGTACCGCGATTGCACTGACATCCGGCACGTCCGACGCGCAGGTTGACGATATGATCCGAGTTGTCGACTCGATGTTGACCCAGATGACGGACGCCGCTTCGAACCTCGGTGCCGTCAACAAGCGTATCTCGATGCAGGACGATTTCGTGTCGAACCTGATGGACTCCATCGACAAGGGTGTCGGACGACTTGTCGACGCGGACATGAACGAGGAATCGACCCGCCTGAAGGCTCTGCAGACACAGCAGCAGCTCGGCATTCAGGCCCTGTCGATTGCCAACTCCAACTCGCAGAACGTGTTGTCGCTGTTCCGTTAAGGAAAGCAGCAAACTCGCAATAAGAGTTGATCATTACGAAACGCCGGGGAGCAATTCCCGGCGTTTTGCATTTTTGAAACAGATTTGATCAGACCGCTCGAGGATTAAGTGTTCCGTAACCATAGTTCGGCATTTTGGGGTCAAGAAATGGTGGGTCGTTAGCCGGGAATACGCGGTAACGACGGGCATGATGCCTTGCCATCGTTGCCGGTAATCCAAGCCCGGCATGTCCCAAGTTTTTTATGTCAAAAGGGACACCTCCATGACAAGCATTATGACTAACTCCGCAGCCATGTCTGCTCTGCAAACCCTCCGTTCGATCAACAGCGACATGGAAACGACGCAGAACCGCATTTCGTCCGGTTACCGTGTTGAAACTGCTGCGGACAACGCGGCTTACTGGTCGATCGCCACTACCATGCGTTCGGACAACAAGGCACTGTCGACCGTCCAGGACGCTCTCGGCCTCGGCGCTGCCAAGGTTGACGTTGCCTATACCGGCATGAACTCGGCGATCGACGTGGTCTCCGAAATCAAGGCCAAGCTGGTTGCAGCCCGCGAGCCTGGTGTCGACAAGACCAAGATCGACAAGGAACTGACCGAGCTGAAGAACCAGCTAGTTTCTATTTCCGAATCGGCTTCGTTCTCCGGTGAAAACTGGCTCAACAACACCACCACGACTGCTGCCGGCACCAAGGAAATCGTTGGCGGCTTCACCCGCGATGCAAGCGGCAAGGTGTCCATCACAACGCTCGAAGTCGACACCAGTTCGACTACTCTGATCGGCGCCGACAATGAAAGCCTTGGTATTCTTACCAAGGACATCGACGCCAACGCGCTGGACCCCGATGCCACCGGTACCGCAACTCGTGACTATTTCCTGATCGACACGGGCTCCACGAATGGTACCGCTTCTTCGGGTACCGCGATTGCACTGACATCCGGCACGTCCGACGCGCAGGTTGACGATATGATCCGAGTTGTTGACTCGATGTTGACCCAGATGACGGACGCTGCTTCGAACCTCGGTGCCGTCAACAAGCGCGTATCGATGCAGGAAGATTTCGTTGCCAACCTGATGGACTCCATCGACAGTGGTATCGGACGACTTGTCGACGCGGACATGAACGAGGAATCGACCCGCCTGAAGGCTCTGCAGACACAGCAGCAGCTCGGCATTCAGTCGCTGTCGATTGCCAACTCCAACTCGGAAAACATCCTGCAGCTCTTCCGTTAAGAGCGTTTCAGGCTGCGACCGCCCCAGGGCGGTCGCATCGAGCCGGAATTCAGAAGGCCGCTTCGGAAACGAAGCGGCCTTTTTCGCGTTTATGGCGACTAATTATCAAATTCTTCATTTCCGGTTGTCGTGGGGGCTTGAGTTAACTCCTCGTTAACCATAAACATTTACTCCTTAGTTACCAACGGTGAACCGGAGCGCATGGGCAATGACAGCTCCGGTCTGCATGATG
Source organism: Hoeflea algicola (assembly GCF_026619415.1). Lineage (NCBI taxonomy): Bacteria > Pseudomonadati > Pseudomonadota > Alphaproteobacteria > Hyphomicrobiales > Rhizobiaceae > Hoeflea > Hoeflea algicola. Next base: position 4,108,929 of record NZ_JAOVZR010000001.1, read on the forward strand.
CACATTCACCGTCACCGGAATCATGGCCGGTATGTCCCTGGGCAACATTAGGGGGCATTTTATATGACCAGCATTATGACCAATACAGCCGCAATGGCGGCTTTGCAGACTCTTCGGACAATCAATTCCGAAATGGAAACGACACAGGCACGGGTTTCTTCGGGATACCGCGTTGAAACGGCCGGCGACAATGCCGCCTACTGGTCGATCGCAACAACCATGCGGTCCGACAACAAGGCGCTTTCCACCGTCAAGGATGCACTCGGCCTCGGCGCTGCCAAGGTTGACATCGCCTATACGGCAATGAACAGCTCCATCGACGTGGTCTCGGAAATCAAAGCCAAACTGGTGGCGGCGCGCGAACCTGGTGTCGACAAGACCAAGATCGACAAGGAACTCACGGAACTCAAGAACCAGCTTTCCTCGATCTCGGAATCGGCTTCGTTCTCCGGCGAAAACTGGCTCCACAACACAAGCCTCACCGCCGCCGGCACCAAATCGGTCGTTGGCGGGTTCAACCGCGATGTCAACGGGTTTGTTTCCATCACCACGCTCGACATCAGTGTCACCAGTTTGACGCTGGTCGGTTCAGCCAACGAAAGTCTCGGTATCCTGACCATGGATATCGACGCCAACGCACTTGATCCTGATGCGACCGGCACCGCTCCGCGTGACTACTTCCTGATCGATACCGGCTCGACCACCGGTACCGCTTCCTCGGGTACTGCGATTACGTTGACAGCCGGAACGACCGACGCGCAGGTTGACGACATGATCAGGGTGGTTGACTCGATCCTGTCCCAGATGACTGACGCCGCTTCCAATCTCGGCGCGATCTCCAAGCGGGTCGACATGCAGGAAGATTTTGTCGCTAATCTGATAGATTCGATCGACAAGGGCGTGGGGCGTCTCGTTGACGCAGACATGAACGAGGAATCGACCCGGTTGAAGGCGTTGCAGACGCAGCAACAGCTGGGCATTCAATCGCTCTCCATCGCCAACACGAATTCGCAAAACATACTATCGCTCTTCCAGCAGTAGGTTTGGCCCGCTCCTGATTGGGCGCGCCGCGTGATCAAATTCTGCCGTGCCGCCGGTCATCGGTCATGGTGGATCAGCTGGACCGCGCCAAATTGCCCTTGGCGCGGTCCAGCGGCTATTTGCGGTTTCGGTCGGGTCAAAGGCAAAGCGCGGACAAAAGATCATGTTCACGCAAGTTTTGCTCTCTAGGTCTTACCGGGCGCGGGACGCGTCGATTGCATCGCACCGACCGCGCCAGCACTTTCTGAAGGGAACGAAATTGATCCGGCAAACGCCAGCAACCGCCCTGTTTCGGAGACGATCATGACGGCCAGCCTTGCCAGTTTCCTGCCGGATTTCGAATTGTCCGGCATCCGTTCATTCCATGCTCCGACACAGAACTCTGCACCGGCGGGCGATTCCGGTGAATCGAGGATTGACCTTGAGGCCATTCGGAATGAGGCAAGGGCAGAGGGTGAAGCCGCTGCGCGTGCCGAGCTGGCCCGGAGCCATGCCGCCGAGCGCGAAGCCGAGGCTACTCGTCATGCGTTGGAACTTGAGGTTCTCCGGGCCGAACTCGAGGCGATGGCTGCTGAAACGATTCCACAGGCAATTGCCGCACGAAGCGCCGACATCGCCGAATTGATTGCTGGCGATGTCGCCGACATCCTGGCGCCGTTGCTCGATCAGGCGGTCCGTTCCCACATGCTTGCCGGCCTTGCTGGCGAGATCCGTGCCGCGCTTGACTTGGACAATGCCGGCCAGATCAGCGTCTCCGGTCCTGAAGGCATGATCGAATCGCTGCGTGAAGCCCTCGGCGCCGATGCCGACAGGGTTGTCATGCGCCAGACCGACGGCATCGACTTTGACGTGGAAGTCGACAGGACCCGGTTTGCCAGCCGTATCCGCGAATGGAGCAAGACCCTCGCGGAGAGCCTCGCATGACCGATACCTCTACCACCCACCAGGGCAAGAACGAGATCATCATCGTCAAACGCCGTGCCGGTGGTGATGAGGAAGGCCACCATGGCGGGGTCTGGAAGATCGCCTATGCCGACTTCATGACGGCGATGATGGCGTTTTTCCTGGTCATGTGGCTGGTCAATGCAGCCAATGAAGAGACCAAGGCGTCGGTCGCCAGCTATTTCAACCCGATCAAGTTGATGGATGACAAGCCGGCAGATCGGGGTGTCCAGCAGATTGGCAACAATGCCGAGGGCAAAGCCACCGCCCCCAAATCCAAGTCCGACGGCGACGAAACGTCCAATGGCGAGAATGGCGAGGCCGGCTCTCAGGAAAACGCCACGGCTGGTGAAGAACAGCAATACTCGGAAGCCGACTATTTCGAGAACCCCTATTCGGTGTTGGCTGAAATCGCCCAGGAAACCGGAACCCAGACCAATATTTCCGCCAAGGGCGATGGCGGCGCGTCAGACTCCGGACCGGCGTCGGGCGCGTCGGGTGGCGAGGCCTATCGTGATCCGTTCGATCCGGACTTCTGGTCCAAGAACATTGAACAGGAACGCACCGCGCTTGAAGAGAGCCAGTCGATGGTTCGCGCCGAGGGGTTTGTGGAGAACAACGCCCCGCAGGACGCCATTGATGCGCAGGGACTGCGCATCGATGCCAGTCAGGACGGCGCGAGCGATGGCAGCCCGGATGCCGGTCCCAATGGAAGCCAGTCCGCAAATACCGCAGGCGAGGGTGGCTCCGGCGCAGCCTCGGCCAAGCAGATCGCCCAGGCCGAAGAACTCAAGCAGGAAATTCGCCAGGCGCTCGGCGGCAGCGTCGGCAAACTGGCCGAAGGTCTCACGGTTACGCCTACCGAGGGTGGCCTGCTGGTCTCGATCACCGACCAGCTCGATTTCGGAATGTTCAAGGTTGGGTCGGCGGTGCCTGAACGCGATCTCGTGGTCGCCATGGAGAAAATCGGAGAACTGCTGTCCAAGCGCAGCGGCGCCATCGCCATTCGCGGCCATACCGATGCGCGGCCATTTTCGTCGGGAAATGATGACAACTGGCGGCTGTCAATGGCGCGTGCTCATTCCGCGTTCTTCATGCTGGTTCGCGGTGGCGTGCCAGAAGAACGTGTTGTCCAGGTTTCGGGCTTTGCCGACCGGCGGCTGAAAGATCCGGAAAACCCCTATTCCGAAGTCAACCGCCGCATCGAAATCCTTGTCCAGGCAGGGGAGACCTGACCGGTGACGCGCTGGCGGACTCCGACCCGTGTAAGCTTCGCCGTTACCGCGGCGTTGTTTGCGTTTGGGGCATGTGCCGAGGAGCAGGCGGCGCCGCAGGCGCAGACCGAGCACAGCGCCGTTGAACCTGGTCAGGATCACGGTGCCGGCGATTCCGCTACTTCCGCTCACCAGGCCGATGGTGACGCCGAACATCCGGTGGTCGCGGCACAAGCAGCGGAGCCTGCTGCCGGTGATCCGGCATCCGACTTTACAATGTCCGGCGAAATGGATGGGCTGGAGCCATACAAGCTGTTGCGGTCATTGCAATTCGTTCAGGATGCTGTCGTCCGCGGTGACCATTCCGCAATGGAAATGCAACGCTTTCTTCTGGGCGTGATCGACAGTCGCTTGCGCAAGGCCGATCAGAAGGTCTTCGATGATCCCCGCAACGTCGACGCAGCGCTGATATATGCGATGAGTGGCGGCAATCCCGAAACGCTGGAAATTCTGGCGATGAAGGACAAATTCGGCAATTTTGACAACGAGATCACGACCGTGCTCCGCGCCTATCTCAACGGCCGCGCCACCAATGCCGAGATCGGTGAGGTGGTCAAACTTTACCGAGACACCGAACTCGGGCCCTATCTGACTCTCGTTGCGGCCAATGTCACGGCGGCGATGAATGATATCTCGGCGCTTGAAATGTTCGACTGGGCGAGGCTCACCGCTCCCGGAACTCTGGTCGAGGAGGCAGCACTGCGGCGCTCGCTGTTCATTGCCGCGCGCAAGAACCTTGTCGACGAAGCGCTCAAATATGCCCAGCTCTATGCCCGCCGGTTCATCAACTCACCCTATGCCGGCCAATATGCCGATCTGCTGGTCGATCTCGTGGTGCTCAATTACGGCAAGGTTGGGGATGACCGCCTTGGTCAGATCCTTACGTTCATGGATCGACCGCGTAAACGTGAGGTCTATCTGCGGATCGCCCGCAAGGCGGTGATCTCCGGATTGCGCGATCTCGCGGTTTTCGCCTCCGAAAAAGCCGAAGCGCTGCTTGATCCGTCGGACAAGGCGCCGCAGGCGTTGGCGGATTTGTATTCCGGCATGGCCAAAATTCCTACTGACGGTGTCGGCGCTGTGCTGGCCGGGATCGAGGCTGTGCCGGAGAGACAATTGTCCCGTCGTGATCGGGCACTGCGCGAGGCGGCACGGATGATCGCCAGCGAAGTGGTAGCCAAACCCGACCCCAACAGCCTCACGCAAGCATTCTCGCCCATGGTGAATTCACCCAATGCGGTTGAGGGCGATGATCGTCGACAACCTGCAGGGGATTCCGAGGCAACAGCCGGTGCGTCGGCCGCAATGAACGCGGCGGCAATCACTGCAGACGAAGTTTTCGACGGATATGTATCCGATCGTAAGGACACACTCGAGCGCATCGACAAGCTGCTCGAGGGAGTAGAAGAGGAAGCAGGGTCTTGAGCGCGTTGGATTTGGTAGGTCAGCGGCCGGTGCCAGCCAGGCCGACGGGACGGATGGGCCAGCTTGGCGGCGACACTGCGGGCGGGCAATCAGGCGAACAGCCTTTTTCGGCGGTTCTGTCCGGTGAAGAACGAGGTGCAGCAAGCGATACAGGTCGCCCTCGGGTCGGGGGAGAAGCCGGTGTGCCGGCAAATGGGGCAGAGCAGGCGGAGGCGGCAACCGCCGGTCCGCAGCTTGTCGACCGGAATCCACCGCGCGAGCCTGCTGGCGAGCCGGCCCAATCCGATGACATGCTGGCCTTGCTCGACAGCCTGATGTCCAGCGCTGCCTTTTCCGATGACGCGAAACTGGGTGTCGATGACCTCCAGCCCGAAGCCGACGCCGTCGAGGCGGCAGTACAGGACACCAACATTGCCAGCACGGCCATCACCAGGGCCGATGCCGCCAACACGGCTGATACCAACACTAAGGCCGGCCCCGAAATCACCGCCGGTATCGAAGCCAATACCGATACTGAAATTGACATTGAAGACACCGAGGTCCTGACAAATCAGGTTGCCGCCCAGGCCAGCCAGATTCCGGTTGCATCCGCTGATCCGGCCGTGCCCACCCGTCAGACCAAGCAAACCGGCGAAATGGCCGAATTGGTGGCAAGCCTGCGAACCGGCGAACCGGTGTCGGCGAAGAACGCTCCCGCCCGCACCACCCAGGACAGCACCAAGGTGTCGACCGAGGAAAAGGAAGCTCTGCGCGCATTGGGCCTCAATACTGCAACATCGGTGATCAAGCCTGATGAGAACAAGTCCGAAGCTGGTGGCCGGTTTGCTGCTGCCGACCAACGGTCGGCAAAATCCGACCGCACAACTGAGGCAAAGCTCGACGCCAATCCCCGCAATGTAGAAGTGCTTGAATCGCGCCGGTTCATGGCGTTGCATCCGCTCAGCGCCAACGGGCAAATGCTCAGCCGCTCGCTGATCGATGCCGGTCAGCCGTTGTTTGCGGCACAGCGGGCCGGGCCAGCGCAACCCGCGTCCGTTCCCGGACAGCCTCAGCCGGGCCAGATGCTGCATACATTGAAGTTGCAGCTCAACCCGCTCTCGCTGGGCAGCGTCACCGCTGTTCTCAAGCTCTCGGGTGAAGAACTTTCCGTCGACATCAAGGTCGAAACCATCGAGGCCTATCGTCAGCTTTCAGACGACAACCGGGCGATCCTCAAATCTCTGCGCTCGCAAGGTTACGGAGTCGAGCAGATTACCATCCAGCATGTCCCCGGGCCGGATCGCACCGCAGCCCAGGCGCCGCAACCGGGCTTCCAGCCTGGTTCATCGGGATCCGGTTCGGCAGATGCTCAGGCCTCTGGCAAGCAGTCCGGTGGCCAGGGTGCGGGACAACAGGGAAATAGCCAGAATGGAGGACAAGGTCGTGATCAAAACTCCTATGTCGGTTCTGGCGCTGGTCGCGCTGACGGCGTTTATCTCTAGCAGTCTCGCGCCTGCAACCGCGCTGGCTGCGGCCGGGGCGTGCGAGGCGGAAATCCTGAGTGCGGCGCGGACCTATGGTGTGCCGGCGGGTATACTTCATTCTGTCGGGTTAACCGAAACCGGGCGCAAGGGATCGCTCTATCCCTACGCCTTGAATATCGAGGGCCGAACCGTTTTCGCCAAAAGCCGCAAAGAAGCTATCCGGGAATTCAAGCACGCCCGGGCCGAAGGCAAGCGATTGATCGATCTCGGTTGCATGCAGATCAACTACCGCTATCACGGAGCTGAATTCCCGTCGGTGGACGCCATGCTCGATCCGCACGCCAATGTCGAGTATGCAGCGCGGTTCCTCGCCCGTCTGCATGCGCGTCACGAAACCTGGACCATGGCCGTGGCGCGCTATCATGCCGGCCCCGACAATGACCCCGCACAGAAACGATATGTCTGTCGGGTGATCTCGAACCTTGTCGCCACCGGGCACGGTGCCTGGACCGCGGCAGCCAGAAAATTCTGTGATTAATGCAACCATAAAGAGAATATGGCGAACTTATGGTGTGTTTTCGGCAAGACGGCAAGATTGGGGCAAAGGTTAACGCTGCAAGCGAAAAATTAACCTTTTGTTAACTTTTCCCCGAAAAAATTGTGTCTATCCACAAGCTTGGCGCTAAATATGGCCAAATCAGCGCGAAACATGGTTAATCAACTCTTAAAACAAACCATGCGCTATTCATAGTTTACCTTGAATCAGCAGATTCGTACTCCTGTTACGACGAAGCACCACAACTGATTCGGAGGCGGACGAATGATCGTAGTGGTTGATGACAGGCAATTGGTTAAAGACGGCTACACTTCCCTATTCGGGCGTGAGGGAGTGCCGTCGGCAAGTTTTGATTCAGTAGAATTTGGCGAATGGGTGCACACCGCAGCGGATTCCGATCTCGATGCGGTCGAGGCCTTCCTGATCGGATTCGGGGCGCAGACGATGGATCTGCCGCGGGCGATCCGTGACCGGTCGCAAGCGCCGGTAATCGCGGTAAGCGATACGCCTTCGCTTGAATCTACTCTCGCGTTCTTTGACAGCGGTGTAGATGATGTGGTGCGCAAGCCGGTTCATCCGCGTGAAATCCTGGCCCGGGCGGCAGCAATTCGCCGCCGGCTGAAGGCGATCAGCACGCACATGGAAATCGGCACCATCCGGGTCTTTTCCGATGGTCGCGATCCGGAAATCGAGAACCGCACTTTTGCGCTGCCTCGCCGGGAGCGCCGAATTCTCGAATACCTCGTGGCCAACCGTGGCCGCCGGGTAACAAAACAACAGATATTCAATGCGATCTACGGGATCTTCGATGAAGACGTCGAAGAGAACGTGGTCGAAAGCCACATTTCCAAGCTGCGCAAAAAACTGCGCAAGCGGCTTGGTTTCGACCCGATCGATTCCAAGCGGTTTCTTGGTTATCTGATCGACTGGAAATGACCTGCCGGCGTCCGTCCGGGTCAAGCCTGCCGGACGCCACCGCAAGCAACGTGTGGAATCAGGTTCACGCAAGCCCCGTCGGTTAGTCTGGACTACCGTATGCAACGAGGGATTACGCGATGAGCCTTTATGGTATGATGCGCACCGGCGCTTCCGGAATGAACGCTCAGGCGAACCGGCTCGGCACTGTTGCCGACAACATCGCCAACTCCAACACCACGGGCTACAAGAAAGCCTCGACCGAATTTTCTTCGCTGATCCTGCCAAGTGGGAACGGCGCATACAATTCCGGTGGCGTGACCACAGATGTGCGCTATGCGATTTCCGAGCAGGGTGCTCTGGAATTTACCACTTCGGGAACAGATCTGGCGCTGGACGGCGACGGATTTTTCATCGTCAACGATCCCAGCGGCATTCCCTACCTGACCAGGGCCGGGTCATTCGTCGTCAATGGCGACGGCAATCTCGTCAACGCCGCTGGCTACATGCTGATGGGCTACGACTACACCGCCGGCGAACCGGCGCCTGTTGTCAACGGCTTCGATGGCCTGTCACCGATCAATGTCGGTTCGGGAAACCTCAGCGCCACTCCGTCGACGACTGGTGTATTTGCTGCCAATCTCGATGAAAGCGCAACGGCCGTCGCGGCAGGTTCGCTGCCGTCGACCAATGCCGCCAATGCCGAATACACCTCGAAGAGCTCTCTGGTGGTCTATGACAGTCTCGGTGGTGAAGTTCTGCTCGACTTCTATTACACCAAGACTGCTGCCAATGACTGGGAAGTCGCAGTTTACAACCGTGCTGATGCGTCGCCGAACACGGCGTTCCCCTATGCCTCCGCGGCGCTGGCAACCACGACATTGCAGTTTGATCCGACCACAGGTGAACTGGACGGCGGCAGCGCGACTGACATCTCGCTGGCAGTGCCGGGCGGTGCAGCGCTGACCGTTGATCTCTCCGAAATGAGTCAGCTCAGCTACAAGTTCACCGTTCGCAACGCCAATGTGGATGGCAACTCGCCCAGCCCGGTTGCGCGGGTTGAGGTTTCCAAGGACGGCACGCTCTTCGCTCAATACGAAGACGGCAAGCTGGAGCCGCTGTTCCGCATCGCGCTGGCCGATGTCCAGAGCCCCGATCAATTGCGTCCCGTTGCGGGCAATGTCTATGCCCAGGGCGTGGATTCAGGTGTCATCACCACCGGCTTTGCAGGCTCTGGCGCCTTTGGTTCAATCGTCTCCAGTGCGCTCGAAAGTTCAAACGTCGATATCGCCGAAGAACTGACCAATATGATCACGTCCCAGCGAAGCTATACGGCTAACTCCAAAGTGTTTCAGACAGGCTCCGACCTCATGGACGTGCTTGTCAACCTGAAGCGATAGATAACTGGTTCCGGAGGTGAAAAGAGTACAGTATGTCATTGTCATCGGCGATTAACGCGGCTCAAAACTCACTGTCGAATATCGCGACGCAGACCAACAATGTCTCGCGCAATATCTCTAATGCTTCCAATCCGGATTATAACCGCAGAAATGCGGCGCTGGCGACATCGCTGAACGGCGCCCAGGTCGTGTCCATCCAGCGAGCGCAGGACGAAGTCCTGTTCCGTCAGAGCATCACCGGCATGGCAACTTCAAGCGCGCAGCAAACCTTGCTGACGGGGTTCTCCAATCTCAAGGAAATTCTCGGCGGCAATGACTACGAGAATTCGCCGGCGACGCTGATAGCGAACATGCGGGACACCTTGTCCACCTATGCCGCGAAGCCCGGCGAAACCACACTGGCTCAAACCGCGATCGCCGACGCCAGCACCCTGGCGAACGGCCTTCGCGAGGCCTCCGCGGCGGTACAGAGGGTTCGGCTCGATGCCGATCAGGAGATTGATCGGCAGGTCAACTCCCTCAATGAACTGTTGTCCCGGTTCGAGGTTGCCAACAAAGGCGTCTACGCTGGCACCCAGGCTGGGCGTGACGTCAGCGCCGAACTCGATGAACGTGACGGCCTGCTGAAACAGATTTCCTCGATTATCGGTGTGACTCCGGTCACCCGTTCGGGCAACGACATGGCGCTCTACACCGCCAGCGGCACAACCCTGTTTGAAACCGTGGCGCGGCCGGTCACCTTCGAAAGTTCGGCTGGTTTCTCGGCTTCGATCCAGGGCAAAAAGGTTTATGTTGACGGCGTGCCCTTGGCAGCCGGTGCTGGGGCTACCACATCCGCGCAAGGATCGCTGCAGGCCCTGATTCAGGTCCGCGACGAAGTTGCACCGGTGGTGCAGAACCAGCTCGACGAAATAGCTCGTGCGCTGGTTGTCACATTCTCCGAAAAGGACCAATCCGCGGTCCCGACCCTGCCAGACCGGGCCGGCCTCTTTACCTGGAGCGGCGTGATGGTGCCGACCGGTGCGGCCGTCGTCCCGGGTATCGCCGCCACCATTGCGGTCAACCCGGCGCTGATCTCGTCACAGGGCGGCAATCCGCAATTGCTGCGTGATGGCGGCATCAATGGTGCCGCCTACAGTACCAATCCTTCCGGCGCCGCGGGCTACTCCGACGCGCTCGATTCCTTCGTTCTGGCGCTCGATGCGCCGATCAGTTTCGATGCGTCCGCCGGTATCTCCGTTTCCGACAGCATTACCGGGTTTGCAGCCGATTCCGTCGGTTGGCTTGAACTCAACCGCAGCGAAGCGAATTCGGCGGCAGTCTCCCGAGAGGCATTGCGTTACCGAACCGAGGAAGCGCTCTCCAACAAGACCGGCGTTTCGCTCGATGAGGAAATGTCGATGCTGCTGGAGCTGGAGCAGTCCTACAAGGCGTCCGCCCGGCTCATCTCTGCGGTTGATGAGATGCTGCAAGAGTTATTGGCGGCGGTGAGGTAGGACCATGAAGACCAGTTTCGTTTCAAATTTGGCCATCCAGAACGCAATGCGTCTGACCATCAGCCGTGGCCAGAGCGAAATTCAGCAGTTGCAGAAGGAAGTCGTGAGCGGCCGTTATGCCGATATCGGCATTGCACTGGGCGCCCAGACATCAAACAGCATCTCGCTCAATCGCGATGTGTCGCGGATGAAGACAATCCTCGATTCCAACGCGCTGGTCACTCAACGCATGTCGGCATCCCAGGCCGCGCTTGGGATGATGTCCGACAGTGCGCAGCAGATGCTGGAAGCATTCATCTCTGTCAACGGAGCCGACGACGCCGATCGGCTGGCGATTGCGCGGCGCGACGTGGAAACCGCGCTCAATGGTTTCACCACGGGCGTTAATACATCTTCGAACGGCGAGTACCTGTTTTCCGGCATCAACACCGACGTCAAGCCGCTGGACGACTATCAGGCGGCAGGCTCGACCGGCAAGGCGGCGTTCGACGCTCTGTTCCAGGCAAATTTCACGTTCGCGCAGGATGATCCCGCTGCCGCCAACATCACGGTCGCGCAGATGGACGATTTCATCGTCAACGTGCTTGAGCCCGCGTTTACAGGACCGGATTGGAACGCCAACTGGTCAAGCGCTTCGGACACCAATATTACCAGTCGCATCCAGAACAGCGAAGTGGTGGAATCCAGCACCAACGCCAATTCCAGCGGCATGCGCAATTTCGCACTCGCCGCGGTGATCGGTATGGAGTTGCTGAATTCACCAATTTCAAGTGAGGTCCGTAGCTCCGTCAACACCCACGCCATCCACTATGCAGGGCTGGCCGTGACCGGGATTGACAACCAGCGCGGAAATCTTGGTGTATCGGAAAATCGGGTCACCAAGGCAAATGTCTCGCTGCAATCGCAGATCAACATCGTCAATCTGCACATAGGCGACATCGAAGGCGTCGATGCTTACGAAGCATCAACGCGCATGACTTCACTGCTGGCCCAGGTGGAGACGTCCTACACACTCACCGCCCGGATCCAGCAACTTAATCTGATGAACTATTTATAAGTGCATTACCCGGGGTTTCCGGGGACTTATTGGACAAACATGAAGGGCGTCTGAATGTACCAGTTTTCCTATGCGGATGTTCAGGAGGATGGCGTTGCCGAAGCGCGTGAACGCGAGCGTGAGGCAATCAATCATTCCATCTCCCTGATGAAGGTGGCCAAGGCCAACGGCATTGAATCGCGTGACGCCATCGATGCAGTCTATTTTGTCAGCAGGCTGTGGGTCCGCTTCGTCGAGGACCTGGCTTCGCCCGACAATCAGCTGGAGCAGGAGCTTCGAGCCAACCTGATTTCCATAGGCATATGGGTGATCAAGGAGTCTGAGCGGATCCGGCTGCGCCAGTCCGACAATTTCCAGGGCATTATCGACATCTCGATCATCATCAGGGACGGGCTGAAATGAAAAGCTCACTGCGCATTTCCCTCAAGGCGGGCGAACGCATTTTCATCAATGGGGCGGTGCTTCGGGTGGATCGCAAGGTGGCGCTTGAGTTTCTCAATGATGTGACTTTCCTGCTGGAAAACCACGTGCTCCAGCCCGAACAGGCGGTGACGCCGCTCAAGCAGCTCTATTTCATCGTGCAGATGATGTTGATCAATCCCGAAGGCGCCGACCAGGCGATGGTGATGTTCCGCAAATCGGTGGTGATGCTGCTTACCTGCTTTACCAATGACGAGGTCCTTACCGAACTCAAGCATATTGACGGCATGGTGACCCAGGGGCGCGCCTTTGAAGCGCTCAAGGCCATTCGCGCGCTGTATCCGGTCGAAGAGGAAATCCTCAACACCTCGGCGATGCCCGCTGGCGCGATCGAGAAAATTCGCAAGGAGTTGGCCCCATGGACGTAAATCCAGTCAGTTCGAGCACCGCGACGGCCACTTCGGCAGCCGATGCCGCCGCCAGTAAGGTAGGCCTCGATTATGATACCTTCCTGACGCTGCTGGTTCAGCAGATGAAGAACCAGGACCCGACCGAGCCGATGGACGCCACCGAGCAGATCGCCCAGTTGGCGACCTTCAGCCAGGTGGAACAGACCATCAAGACCAACAAGAACCTCGAGATGCTGCTGCAGTCGTCCAACCTTACCCAGGCAGGATCGATCATCGGGCGCACGCTCACCAGCCACGACGGCGAGGTTTCCGGCATCGTCCAGGAAGTCACCGTGTCTGCCAATGGGTTGGTAGCCACACTCGACACCGGTGACGAACTTGCGGTCACCAACGGCGTGACCATCAAGTAAGATGAACGAAGCCGACGCCCTTGATATTGTCCAGGCCGCGATCTGGACCGTGCTGGTCGCCTCCGGTCCGGCGGTATTCGTGGCGATGTTTGTCGGTGTTGGCATCGCCTTCATCCAGGCTCTGACCCAGGTTCAGGAAATCACGCTGACTTTCGTTCCAAAGATTGTCGCCATCCTGATAACGGTTGCAATCTCGGCGCCGTTTGTCGGCTCGCAGATCTCCACCTTCACCAATATCGTGTTTCAGCGCATCGAAACGGGCTTCTAGACGGTTTCGTCCGGGCCACTGTACGCGCGTTCCCGGGGTTGTGCCGACAAACGTCGCTCCCCGGTTCGTGGTCGAGTGCATCCTGCTGCCACCTTCGCGCAAGCTTCGCATCCTACGGTCGAAGTGACGAATGCACCGGCATGATGCCGGCGCTGTGATTCGGAGCTACGCATACCATGGCCGACCCGCAAGCGCTGGCGATCCAGAAGACAGCCTTTCAAGGGAAGGACATGGGCTTTGCCTTCGGCATCGTCGTCATCCTTTCCATTCTGTTCCTGCCGATCCCCGCCTTCCTGATCGATCTCGGTCTGGCGTTTTCGATCTCGTTTTCGGTTCTGATCCTGATGGTCGCCCTGTGGATCCGGCGACCTCTCGATTTCTCCTCATTCCCCACCATCTTGCTGATTGCCACGATGATGCGGCTGTCGCTCAACATCGCCACCACCCGGGTCATCCTGTCGGAGGGCCATCTGGGGCCGGATGCGGCAGGACAAGTGATCGGCGGCTTTTCGCAAATGGTCATGTCGGGCGATTTCGTCATCGGCGTGATCGTCTTCCTGATCTTGGTGACGGTCAATTTCATCGTCATCACCAAGGGCGCGACGCGTATCGCTGAAGTTGGCGCGCGCTTCACCCTCGACGCCATTCCCGGCAAGCAGATGGCGATCGACGCCGATCTTTCCGCCGGCATGATCAACGAAGTCGAGGCCCGCGACCGGCGCCGTGAACTGGAGCAGGAAAGCTCGTTCTTCGGGTCCATGGATGGCGCGTCGAAATTCGTTCGTGGCGATGCCATTGCCGGCCTGCTGATCACCGGCATCAACATGTTCGGCGGCGTCATCATCGGCTATGCCCGCCATGACATGCAGATCGGCGAAGCTGCCGATGTGTTTGTCCGCCTTTCCGTCGGCGATGGCCTGGTCAGCCAGATCCCGGCACTGATCGTGTCGCTCGCCGCCGGTCTGCTGGTTTCGCGCGGCGGTCAGCTAGGTTCGACCGACGAAGCGGTGATCGACCAGCTCGGCGGCTATCCGCGGGCGCTGTTTGCGGCTTCCGGGCTTCTGTTCCTGCTGGCGCTAATGCCGGGATTGCCGTTCTTTCCCTTCTTCATGCTTGGCAGCGGCATGGCGTTTGCAAGCTGGGCAATTCCCCGTAAGCGCGACATCAAGGCGCGTGCCGAGGCGCAGGAAGTCCACCGTTCCGAACAGGCCGAGAAGGACAAGGAAAAGGATTCCGTCAAATCCATCCTGAAGACCGCCGAAATCGAACTGGTGCTGGGCAAGCAGGTTGCTACCAAGCTGCTCGGTTCGCACGAGGAACTGGCCTTCCGCGTTGCCAAGATGCGCAAGAAATTCGCCACCCAGTATGGCTTCGTGGTGCCGGAAATCAAGGTCACCGACGACATCTCGATCAAGGACAAGAGCTACCAGATCCGCATTCACGGCACCACGGTGGCAGCCAACGATTTGCGCGTCGGCGAGCTGATGGTGGTGCTTGCCGGCCCGCGCCGCCCCGCCATTCCCGGCGACGAAATCCGCGAGCCCGCCTTTGGCCTGCCGGCGTTGTCGGTGCCTGAAAACTTTGCCGAGGATCTCAAGCGCGAGGGCTTCCAGCCGATCGACAATGTTTCGGTGGTGCTGACCCATCTTTCGGAGGTCATTCGCAACAACTTGCCGCAATTGCTGTCCTACAAGGACATGAAGATCCTGATCGAACGGCTTGATCCGGAATACCGCAAGCTGGCTGATGAGATCTGCACCTCGCACATGTCCTATTCCGGCTTCCAGGCAGTACTCAAGCTGCTGCTGGCAGAGCGGGTCTCGATCCGCAACCTGCACCTCATACTCGAGGCCGTCGCCGAACTTGCCCCGCATGTGCGCAAGACCGAGCAGATCGTCGAACATGTGCGCATCCGCATGGCCCAGCAACTGTGCGGCGATATCGCCCGCAACGGCCAGCTCAATGTCCTCAGGCTCGGCAACAAGTGGGATCTGGCCTTCCACCAGGCGCTCAGGCGCGATCCCAAGGGCGAAGTCATCGAATTCGACATCGATCCGCGGATGCTCGAGGAGTTTTCCGAGCAGGCCACCACCGCAATCCGCACCCAGATGGACAAGGGGGTTCCGTTCGTGCTCGTCACCTCGCCTGACTCCCGGCCCTATGTGCGGATGATCATTGAACGGATCTTCGCCACGCTGCCAGTTCTCTCGCATGTCGAAATCGCCAAGGGCATCGAGATAAAGTTGCTCGGCTCGATCTCGTGATCGAGGACCCCGAAGGCACCATCCTGGCGCTGTTTGCGGCGTTCTGCCGAATCGGCGGCTGCATCATGGTGTTGCCGGGATTTTCAAGCTTCCGGGTTCCGCTGCAAATCCGCCTGTTCATTGCGCTTGCGATCTCGATGGCGTTGCTGCCTGTGCTCTGGGATACGCTCTACCCGACCGTACATACCGGCCAGCGGATCTACATCGCACTGGTCGCCGTGGAGCTTCTTATCGGCGTCACGTTCGGGTTGATTGCGCGCTATATCGTGCTGGCGCTGCAATTTGCCGGCACCGGAATTTCGATGGCGATCGGCTTCAACGCGGCGCCCGGCGGCAGCCTGCTCGAAGCCGAGCAGGAGGGGCAACTGACCTCGTTGATCAGCTTCACAGCCATTCTGGTCCTGTTCCTGACCGACTTCCACCATATGGTGATTTCGGCGCTGGTGCGCTCCTACGACTTCATGCCGGTGGGGACCGGGTTTGACCCGAAGATGGCCTTGCGGACCCTGACCGACACGCTCGCCGGTTCCTTCATGCTGGTGCTGAGGCTAGCCAGCCCGTTTCTGGTCTACGGCCTGTTGTTCAATCTCTCCATCGGCATGGTCAACAAGCTGGCGCCGCAGATCCCGGTCTACTTCATCTCGATTCCCTTCATCCTGTTTGGCGGTCTGATATTGCTGTTCTTCGGATCGACCGAATTCTTCATGCAATTCACCAATGGCTTCGAAACATTGTTTCTGGGATTGCGTTGAGATGGCGGGGTCGCGCGCCGACAAGCTTGCCCGTCTGGTTCGCGTTCAGCGACAGATCGAGCGCATGGCCGAAAACGATCTGTCCGACACGATGCGTGTGCAGGCCGCCACCGATGCCACACAGCAGGCACTGGTCGATGCGGTAGGCTCGTTCGATCCGGTGCATGCGGCGATGTCGCACCATTACGCTCTGAGGTTTCAAAAGTTGTCGGCCAGATCGCAGCAGCTTGCGGGCATGAAATCCGTGCAGGAGCGTCGGGTGCTTACCGAAAAGACCAAGGCCGACCGGTTGGAAACCCAGGCCGCCGAGGCCGCCGAAGGCGAGGAGCGCGTCGCCGCGGACGAAACCCTGCTGGATCTGCTGGAAGCTTCGCTTGCAGCACACACCACCGGCACAAGGCCAGCGTAAGCTTCATCGGTCAGAGTGCAATTGACTGTTTCTCAAATTCGCGCGGCGGGGATATTTCGTGTCCATTCAAACGGCAACCGATCTCATTCTGGATGTGGTACGCGCGGCTGACCCCGCGGTGGCGCAGAAGGCCGAATCCATGCTCGAGGCGGCATCGGCACGCAAGACCGAAATCGCCGCCAGGTCTCCAGCCTTCGAACGCCAGTTGCTGGCGTCGAACGATCCATCCGGGGTGTTGGCGCCCGCTCCCGCGGCAGCCAAGCCCGATCACACTCCGGATCAGATCAAGGAGACCTATCAGCGTTTCGAAGCGATGATCCTGCAGAACTTCATCGGTGCGATGCTGCCACAGGACGCCGAAGAGATGTACGGCAAGGGCACAGCCGGCGAAGTCTGGAAGGGCATGATGGCCGAGCAACTGGGTGCCGCACTTGCCAAGGGCGGCGGCATCGGCATCGCCGCGCGCATGCTCGCCGACCGGGTTGCCCCCGGATTGCCGCCGGAATCGGCTGACGCCATCGGCTCCAACGTGACCAATCGGGCAGCCAGCATGGTCAATCAGACCCAGATGCAGATCCTCGCCGACATTGCCGCTCCAACTGATAACGATAGTGCGGCCTCCGACCGCCAACCTGCCGCGCGGAGGGCCTGAAAGCCATGTCTGACCCTTCATTCCGGGATCACCGTTTCCACACTGTGCTGACGCGGCTCGAAACCGTGATCGACGCTGAGAATGCGGCCATTGGCAGCGATCAGGAGTACGATCTGGTCCGCTCCAATGCGGCCAAGAGCCGTTGCCTCTACGACATGACGATGCTCTTCAAGGACATCAACCCGGCCCAACTCGGGGATGCTCACAAGGAGCACCTGGGTACGGTGAAGGACAAGCTCGACACCAACAACTCCCGGCTCAAGGCGCATATGGAAGCCGTGCGCGACATTACCGAGATGATCAAGGAATCTGTCGCCGCTTCGGAGGCCGACGGAACCTATTCGGTCAATCAGTTCCGCGGAACCAACCTGTCATGATGAAACTGCTGATCACCGGGGTCTGGATTTGCGGCGTTGCGCTGGCATCGGTCTATTTCTCGGTCCAGATCAGCAACAAGAAGGAAAATGCCGAACCGATTCCGGCCATGTTCGGCGGGCTGGAAACAATTCGCGGTGAAGTGACATCGATCCCGGTGATCAACGGCGGTTCCGTCAACGGCTATTTCATCACCCGGTTGTCTTACACGATCGATGCGGCAAAAGCGGCCCGGCTGACCATTCCGATCGATGTTCTTGTTACCGATTCACTTTACACCGCACTGGTGGGCGAGCAGATCATCAGGTTCCCCGATATCGAAAAATTCGACCTGGAGGCGTTTCGCGCCCATGTTCGCGACACGCTTAACGAAAAACTCGGCGACGAAGTGTTTCACGACGTGGTTGTCGAGCAGATCGACTTTTTGTCCAAGGACGATATCCGCTCCAATATGCGCCGCGGCGAGCGCAACATGAAGGGTGGTGCGCTGGTGGACGAAGGCAGCGCCGAAGAACCCGCACCTGCACCAAGTCACTGATTCAGTTGGCAACCTAAATCAAAGCCTTAAAGCGGGCTTTGCGTAGGCAAGGAAACTCTGCGTCGCAGCCGGTGCCTTGGTTTTCAACTTTCCAGAGCGTGCGCCGCCTCAGTTGCTTTCGGGGTTTCGATACTGCTCGTTGACCAGCCCGAATTCGGCCATCAACCGCCCCAGCGCCACCTGGCTGTGATAAAGCCCGATCACCGCAGACTTTGTCTCAAGTCCCAGCCCGATCCCGCGCAAGGGCGACGCCGCCAACAGCGCCAGCGATTTGGCCAGCGTTCTGGCGCGCCCCGAAAACCCTGGCCGCTGCCGTTTTTCGATGATCGCCGAAATCGCGCCATTGCGCAGCGAGCGCGCATTCAGCCAGGAGAATTCAGCTCGCCGCGCGGGCAGGGTTTCCATCACTTCCGCTTCGGCGCACCAGCCGAACGTGAAGCCGCGCGCCTTGGCGCGGCGGTAAAAATCACTGTCGCCGCCGCCGATGAAATTGAAACCCGGGTCGAGGAATGGCCGCGGCATGGCGTCGAGCACGCGCCGCGCGATCAGCACATTGCCTGATGAATAGAGGATCGGCACTGTGCCGGTCTGGGTATAGTGCGGCGTGAACACCGGATGGCGCCGCCAGCGGTCGAGCGCCCGGTCGGCAAACACAGGAACCTGCGGACCACCCACCAGATCGGCGCCACAGCGCTGCGCGGTCTCGACAAGCCCGGCGATCCAGCCGGGACCGGCGATTTCATCATCGTCGATCACCGCGATATGCGCGAAATTCGGAAATTCCGCCAGGGCCGTTTCCCAGCCGGCATTGTAAGCGTGGCAATTGCCGCGTTGGTGGGCGACGATGACAATCCCCTGAAGCTTCGAGGTTTCAAACCAGCCGGCCGCGGCGTTCGCGCCTTCAAGGCCTTCCGCGTCATTGTCCATGACGATCACCGCGGTGTCGTGGCCTCTATGCTGTGCTTCCAGCGAGGCCAGGGTCGCGATCAAGTGGTCGGGACGCCGAAACGTCGGCACCGTGACGACCAGACGGATGCCATCGGGGGCAAGGCCGGTCGACCGGGCATGCTCGGAAATATGGGTGCGATCAGACGCCATGCAGATCATCCTGTTGATGAACGCTTACCTTCGCATGCGAATCTGAAGATTGGCTGAAACCAATCCTGCGAATTTGATGTGAGCGTTTAACCGGCCCTTCAAATCGGTGGAGTATGTTTGCCGGCATTACTCAAATGGATCGCACATGCATTTCGTTTTCATTTCCTCGCTTGTCCCTGTGGCGGCTCCTACATCCGGTTATGACATTGCCAACCGGGTAATTGTCGATGCGGTGCGGCTGCTCGGCCACAAGGTCTCGGTGATAGGCTTCCTGCAGCCCGGTCAGACACCCGCCGCACCCGACGATACCCGGCTGCTGGGGATACTCGAAGTGACCAATGCGCGGGTCGGTGGATTGCAAAAGGCGCTCTGGCTCAAGGACGCATTTGTGCATGGCGAGCCGGTGTCCGTGGCCAAAATGCATGCCGCCACGCCGACTGATTTGCGCGCAGCCCTTGGCGCCTTCGAGGCAATCGACGGTCTGATTCTCAATTCGGTACAGTTGCCCGGGGCGTTTCTGGACGTTCTCAAGGACTGGCCCAGCCTGTTTGTCGCCCACAATGTCGAAGCCCGAACGGCTGCCGATAATGCCGACCTCGTCGGCACCGCTGTAAGCCGTTGGCTGTACCGGCGCGACGCCCGGCTGTTGAAGCTTTTGGAGCGAGACCTGTGCGCCCAGGCGCGCCATGTTTTCACGCTGGCCGAGGCCGACCGCGCCGAACTTGGCGTTGCCTCCGCCGAGCGCTCCACCGCGCTGCCGCTGGTAACCTCGGTGACATCGCCCGATGTGCCATCGCCGCGCACGCCGGAATTTGACGCCGGCCTGATCGGCTCCTGGAGCTGGACTGCCAACCGCACCGGGCTTGACTGGTTTCTCGCCGAAGTGGCGCCACGCCTGCCAAATGACTTCAAAATCGCGGTTGCCGGCGGTCTTGGCACGGATATTCCGGCCGCGCCTGCCAATGTCTCGTTTCTCGGGCGGGTCCCCGATGCGCGCGCTTTCGTACGTTCCTGCCGTCTGGTTCCGCTGGTCTCGCAAACCGGCACCGGGGTTCAACTCAAGACCATCGAAACCTTCGAAATGGGCTTGCCGGCCGTTGCCACACAGAGTGCGTTGCGCGGCATTTCCGATCGGCCCGACAATTGCGTCGCTGCCGATGATCCTGCTGCCTTCGCCGAGGCCATGATCCGTCAGATCGGGCGATCGCGGGCCGGGGAAAACCTTGACGGCGACGGGCGTATTTTTCACGCCCATCAGCTCGCAAAACTCACACAAAGCCTGAGCCGTGGTTTCCAGAATTGGGAAAATCTTGGTTAACAAACTCTAAGTTAACGATTTAACCTAGATGCTAGAACGGCCGTACAGGCGATTTGAGAAAGTGTTAATACCCATCAGGAAAGCGCGATGACGCTCTATTGGCTGGTTCATAGCGAACAGCCCGCATCACGCTAGTGAGCCTGGAGCAGACATGACGACTAAGGAAACTGGCGAGCATCGTGATATCATGGGTATTCGGGTTGCGGCTTTTGGCTGGACCCAGGCGCTTGAACGGCTGGAACAATCCGTCGATGACGAAGGCGCACCACACGTCGTCAATTTTCTCAACGCCCACAACGCCAATCTGGCGATGCGTGACCCCAACTACCGCGAGGGGCTCGCGAAGTGTGAAGTGCTGCCCGACGGGCTCGGTGTCGATATCGCTTCACGCACATTTTACGGCACTTCCTTTCCGGCCAATCTCAATGGCACCGATCTGGTTCCCGCGCTGCTTGTATATATCCAGCGGCCGCTCAAGGTGGCGCTGATCGGCGGCCGCCCCGATATTCTCAAGGTGGCGGCTGAACGTTTTGCCAGCGCCACACCCTGGCACACGTTTCATGCGGTCTCTGACGGCTACTTCGACAGGTCCAACAGCGCCGCCATCCTCGATCAACTGGCCGCGATTGATCCCGACATCACCCTCGTGGCGTTGGGCAGTCCGACCCAGGAAGTCTGGATTGATACCCACATCCGGCAGGGCCATGGCCGGCTGGTGATGGGCGTGGGAGCGTTGTTTGATTTTGTCTCCGGCGCCGTGCCCCGGGCGCCGCAGGCGTTTCGCACCTTGCGGGTCGAATGGCTCTGGCGGCTGATACTCGAGCCTTCGCGTCTGTGGCGCCGCTACATTGTCGGCAATCCGGTTTTTCTCTGGCATGTGCTGCGCTACAAGCTGATGAGTGCCAGCCGGAATTCCCGAATTCCAGTTTGACGCCATTTCGCTGACCACATTCAAGAGCCGCCTGGAACTGACATGAAGACAGCTGTAATGACCGCTTCCTATGCCGGCGATTTCGATCGCTGCGCGCTGTTGTGCGAAAGCATGGACCGTTTCATGCAGGGTGACTGGCACCATTATCTGCTGGTCGAACGGGCCGACGTTGCCCTGTTCCGCTCGCTTGAAGGGGGCAAGCGGACCATCGTCAGCGAAGCGGAGTTGTTTCCGTTCTGGTTGCGATCTTTCCCCGACCCGCTGAGCCTGGGCCGTCGCCGGCTCTGGTTGTCGCCGTTCTCGCTGCCGTTGCGTGGATGGCACGCCCAGCAGATCCGCCGTCTGGCGATGGCGCGCCATGTCGACGCCGAGACCCTGTTGTCGATTGATTCCGATGTTGTTCTGGTGCGGCCGTTCGACCCCGTCGGTCTCTGGCGCGAAGATCGGCTACGCATGTTCCGCGCCGATAATGGAGCCCATGATGCCACGCCGGGCCATCTCGCCTGGCTCGCCCATGCCGGCGACATCCTCGGATTGCCGCAGCGGCCTGCGCCTGCGCATGATTACATTTCCAACATGGTTGCCTGGCGGGTCGATACCGCGCGCGCGCTGCTCGATCATCTCGAAAGCCACAATGGAAAGGGCTGGATCCGGGCGGTCATCTCCTCGCGGGCGATCTCCGAATGCATGATCTACGGTCGTTTTGTCGATGAGGTCCAGGGCGGCGCCGGGCATTACCCCGACGAGCGCTCACTCTCGCATGTGCTGTGGTTCAAGGAGACATTCCCGCAAACCACCGAAGGCCTGATGGAATTCATGCGTGGCATCAGGCCCGACCAGGTGGCCATCGGTGTTCAGTCTTTTGTCGGTCACCCGCTGTCGGAAATCCGCAAGGCCGCCTTCGCCGTGACGCCGATCTAGGTGTGGCGTCCCAGCAGGTGGCCCTGCTCGGATAGAGGCGACTGATAGGCTTTTTTGGCGCTTATACCGCCTCGGAGCGATGCTCGTTGGACATATGGATCCAGCTCGACAGCTGTGATTTTCTGTTCTCCGATGATGGATTTCGTGAATTGCCGGTAGCGTCGGCAGCAGTTTGCAACTGAGTTCGGTCAATGCGCCTTCGACTTCGCCGGCGCCGAAAGGACCCCTGCGGTTGTTCACAGCGCGACTGGAGAAAAATATTTCTCTGCTTCTGCAATTTTTTGCGAAGACTGACGGCGAATGGAGAGTCATATCGAAGGTATCTCACTTCGATATCCTGCCATTACCCAACCAAGGAAAACGACATGCCGTATGTGAACATCAAGATCACCCGCGAGGGTGCAAGCCGTGAACAGAAAGCCGAACTCATCAAGGGAGTGACCGACCTGCTCGTAAAGGTTCTGGACAAGAACCCGGCAAGCACATTTGTTGTGATCGATGAGGTGGAGCTGGAGGACTGGGGAATTGGCGGATTGCCGGTCGAGGAATACCGGACACAAAACAAGCGCTGATCGCTTGGCGTAGAACGATAAGTGCTATCAACGGCTGGAGGCAAGAATGCGTATTGAAACCGAACTGACCCGGATGCTCGACATTCGCGTGCCGTTGATGCTGGCGCCGATGGCCGGTGTTTCCGGGGGCGCACTTGCGGCAGCAGTGACTGGTGCAGGCGGGCTCGGTATTATCGGCGGCGGCTATGGCGACCGCGCCTGGCTTCAAACTGAGATGGCGGCTGCGGGCAATGCCCGTATAGGCATTGGTTTCATTGCGTGGTCACTGGAGAAAAAACCCGAATTGCTAGATCTCGCCCTGGACCGGGCGCCGGAAGCAATATTTTTGTCCTTTGGCGACTTCGCGATCTTTTCCGACAAGGTCAAGCGCACAGCGAGCAAGCTGATTGCGCAGGTTCAGACCGTCGCACAGGCGCGCCAGGCGCTTGATGCCGGGGCCGACATCATTGTGGCGCAGGGAACCGAAGCGGGCGGCCACGGTGGCAAGCGGGCCACCTTGCCTCTGGTCCCGGCGATTGTTGACATCGCGGGCACTGTGCCGGTTGTTGCTGCCGGCGGGATCGCAGATGGGCGTGGCCTCGCCGCCGCGCTGATGCTCGGCGCTTCGGGTATCTTGTGCGGGACCGCCTTTTTCGCGAGCCACGAAGCGCTCACCCACCCCAATGCCAAGACCGCTGCTCTTGGTGGCTCAGGCGATGATACGATCCGCAGTTCAGTCATCGATATCGCGCGCAGCCTGCCATGGCCGGGAACCTGGAACGTCCGTACCCTGCGCAACGATTTTGTCGAGCGCTGGGCGGGTGACACCAATCAGTTGCGCGATGCTGCCGGCACGGAGGGCGAGCGCTATATTCAGGCTGCGGCTGCCGGAGATATGTCGGTTGCTGCGACAATCGTCGGAGAGGGGATTGATCTCGTGCGTACCGCACAACCCGCGGCGAAGATCGTTGAGGAAATGGAACGGGGAGCAATCGGGCTCATCAGCCAAGCGGAGCGAATGCTGGTTGGCCGCTAATCCATGTCGTGCTCAAAGCGATTCATTGAGCCGAGGGAATCGCTCGAACTAGTCAGAATGCATACTGATCTAGATCGGGCGCTTCTTGATCGAACGCAGCGCCCGGTAGGTCAGCAGCGCCGATTGCAGGTACAGCACGAAGAACGCGGCGTTCAGCATCCCCACCCAGATCACCACATCGACGTTGAGCCCCAGCACATAGGCCAGCAGCAAGGCTTTCATCACCCCCAGTGATGCCAGCACCACCATCCGAATCACGGTCCGGCCGGTCGCATAAAGCAGTTCCGAATGGTACTCGATCAGGTTGCGGAAGGCCGGAACCAGCGCCACGAAAATCAGCAGCGGCGCGGCCTCGGCCACGTTCTTGCCAAGCGCATTGGGGAAAATCCACAGCACCCCGGCCATGCCCAGTAGACCGGCGGTCGAAACCGCGGTCACCGCGCCCTCAAGCAGGATCCGGTTCTTCAATTCGTCGAGCATTTTCGATGTCCGCATCAAGCGTTGCGTCAACACCGTCAGAAAGGCGCGAACGGGCAGGGCGGTAAGGTCGACCAACCGCATGATCATCGCGTAGATGCCGGCTGTCTCCGGCCCGCCCAGCGCCAGCACCAGCACCTTGTCGAGCTCGGACTGGACGTAAAACAGCATTTCCGCTCCTGCCACCGACACCGCGTCGACCCAGCGCCTGGTGTAGAGTGCCGTTCGCCAGCGGAGCCGGACGCGGGGATAGAAGAATCCGACCGCCACCAGTGCGGTCACGCCGTTTGCCACAAGATAATACCAGGACCAGGTCGCCAGCGATCCGTCGGCGAGCCAGACAAAGGCGAGTGCGGCTACTGTCTTGAAGGCAGTGGCAATCACCACCAGAGTTGCGCCCGCTCCGAAGCGGTTGATCCCGTAACTGACGATCACCACGATTTCCATGATCCGCCAGCACAGCACCTCAGCCAGGATGATGTTGGCAAACGTCATCATCGCCATCTCGCCGGAAAAGATCAGCCAATGGGTGGCCCAGGCCGCCAGCGTGATGATTGGCGCCGACAACACCAGCCCGCCGAGAAAGCCGGCTGTATAGACGCCGAGCAGCCGGGTCTTGACCGTGGCGATGCGGTAGAGCGGTGAGACGAAGCCAAATGCCATCAGCCGCGAGAGCATGATCCCGCAGGCCGAAGCTGTGGCGAACAGACCGAAATCGCCGATCGACAGGGTGTTGGCGATGGCGATGAAATAGACCAGCGATATGACAAGACGCCCGACCGAACCGCCGACCATCGAGAGATAGGCGCGGATCAGATCTTTGTAGGTACTTGTCAGGTTCTTCAGGCGCGCAATCATGTGTCTTCGCTATGGGAGGATGGCCAAAGCCGGCATTGTCGTTCCAGTCCCTAAACCATAATGGATATTCGTTAATTCGGCGTTTGGTCCGGGGTTTTTCGAGCTATCGGGCCAAAGATCGGCGCAGCCACGGCAATCGCGTAAATTCACGGAATAACCTGTAAAAACCGCACGCCGGTCACCAAAATTAACCATTTGTTACCCATGAATTTATAGTTTGGCTTAACGAAGATGAGATTCTTGCGAACAGGGGTGGCCTTGGGCCGGATATGAGCGATTTCGCCAAAGAGCACAGGCAACGCCCCCGTCGCGGTTCGCTGCTCGATCATGCTGCCGACGCGCCGTCCCCGCGACCGACTGCGGATGCTGCTGTCGAGCGCAATCACCCGTCGCCGCAACCATCCCTGTTGAGCAGACCCGCGCGCAATCCCCGGCTGTCGACATCCGGTTTCGCTGCTGCGCAAGATCGTGGGTCAAAAACCACGCCGCCCGCAACAGCCCCGGTTTCAGCCTCCGATTCAGCTCCCGACCCCACCCCTGCCGCAGACCCGCAACGCCTGGGTCGCGCAGGCCTGGTGGATTCGGATTCGTTTGGAGACCGGATCGCCCGGTTGATGGGCAAGGTGGCTCCCGACAAGCGGCGGGCCGATCCGCGTCGGGCTGAAGACGGAACCCCGCCTTTGCGCCAAGATGAGCCACGCCAACAGGAGCAGCACGCGCAGATGCCCCGTGCTTCGGCGCCGCTCTTGCAAGCGCCTGAGCAGGATCATGATGACCACTACCATTGGCATGCGGCAGCAAACGCAAACTGGCAGGAGAGCGGATCGCGCCCCTTGCTGGATGCCTCGATCCTGGTTTCGGCGGTCTGGCGGTTTCGCTATCTGATCGGTGTGGCCACGGTCGCCGGTGCGGTGCTTGGCGTGCTGATGGCGTTGGCGACGCCGCACAAATATTATGCTGAAAGCCGGCTGTTCATCGACCCGCGCGAAATCCAGGTGACCGCCGACGATATTCGCAACCAGCAGCTTTCCACTGAAGCCATGCTGGCGATTACCGATAGCCAGTTGCAGATCCTCTCCTCCACCAATGTCCTGGAGAAGGTCGTTGTCGATCTCGGCCTCGACCGCGATCCCGAATTCAACGGCGCGCTTTCCTCCGGCGGCATCGCCGGCGGGATCAATCTGATCAAGGAATTGTTCACCGGCAAGGATCCCGCCTCCGAAGCCGAGCAGAAGGCGCTCAACACCCTGCGTCGGGCGCTGTCGGTGTCGCGCGATTCCAAGACCTTCGTCATCATTGTAGGTGTCGATACAAGGGATCCGGAGAAATCCGCCTTGATCGCCAATGCCATCGTCGAGACCTATCTCGATGAGGAGGGGCAGGCCCAGTCGGGACTGCTCGAGCGTACTTCGGAATCAATCGACAGCCGGATTGATTCGCTGCGCAGTGATCTTGATGCGGCCGAACGCAAGGTCGAGGCCTTCAAGGCGGAAAACGGCATTGTCGGGATTGGCGGCGAATATATCGACGACAAGGTGATCCTTGCGCTCAGCGACCAGCTTGCCAATGCCCGGGCAGCCAAGATCGGGATCCGGGTCAAGGCCGACAATCTCGCCAAGGTAAAGATCGACGATGTTCTCTCGGGCTCGTTCCCGGAGGAATTCCTGTCCTCCAACCTGACTGACCTGCGCAAGCAATTCACCCAGACCAAATCGACCGCGGATTCGCTTGCTACCCAACTGGGACCGCGCCATCCGCAATATGTCGCGGCCAAGTCCACGCTCGACACGATCGGCGCCGAGATTCGGGCCGAGTTGCGCCGCATCGTCGCCAGTTCGCAGATGGAACTGCAGCGCGCTGTTGAAACCGAGCAGGAACTCGCCAGTCAGATGGCGGTGGCCAAGAGCCGCGCCATGGATCAGTCGGTGGAATTCGTCACCCTGCGCGAACTTGAGCGCAAGGCAACCGCCACACGGCAAATCTACGAAGCCTTCCTCAAGCGCTCGCGTGAAACCAGCGAGCGCTCCAACATGTCGACCCGCAACGTTCGGGTGATCTCGCCGGCTGAAGCACCGCTCAATCCGATGGGGCCGTCGCGCAAGCTGATCGCCATCGGCGGCATGTTTGCCGGCATGTTCGCCGGCATCGGCCTGGCCCTCCTGGCCGGCGCGGTCGAAAGCATTCGTTCCTACAATGCAGGCACTCCGCAGGCGAGATTCCAGCCCCCGCCTTTCGCAGGCTACCCGGCGCAACCCGATCCGACAGCCCCCGGTCCGCGGACACCGCCGCGCGGCCCCCGCCGTCGCCCACGCACTGAGGGCGATGCGGAAGCCTTCGCTGACGCTGCTGACGAAGTCACCGCCGGAACCTTCTCCGGCGCCCGCGCCCGGTCCTATGCAGACGCGGTCCTTGCCCGGCACAACACAGACGACGCTGACGAACCTGCTGATCAGCCGGTAGCACCACCTGCACCGGCAAATCGGTCGGCCACACCGGGTCAGCGCCAATCGGGCGAACGCGCAGCCTTTGCCACTGGGGACAACCCCGTTCAGGCCCCGGCCCAGACCCCGCCACCACCATCACCGGCTGCCCCATCTGTCCAGCAGCCCAATTGGCAACCCGAGGCCACGCCGGTCCACACTCAGCAGGCCGCACCGCTGCAAAGCCAGCCTCAACACCCGGCCCAGCCGGACCAGCGCGCGGGGTATGCTGCCATGCCGATAAACCCGGCTGCAAACCCGGCGCAGCCGCAGTGGTCGGCACAGCCTGCCGTCATGCCGATGCATCCGGCCGCGGCGTCCTGGCAGCCCCAACAGCCAACCTATTCCGGCGCGCAGGCCGGCCAACCCAACACGCCGCCACCCGGTTACTATGCCGCGCCGATCGCCAGTGCCGCCGCCATGATGCCGCCGCAGCAACCTTATGCTTACGCGCAGGCCACCCAGCATCCGCAGCCAACGCCGGTTCAGCAGCCTGCTCAGCAGATGATGCATCCGCATTACGTCCAGGCCGCCACTTATCCGGCCCCTCCGGTTGCTGTTTCGCAGCCTCCTTACGCGCAGCCCCACCCGGCCTATACGCCGATCGCGCAGCAACCTGCACCGGCCTGGTCTCAGCAACAGGCGCACCCACAGATGCCGCAGCAGGATCCTTATGCCGCGATGATGCAGCAATCTGTGCCTGCCTGGCCCCAACAGCCGCCGGCGCAATCCGCACCGGTCTGGCCGCAGGCCGCGCCGCCTGCACAGCCGCATATGCAACAGCCGTCATTTGCCCCGCAGCCGGATGGCCAGGCGATGCGGTCGTCATTCCCGTCTCAGCCGCGCTCCCAGCCCCCGGCGCACGATGGAACGGTCGACCGGATTCGCCGGGAAATGGATACCTTGCGCTCGCGGATCGATGGCTATGGAGCGGCGCGTCGCCGCGGGTGAGCGCCAACCACCCGCCCGACCTTGTTTTTTGACACCGAAGGACGCAAAGAGGCTATCGGTGCCCGCGTCCGGTTTCGTAGGATCGCGGCCAGACGGGCGCGGCCACGTAAAGGTGGCGCCGCGAGACAGATGCAAGAGAGGTGTCCATGGCCAAGGTGATTGACGGAAAAGCTGTAGCGGCGGAGGTGATCGAGCAGGTCTCGGCGGCCAGCGCCGAGCTTGAAGCCAAAACCGGCGCCCGGCCCGGCCTCGCCGTGGTCATCGTCGGCAAGGACCCGGCCTCCCACGTCTATGTCGCATCCAAGAGCCGCATGGCCAAGCAGTGCGGGTTCAAGTCCGTGCAGCACACCCTGTCCGAATCCACCACCCAGGCCGAGCTTGAAAGCCTGGTGGCAGACCTCAATGCCGACCCGGAAATTCACGGCATTCTGGTGCAATTGCCGCTGCCCGGTCATCTCGATTCCGATCGTGTGATCCAGTCGATCCGCCCCGAAAAGGATGTCGATGGTCTGCATGTCGTTAATGCCGGCAAGCTGATGACCGGCGATCTCGACGGCGGCCTGATTTCCTGCACACCGGCAGGCGCCATGCTGTTCGTGCGCCAGACCCATGGCGCCGACCTGTCCGGCCTCAATGCCGTGGTGATTGGCCGCTCGAATCTGTTCGGCAAACCGATGGCGGCGCTGCTGCTGGCCGCCAACGCCACCATCACCGTCGCCCATTCGCGTACCAGGGATCTGCCCGGCATCTGCCGCAACGCCGATATTCTGGTCGCAGCCGTTGGCCGCCCGCAGATGGTCAAGGCTGATTGGGTCAAACCGGGTGCAACCGTCATCGATGTCGGCATCAACCGCATTGACGCGCCCGAGCGCGGCGAAGGCAAGACCCGGCTGGTCGGCGACGTCGCGTTTGACGAATGCGCTGAAAAAGCCGCGGTCATCACCCCGGTTCCGGGTGGCGTCGGGCCGATGACGATCGCCATGCTGATGGCCAACACGGTGACCGCAGCCATGCGTTCGCACGGGCTGACACCGCCGTCATTCTGATCCTGTGTTTCCACGTGGTTGCGGGCGGCGGATGTTTTATTCCGCCGCCAACGCCGATTCGCGACGGCCCGGCTTGGCCGCTGCCGTGGGCGCCGGACCGGTCGAAGCCCTGACCACCAGTTCCACCGGCCATATTTCCTGAACCGGATCGGCCTCGGCGCCGGAGATGATGTTGATCAGGCGCTCGCAGGTGCGTGCGCCTGCTGCCCGGATCGATGAGCGGGTGGTGGTGAGCGGCACCGAGAAACTCTCCGGCTTGAGAAACGGGAACACATCGTCATGGGTGATCACTGAAACATCACCGGGAACGCTGATGCCGAGCTGGTTGAGCGCCCGGAAAATCCCCAGCGTGGTAAACATCGAGGCGCTGAGCAGGCCGGTCGGTCGCGTGTCTGCCTTCGTGCCATCATACAGCGCCATCGCCAGCCGGTAGCCGCTGTCCTCGTTCATCGCCGCTGAATGGTGTTTCAATGCGCCAGCCGGCAGTCCGTGCTCGGCCATCGCCCGCTGGACCCCGCCCAGTCGGTGCAGCGCGAAGGTAAACTCGGTGTCGCCATTGATGAAGGCCAGCCGCTGGTGGCCCAGTTGCAGCAGCAGCCGTGCTGCGTCGTGAAACGCGCCTTCATTATCGATATCAAGAAACGCATAACCGTCGGCCGGCTTGTAGGCGCGGCCATGCGCCAGAAACGGAATCCCCAACTCTCGCACCAGCGCGATGCGCTGGTCGTCATTGCGCATCGACGACAGGTAAAGGCCATCCACCGAACGGCTGGCGGCAATCCGCCGGTAGGCTTCGCTTTCACGTTCGATCGGCGCCGGTGTCAGCGACAGGTCGATCTCGTGGGTCAGCGCATGTTCGCCCAGCCCGGAAAGGAACTCGACGAAATGTGGATCGAGATCGACATTTCGGCCGACCGGAAGCACATATCCGATCGAGCCGGCCTTGCCGGTGGCCAGTTTGCGGGCGTTGGAATTGGGTTTGTAACCGTGCCGTTGTGCGGCCTCGATCACCTTGCGGCGGGTATGTTCGCTGACTTCCGGGTAGCCATTGAGGGCGCGCGATATGGTGGTCTGCGACAATCCCAGGAGATCTGCCAGCTGCTTCAGGTTCACGGTTCGGCTCCCTTTCATCCAAAGCGCTTTGGAAAATTGCACGCACGCGCGCTACCTCGGCATCCCTGAAGCCTGCATTTAACCCGAGACGGGATGAGAACAAAAGCGAAAAATCGCCTCCGAATGCTTTGAAATCATGCTGCAATGCAACAAATAGTCGGAAATTGAAAGTCGATTGAAACTTTTGGCTTGACTCATGCCTGCACAGGCCGTCCTCTGATTGCAAGCCAAAGCGCTTTGAATACGAGATAGCCTTGGCGGGGAGAACTATTCACAATTTTTGTGACGGATCAGGCACTGGCCGGGAGGAAGACTTCGATGAGAAAACTGTTTTTGACGGGTGTTGCAGCCACCGCCCTGACACTGGGTGCGGCGCAGGCCGCCGACCTCAAATTCGCCCCGGGCGAGGGCAATTTCAACTGGGACAGCTATGAAGCGCTCAAGGCGACACAGCTTGACGGCGAACAGGTCACGGTCTTCGGTCCCTGGCTCGGGCCGGACCAGCAAAACGCCGAAGCGGTGCTGGCCTATTTCGCCGAGGCCACCGGCGCTGATGTGCGCTATGTCGGCTCCGACAGTTTCGAGCAGCAGGTGATGGTCGACGCGGAAGCCGGGTCCGCCGCCAATGTGTCGGTGTTCCCGCAGCCAGGCCTTGCCGCCGACATGGCCAAGCGCGGCTTTCTCACGCCGCTGGCCGATGGAACCGCTGACTGGGTCAAGGACAATTACGCCGCGGGCCAGTCCTGGGTTGATCTCGGCACCTATGCCGGTCCTGACGGCACCAAGGCGCTCTATGGCTTCTTCTACAAGGTCGATGTCAAATCGCTGGTCTGGTACATTCCGGAAAACTTCGAGGACGCCGGCTATGAAATTCCCCAGTCGATGGAAGAACTCAAGGCGCTGACAGAGCAGATTGCAGCCGATGGCGGTACGCCCTGGTGCATTGGTCTGGGCTCAGGCGCTGCCACCGGCTGGCCGGCTACCGACTGGGTCGAAGACATGATGCTGCGCACCCAGCCGCCTGAAGTCTACGACAAGTGGGTCTCCAACGAGATCAAGTTCGATGATCCGGCGGTGATCGGCGCGATCGAGGAATTCGGCTGGTTTGCCCGCAACGACAAGTTCGTCGCCGGCGGCGCCGGCACGGTGGCCTCCACCGATTTCCGGGACAGCCCCAAGGGCCTCTTCTCCTCGCCGCCGCAGTGCTACATGCATCACCAGGCTTCGTTCATTCCGGCGTTTTTCCCCGATGGCACCAAGGTCGGCACCGATGCAGACTTCTTCTATATGCCTGCCTATGCCGACAAGGATCTGGGCAAGCCGGTGCTCGGCGCCGGCACCGTCTGGGGCATCACCAAGGACAGCCCCGGCGCGCAGGCTCTCATCAAGTTCCTGCAGTCGCCGATCGCCCATGAAATCTGGATGGCACAGAAGGGCTTCCTGACCCCCTACAAGGCGGTCAACACCGATGTGTTCAGCGATCCGACTCTCAAGAAGATGAATGACGTCCTGCTTGGTGCCACCACTTTCCGCTTCGACGGTTCCGACCTGATGCCTGGCGGTGTCGGCGCCGGCTCGTTCTGGACCGGCATGGTCGACTACACCGGCGGCAAGTCCGCCGAGGAAGTCGCCGCGACGATCCAGAAGTCCTGGGATGCGCTCAAGTAATCGAGGCTGACATGCACAAATAGGAGGCCCCGGCGTTTAGCCGGGGTCCCCATCAGGACAGCCTTTTGGGGAGGGAAGGATGCATCCGGCACTTCAGGGTTTGATCACCATCATCATCGGCGTCGGCGGATGCGTCGGCTACTTCTACTTTTCCAACCAGTTTCTCGACAGGATTCTCTACCCCGCTACAGGCAAGAATGCCGGGCGCAACATCAATCGGGCCAACCAGGTCCGTCCCTGGCTGTTCCTGGCGCCGGCGCTGCTGGCGCTGGGCCTCTATCTCGCCTACCCGGTTTTCGCCACGCTGTGGCTGTCGGTCACCGACCGCAATGCCGGTGGCGCCTTTGTTGGCCTCGCCAATTACCGCCAGATGTTCGACGAACCGAAATTCTGGGAAGCAGTCAGCAACAACATGCTCTGGCTGATCATCGTGCCGGCGTTTTCCACCGCCTTCGGGTTGCTTGCCGCCCAGCTCACCGACCGCATTAAATGGGGTAATATCGCCAAGTCGCTGATCTTCATGCCGATGGCGATTTCCTTTGTCGGTGCTGCCGTGATCTGGAAGCTGGTCTATGACACAAGACCCGCCGACCAGGACCAGATCGGTGTGCTTAACGCCGTCTGGCTGGGTTTTGACGGTGGACCGATGTCGGTGCTGATCCTGAAAATCATTCCCGCGCTGATCCTCGTCATCTTCGCCGGTTTTCTCGCCTATAGCGTCATCCAGATCGCCCGCTCGTTGTTGCGCGGTGGTTTCAGCCACTCGGCCACGCCCTGGTGGGGCCTTGTCCTGCGCGCCGGGCTGGCGCTGGTTGCCGTCTGGCTGGTCTGGGTGTCGCTGCGCTCGGTGGTTTCGCTTGCCACGGTGTCGTTGCCCTATGGCGAGCCGCAGACCTGGCTGACCATTCCCTTCTGGAACTCGATCCTGCTGATGGTGGTGCTGGTCTGGATCCAGACCGGGTTTGCCATGGTCATCCTCTCCGCCGCTTTGCGCGGTGTTCCCGAGGAAACCATCGAGGCCGCGGTGATCGACGGTGCCAATCCGTTCCAGATCTTCTTCAAGATCAAGGTGCCGCAGATCATGGGCACCATCGTCGTGGTCTGGACCACCATCACCATCGTCGTGCTCAAGGTGTTCGACATTGTCTTTGCCATGACCAACGGCCAGTGGGAGACCCAGGTTCTGGCCAACTACATGTACGACAAGCTGTTCCGCGCCAATGACTGGGGCGTCGGTTCGGCCTCGGCCATGATCATCATGCTGCTGGTGACCCCGATTCTGGTCTGGAATGTCATCAACGCCCGCAAAGAAATGCGCTGAGGGAGGCCGGGATGAACGTCATGTCATCAAAGAAGTCGCCGCTCACCTGGGCCGTGCACATTTCGGTCGTGGCTCTGGTGGCGCTGTGGCTGTTTCCCACCGTCGGGCTGTTTGTCTCGTCGTTCCGCACCGCCGACCAGATCGCCAACACCGGCTGGTGGAATGCGCTGTTTACCCAGGAACGCCAGGCGCCGGCGATCCGCATCTCCGGCGACGAAGCCGAAATCGATGGCGAATTCGTCATCGATGGCCGCCTGTTCTCAAACGACGATGTCAACATCAGCCGCTGGGGCACCAGTTCGCGCGAGCCCGAAGCCTATGTGCCGGGCGATGTCGCCGATCTCGGCGCCGGCACCGCGCTGACGGTGGCGCAGGATGGCGCCTTCCGTCTCTCGGCGCCTCAGAGTTTTGGCGACAGCCGTCTGCCGCGGGTTTTCACCACCGCCACCACGCCGCCTGAATTCACCTTCGAGAACTACCGCTTCGTGCTGTTTGATCCAAGCAATCGCGAGGGCATGGCCAAGGCCTTCTTCAACACCCTGACCGTGACCATACCGGCCACCATCATCCCCATCGTCATTGCCGCTTTCGCGGCTTACGCGCTGGCCTGGATGCGGTTTCCCGGCCGGGCCCTGCTGGTGGCAGCCATTGTCGGGCTGCTGGTGGTGCCGCTGCAGCTCGCGTTGATTCCGCTGTTGCGGCTGCACAACGAAATCGGTATCGGCAAGGGTTATCTCGGCGTCTGGCTCGCCCACACCGGCTTCGGGCTGCCGCTGGCGATCTATCTGCTGCGCAACTACATGGTCGGCCTGCCGCGCGATATCATCGAGAACGCCCGTGTGGACGGCGCCACCGATTTCCAGATTTTCGTCAAGATCATTCTGCCACTGTCGTTCCCGGCGCTGGCCTCCTTTGCCATCTTCCAGTTCCTGTGGACCTGGAACGAT
The DNA here is from genome assembly GCF_026619415.1 of Hoeflea algicola. Lineage (NCBI taxonomy): Bacteria > Pseudomonadati > Pseudomonadota > Alphaproteobacteria > Hyphomicrobiales > Rhizobiaceae > Hoeflea > Hoeflea algicola. The sequence goes on from NZ_JAOVZR010000001.1 coordinate 4,143,712, forward strand.
CTCTTGGTCGCACTGGTCTTCCTGATCGATGCCACCGGTGAAACAACGGTGATGACCAAGCAGATCGTCGAACTGCTCGGCACCCGCGGCGGCAATTGGGAAATTCTTGCAACTTCCGCCTTCGTCTCCATCGCGGTACCGCTGGCGGTGTTTTTCGCCATGCAACGCTATCTCGTGCGCGGCCTGCTGGCCGGCTCCGTCAAATAAGGGATCAATGCCTCCATGAATCTTGCAGTGTCCGATCTTCCGGTACAAGCCGGTATCGCTTCCGACCCCGACTGGTGGCGCGGCGCGGTGATCTATCAGATCTATCCACGCTCCTATCAGGATACCAGCGGTGACGGCATCGGCGATCTCGCCGGCATCTGCCAGCGGCTGCCCTACATTGCCTCGCTGGGTGTCGATGCGATCTGGGTGTCGCCCTTCTTCACCTCGCCGATGAAGGATTTTGGCTACGACGTCGCCGACTACACCAATGTCGATCCGATGTTCGGCGCGCTGCATGATTTTGACCTGCTGGTCGCCGAAGCCCACAAGTTCGGCATCCGGGTGATGATCGATCTGGTGATTTCCCACACCTCCGACCAGCACCCCTGGTTCATCGAAAGCCGCACCAGCCGCGACAATCCCAAATCCGACTGGTTCGTCTGGGCCGAGGCCAAGCCCGATGGCACGCCGCCCAACAACTGGCTGTCGATTTTCGGCGGCTCCGGCTGGGCCTGGGATCCGAGCCGGCAGCAATATTACCAGCACAATTTCCTGACCTCGCAGCCGGATCTGAATTTTCACAATCCGCAGGTCCAGGATGCGCTGCTCGACGTCGCACGCTTCTGGCTCGAGCGCGGCGTCAACGGCTTCCGGCTCGATACCATAAATTTCTATTTTTGCGACGACCAGCTTCGCAACAACCCGGCGCTGGCGCCGGAATTGCGCAACGCCTCGATCGCGCCAACCGTCAATCCCTACAATCATCAGGAGCACATCTACGACAAGAACCGGCCAGAAAATCTCGAGTTCCTGCGTCGCTTCCGCGCGCTGATGGACGAATTCCCCGACATCGCCGCGGTCGGCGAAGTTGGCGACGCGCAATACGGACTGCAGATTGTTGCCGACTACACCTCCGGCGGCGACAAGATGCACATGTGCTACGCGTTTGATTTCCTGGCGCCCGATCTGTTGAGCCCGGCGCGGGTCCGCACAGTGCTATCCGATTTCATGGCCGCCGCGCCCGAAGGCTGGGCATGCTGGGCCTTTTCCAACCATGATGTGATCCGTCACGGCACCCGCTGGGGCAACCTTGTCTCCGACCGGGACCGCTATTTGCGCATGCTCGCCGGCCTGCTTCTGAGCCTGCGCGGCTCGGTCTGCCTCTACCAGGGCGAAGAACTGGGCCTGACCGAGGCCGAGCTTGCCTTCGAGGATCTGCAGGATCCCTACGGCATCCAGTTCTGGCCCGATTTCAAGGGCCGCGACGGTTGCCGCACACCGATGGTGTGGGCGGAAAACAGCGACCATGCCGGCTTTACCGAGGGCCAGCCCTGGCTGCCGATCCCCTCCGAGCACCGGCACATGGCCGTCGACGCGCAAGAGCATGTCAACGCCTCGATGCTCAATCATTACCGCCGCCTGCTTGCCTTTCGCAAGCAGCACCCGGCGCTCGCCAAGGGTGAACTCGAATTCATCGACTGCAACGACGCGGTGCTCGGTTTCATCCGCCGCCACGGCAATGAAGCGGTTTTCTGCGGCTTCAATCTCAGTGATCAGGAGCAGTTCATCGACCCGCCAGAAGGCGCACTGACGCCGCTTGCCGGGCACGGCTTCTCGGGCATGCTCAAGTCCGATTGCATTGAAATTCCACCCTATGACGCCTTTTTCGCAAGGCTCGGGTGAACCAATACATTACGCCAGCGGGAGGAAACCATGGCCGGATTGAAACTGAGGGACCTGAAGAAATCCTATGGCTCTGTCGAGGTCATCCACGGTGTTGATCTTGACATCCAGCAGGGTGAATTCATCGTCTTTGTCGGCCCGTCCGGCTGTGGCAAGTCGACGCTTTTGCGGATGATCGCTGGTCTCGAGGACATCACCGCCGGCACACTCGAAATCGACGGCATGGTGGTCAACGACGTGCCGCCCTCCAAGCGCGGCATCGCCATGGTGTTCCAGTCCTATGCGCTGTACCCGCACATGACGGTCTATGACAACATGGCCTTCGGCATGCGCATCGCCAGGGAAAGCAAGGAAGAGATCGACCGCCGGGTCCGTGCCGCCGCCGACATCCTGCAATTGGGCGAATATCTCGATCGCTTGCCCAAGGCGCTGTCGGGTGGCCAGCGCCAGCGTGTCGCCATTGGTCGTGCCATCTGCCGCGATCCCAAGGTGTTCCTGTTTGACGAGCCGTTGTCCAACCTTGATGCGGCGTTGCGCGTCGCCACCCGCATCGAGATCGCCAAGCTCAATGAATCAATGCCCGACACGACGATGATCTACGTCACCCACGACCAGGTCGAGGCGATGACGCTGGCAGACCGCATCGTCGTTCTGTCACGCGGCTATATCGAGCAGGTCGGCCCGCCGATGGACCTCTACCAGCGGCCTGAAAACCTGTTCGTGGCGCAGTTCATCGGCTCGCCGGCCATGAACATCATTCCAGGCACGATCGAAAAAACCGGCGCCAACTCCGTCATGTCGTTTGCGGGCGGCAAATCGGTTGGCACCGGCATCCCTGTTCCCGACAGCGACAAGGGCAAGCAAGCGTCCTTTGGCATCAGGCCTGAAGATCTGGTGGTTACCACCGGCGATGATTTCCTGTTCGAGGGAACGGTGTCGATTGTTGAGGCGCTGGGTGAGGTCACGCTGCTCTATATAAATGACCTGACCGAGGACGAGCCGATTCTTGCCAAACTGCCAGGCCATCACGAGATCAAGCGTGGCGACAAGCTGCGCTTTAAGGCGGACCAGTCAAAGCTGCATCTGTTTGATGGGAATGGCAAAACATACCGCCGCTGACCGCTGCAACCATTGCACACCACAATTCCCGCAAACGCCAAAACCCCGCCTTTTCAAGCGGGGTTTCGCGCGGTGCGCCCGTCATCGGACGGATTTCGGTGTCGGGCGTCGCTGATGCACGTCGTGTCCAAATGAGTTCATTTGAACGATACCGTCCTGCATCAAGTCAAGCTGGAGGGCAGGGAGTGCCTGTAATCATGGCCGCGGACAATGCCGCGGCCGTCAGCAAGCGGATGACGCCGGTCGGGAGGAAACCGGCGCCATCCGTCAGGCTTGTGTCTTAGCGTGCGAAGTGCGGCGAACCGTCGTTGCCGGCACGGTCGTAACGGACCTGGTCGTTGGCGACATCGCCGATCGAGGCGGTCGTGGTGTAATCGACGCCAGCAACCGAAGCTTGAAAGCTCGGCGAACCGTCCTGGCCGGCGCGGTCATAGCTGACCAGATCGTTGGAAACACCAACAGCATAGTTGGCCTGTCCCTGAACCGACGGCACGTCATAGGCGTCCATGGCGGTCGAAGCGGCGAAGGCGCCGGTGGAAGCAGCAAGGGTGAAGCCGAGGGCGATGATGAGCTTGTTCATGAGTGTATTCCTTTAGATTGATTGGCGCATCCCTCAGGGACGCAAGCCGTGTGGTTTGGAGGCCGGCAGGGAAACGTCCCTGCCGCTCATTGGTTCCGTCTTGATTGGCGTCAGGCCTTAGCGAGCGAAATGCGGCGAACCGTCATTGCCGGCGCGGTCATAGATGATCTGGTCGTTGGAGACACCACCGACCGAAGCGGTAGCGGTGTAGTCGACTCCAGCGGTCGGAGCCTTGAAGGTCGGCGAGCCGTCATTGCCGGCACGGTGGTAGACCACCTGGTCGTTGGAGCCGGCGCCGGTCGAGGCGGTTGCGGTGTAATCAATGCCGCTCGTCTGGGCAGCGGGGAAATCATAAGCGTCCATGGCGGTGGAAGCGGCAAAGGCGCCGGTGGAAGCAGCAAGGGTGAAGCCGAGGGCGATGATGATCTTGTTCATGGTCTTATCCTTTGAATCTGGGTCGCGTCTTGGGAGGACTGCGTAAAGATGATGTCTGCGGGGGAAGGGATCAGCGGAGCGAAAGGTCCGCCGATCCAGGTCTCAATTGTTAGTTGGCAAAGCGCGGCGAACCGTCATTGCCGGCGCGGTCATAGATGATCTGGTCGTTGGAAACGCCGCCGATGGAAGCAGTGGCGGTGTAATCGATGCCGGTTGCGGCAGGAGCCAGGAAGCTCGGCGAGCCGTCATTGCCGGCACGGTCGTAGCTGACCAGGTCGTTGGCAACGCCAACAGCGTAAGTGATGTCGCCCTGCACGGCGGGGACGTCATAGGCGTCCATGGCAGTGGAAGCGGCAAAGGCGCCGGTGGAAGCAGCAAGGGTGAAGCCGAGGGCGATGATGATCTTGTTCATGGTCGTTATCCTTGTGAGGTGGAAAGCGGAAATCCGTATCCGTCTGTCCGGTTCGTGGGGCGGCCCGTTGGGTGAGCCGTGTTGTTCGATGACCTGAAGATGAGGCTTGTGCTGATGACTTGCGAACCACATGGCCGTGAGAACGGCGTGGGTCTGACGTGACTGGAAGGCTGAACGGGCAGGGGGTGCCAGGAAAGAACCAAGCAAACTCAACGGGTTGCATGGCATTTTCGGATGTGATCGGGGCCTCATTGTCAACCGCAGGCGACCCGGAGCGTTCACAATCGACGCGTCAAACAGTGAAAATGCCCCCAAAATCGGGACTGCACGGTTCAAAAACGGCTGTCGGTTTTTGGTGCCGACTGCGAAGGCGTGAGCCAGCAAGGGGCCATTGTCACGGCCGATCACGCGGTGCGTGATCAGGGCATGGCTTTCGTGATCGATTTGTCCGGCTTAGTCACCGCCATTCAGAGCGTTGCGCAGCAAAAAGCCCCGGCAGGCAAGGTTGCCGGGGCTCGAATTTCATCTGAAAATCGGTGTGGGCATGGCCCGCTAGACAATTCCCGCCGCTTCGCCGTCCGAACCGGCGCTGTCTGCCATCAAAAGCGGGCTTACGCCTCCGGCGTCTCGGAAGCTTCGGCCTCCTGCTTGGCCTTTTCGATGACGACCTTGCGCAGGGCGTCGGCCAGCGCCTCGGCCGGCTGGGCGCCGACAAGCGCGTATTTCATGTCGATGATAAAGCACGGAACGCCGGTCACGCCCATCTGCCGCGCCTGGTCGATCTCGGCGTTGACGGTGTCGTTGAGGCCCCATCAGAGAGAGCTTGCCGGCTAGACTTCAATCGACCAGCCCACACAGGCAAAAACCCCGCCTTTTCAAGCGGGGTTTCGCGCGGTGCGCCCGTCATCGGACGGATTTCGGTGTCGGGCGTCGCTAGGGGTTGAGGGCAGTTCAGACTGATTGGGGCAGGGAGTGCCTGTAATCATGGCCGCGGACAATGCCGCGGCCGTCAGCAAGCGGATGACGCCGGTCGGGAGGAAACCGGCGCCATCCGTCAGGCTTGTGTCTTAGCGTGCGAAGTGCGGCGAACCGTCGTTGCCGGCACGGTCGTAACGGACCTGGTCGTTGGCGACATCGCCGATCGAGGCGGTCGTGGTGTAGTCGACGCCAGCAACCGAAGCCTGAAAGCTCGGCGAACCGTCCTGACCTGCACGGTCATAGCTGACCAGATCGTTGGAAACACCAACAGCATAGTTGGCCTGGCCCTGAACCGACGGGACGTCATAGGCGTCCATGGCAGTCGAAGCGGCAAAAGCGCCGGTGGAAGCAGCAAGGGTGAAGCCGAGGGCGATGATGAGCTTGTTCATGAGTGTATTCCTTTAGATTGATTGGCGCATCCCTGAGGGACGCAAGCCGTGTGGTTTGGAGGCCGGCAGGGAAACGTCCCTGCCGCTCATTGGTTCCGTCTTGATTGGCGTCAGGCCTTAGCGAGCGAAATGCGGCGAACCGTCATTGCCGGCGCGGTCATAGATGATCTGGTCGTTGGAGACGCCACCGACCGAAGCTGTTGCAGTGTAGTCGATGCCGGTTGCGGCAGGAGCCAGAAAGCTCGGCGAGCCGTCATTGCCGGCACGGTGGTAGACCACCTGGTCGTTGGAGCCGGCGCCGGTCGAAGCGGTTGCGGTGTAGTCAATGCCGCTCGTCTGGGCAGCTGGGAAATCATAGGCGTCCATGGCAGTGGAAGCGGCAAAGGCGCCGGTGGAAGCAGCAAGTGTAAAGCCGAGGGCGATGATGATCTTGTTCATGGTCTTATCCTTGTGAGGTGGAAAGCGGAAATCCGTATCCGTCTGTCCGGTTCGTGGGGCGGCCCGTTGGGTGAGCCGTGTTGTTCGATGACCTGAAGATGAGACTTGTGCTGATGACTTGCGAACCACATGGCCGTGACAACGGCGTGGGTCTGACGTGACTGGAAGGATGACCGGGCAGGGGGTGCAAAGAAAGAACCAAGCAAACTCAACGGGTTGCATGGCATTTTCGGATGTGATCGAGGCCCCATTGTCAACCGCAGGCGACACGGAGCGTTCACAATCGACGCGTCAAACAGTGAAAATGCCCCCAAAATCGGGACTGCACGGGTCAAAAACGGCTGTCGATTTTTGGTGCCGACTGCCCAGGCGTGAGCCAGCAAGGGGCCATTGTCACGGCCGATCACGCGGTGCGTGATCAGGGCATGGCTTTCGTGATCGATTTGTCCGGCTTAGTCACCGCCATTCAGAGCGTTGCGCAGCAAAAAGCCCCGGCAGGCAAGGTTGCCGGGCACCAAACCCGGGGAGATATTGTCGCCAGCAAGCCGCTGTTCTCTCTGACCCACAGCCGCTCAATCCCGGCCAGCACAGCCAGGATAAGTCTACATTAAGCTTCGTAAGGTAATATTCCTGGCAGTTTTTATGGAAAAGCCGAGACGGGGGCGTGCTGTGACGAGTTTAGCTGCGGGAAATCACTATCTGAAGAAAGAGGAATCCTTCATGTACGACCGCGAGACGCGGTTCCCGATGGAGCAGACCATGAACCCCGCCCGGATCGAATATACCGAGAAGAGCGTCATGAATCTGGAGTCGCGTCGCTGCGACATCCTGGCAATATCCCGAAGTGGCGCCATCCTCGGCATCGTCACCGAATTCAGGATCCCCCGTCAGTTCTACCTTGATGTACCGAAAACACGGATCTCGAAACTTGGCTGCGTTCTGATGCGCATCAATACCAACAACACCATCGAGGTGCGCTTCCTGCGACTGATGACCGAAAGCGAAATGGAGCGGATCTATGTCTACAGCACCCATCCTGCCCATCGGGACTGGGTGGTCAGCGTCCGCACCTGGTAGTCCTGCCGCCGGCCACCCTCGCCCTTTCGAACGATCCTGATCAGTAGAGAATGCTCGCCCCTTCATCGGCCGGGCCGGCATTGTCACGCAGTCGGGCGAACAATTCGCGGCCCATGCCCCATTCATTATGGCTCAGATCGGCGCTGGCGGGTTCGCGGGCGTCGAATTCGGCTGCCGGCACCAGCACCTCCAGCGTGCCGCTGATAGCATCAAGCCGGATCATGTCGCCCTCGCGGATGCGGGCAATCGGTCCGCCATCCTTGGCCTCCGGGGTCACGTGAATGGCGGCGGGCACCTTGCCCGAAGCTCCTGACATCCGTCCGTCGGTCACCAGCGCGATTTTCTGACCCCGGTCCTGCAGCACCCCCAGCGGTGGCGTCAGCTTGTGCAGTTCCGGCATGCCGTTGGCCTTCGGGCCCTGGAACCGGACGACAGCAACAAAATCGCCGGTGAGACTGCCGGCATTGAACGCCGCCTGCAGTTCAAACTGGTCGTTGAACAATCGCGCCGGCGCCTCGATCACCTGCCGCTCAAGCTTGACCGCGGAAATCTTGATCACTGCCTTGCCGAGATTGCCGGTGAGCATTTTCAGCCCGCCATTGGGCTGGAACGGCTTGTCCATCGTGGTCGCCACCTTGGCATCGCCGCTGGCCTTGGAGACCGGCACGCGCACCACCGTGCCGTTTTCACCAAGCCTGGCTTCCACCGCATAGGCCGACAGCCCCTTGCCCCAGACCGTGCGCACCTCCTCGTGCAACAGCCCGACCGAGAGCAACTGGTCGATCATGAAGTTGATGCCGCCGGCTGCGTTGAAGTGGTTCACATCGGCAGGCCCGTTCGGGTACACCCGTGCCAGCAGCGGCACCGCGTCGGAGAGATCGGAAATATCTTCCCAGGTCAGCCGGATGCCTGCGGCGCGTGCCATCGCGATCAGGTGCATCGTGTGGTTGGTGGATCCACCCGTGGCGTGCAAGCCGATGACGCCGTTGACCAGCGAACGCTCGTCGATCATCTCGCCCACCGGTGTGTATTCGTTGCCAAGCGCTGTGATTGCCAGTGCCCGGCGTGTGGCCTCGGCGGTCAGCGCGTCTCTCAGCGGTGTGCCCGGATTGACGAACGAGGCGCCGGGCGTGTGCAGCCCCATGATCTCCATCAGCATCTGGTTGGAGTTGGCGGTGCCGTAGAAAGTGCAGGTGCCAGGACCATGATAGGATTTGGATTCGGCCTCCAGCAATTCGTCGCGGCCGACCTTGCCTTCCGCATAGAGTTGGCGGATCCGTGCCTTCTCGTCATTGGGCAGGCCGGAAGTCATCGGTCCGGCCGGCACGAACACCGCCGGCAGATGGCCAAAACTCAGCGCCGCGATCAGCAGTCCCGGCACGATCTTGTCGCAGACGCCGAGATAGACCGCGGCATCGAACATGTTGTGCGACAGCCCGACTGAGGCCGACATTGCGATGATGTCGCGCGAAAACAGCGACAGCTCCATCCCCGGCTGGCCCTGGGTGACGCCGTCGCACATTGCCGGAACCCCGCCCGCCACCTGCGCCACGCCACCGGCGGCGCGCGCCGCGGCGCGGATCTGATCGGGAAAGGTCTCGAACGGCTGGTGCGCCGACAGCATGTCGTTATAGGCGGTGATGATGCCCAGATTGGGGGCCACGTTGCCAGCCAGATCGGCCTTGTCGGCCGGGCCGCAGGCGGCAAAGCCATGGGCGAGGTTGCCGCACGAAAGGGTCGAGCGGTGCGGGCCCTTGGCCGCCATCTCTCGAAGTCGCCCCAGATAGAGCTCGCGGCTCGGTTTTGACCGTTCGATGATCCGGTTTGTGACACTGGCAATGCGGGGATCAACACTCATGGCTCATATCCTTCTATCGGGTTTGCGGGTCTTTCGGCCCGATGGCGTCTGCTGCCACGCCGCACGCCTGATCCGGCGCGCTGGCGGCGCGGCAACGCAATCAACGAATGCATGCCGGTCATCTCCGGTGGCGCTCAATCGACCTCGTTTGAACGTGACATGCAGGGGCGGCTCAGGGCGCCCAGTAGATCTCGAGTGGCCGTTTTGCCTGGCGCAGCACGGCGCGCACCGGCATCGCTTGCTCTGGCCCGGGTTCGAGCGCGCTTGCCAGCACCGCCCGCTTGGCCTCACCTTCGATATGCAGCACCAGCAGCCCGGCTTCGATGATCCGCGGCAGTGTCAGCGTCAGCCTCGGCTCGTCGGCGCCGGGTGCCTCGATTGCCATCACGCTTGCCGGGCAGGCGGGATCGGTCACTTGCGCAAGTGTCGTTCCGCCGGGAAAGAATGAGGCCGTGTGGCCGTCGGTCCCCATGCCAAGCACCACCACGTCAAACGGCAGCGCAAGCGCTTCAATTCGTTCAGCGGCGTTTGCCGCAGCGCTCTCTGCATTTTCACTCTTCATATGGAGCGGAACGAAGCCGGCGTCAGCGGCGCGGTTTTGCAACAGGTGCTGGCTCGCCAGCCGGTGGTTGGAGCGTTCGTGCTCGGGGCCAACCATGCGTTCGTCGACCAGCGTGACGGTAACCTTGCCCCAGCTGATCGGCTGTTTTGACAATTCGGCGAAGAACCGTTTCGGCGTGCTGCCGCCCGAAACTGCAAGTGTTGCCTGGCCACGGCTCTCGATCGCCTCGGCAAGTGCCTGGGCAACCCGGCTGGCCAGAGCTGCCGCCAGCGCCGTGCCGCTGTCGAAATCGAGATGTCGGACCTGCGCGTCGACGTTGTTAGTCGCTTTCATGCCAGGTCCTGCCGTCGCGTTCGATCAGCGCAATCGCCTGGCTCGGCCCCCAGGTGCCGGCCGTGTAGGGCTGCACCGATTGGCCGGTCTCTTCCCAGGCCGTCAGGATCGGGTCGATCCAGTTCCACGCTGCCTCAACCTCGTCGCGCCGCATGAACAGCGTCTGGTTGCAGCGAACCACATCCAGCAGCAGCCGTTCGTAGGCATCCGGGCTGCGTTCCCCGAACCGGTCGGCGAAGCTCATGTCGAGCGAGACATGTCTCAGCCGCATGCCGCCCGGTCCCGGATCCTTGATCATGATCCACTGCTTTACGCCCTCGTCGGGCTGCAGCCGCATCACCAGCTTGTTGGCGGTCACCCGGCCGGCACTGGACCCGAAGATCGAATGCGGAACCGGCTTGAATGCCACCACGATTTCCGACACCCGCTCGCTCATCCGCTTGCCGGTGCGCAAGTAGAACGGCACGCCGGCCCAGCGCCAATTGTTGATTTCCGCCTTGATCGCGACAAAGGTCTCGGTGTCCGACACCCCGCCTTCGAGCTCTTCGAGATAGCCCTTGACCGCACCGCCCGCCGAGGCGCCGGCCTTGTACTGGCCGCGCACGGTCACGGTGTCTGCATTGTCTTCGTTGATCGGTCGGAGCGATCGCAGAACTTTCAGCTTTTCGTCGCGCACCGCTTCCGCTTCCATCGACGACGGTGGCTCCATTGCCACCAGGCACAACAGTTGCACCAGATGGTTCTGGACCATGTCTCTGAGTGCGCCAGCCTTGTCGTAATAGCCGGCGCGGCCTTCAAGGCCCACCGATTCAGCCACCGTGATCTGCACATGGTCGATATGGGCGGAGTTCCACAACGGCTCATAGAGCGCATTGGCAAACCTGAGCGCCATCAGGTTCTGGACCGTTTCCTTGCCCAGATAATGGTCAATACGGAAGATCTGCTCTTCCTCAAACACGCTGCCGATTGTCTTGTTGAGCGCGCGCGCGGAGTTGAGATCCCGCCCGATCGGCTTTTCCACCACGATCCGGGTCTGCTTGGTGATCAGCCCGCTCGACTGTATTCGTTCGGAAATATCGCCGAACAGCCCCGGTCCGACCGCCAGATAGAATGCCCTGACCCGGTCAGCGCCTTCCTCCAGAATTGCCTTGAGCTCGTCCCAGCCCTTGTCGGACCTCGCGTCGACAGAAACATAAAACAGCCGCGCCAGAAATTGCTCTATATCGGCTTCCTGATACTCGGTCTTCGCAAGGTGTTCTTTCAGCGCGTCGCGGGCAAAGGCGCGATAGCCGTCATGATCCATCTCCGCGCGGGAAGCACCGATGATCCGTGTCGGCTCGGTCAACTGACCGGCGATCTGGCGGTGATACAGCGCCGGCAGCAGCTTGCGCTCGGCAAGGTCACCGGTGCCGCCGAAGACGACATAGTCAAAGGGATCGACCGGAATGATCTGACTCATGGGGGCATCCTGTCCGTGAATGGTGCGCCTGTTCTAATCTAATCGATTAGATAAAGCCAGTGCCAAGCAGCACGGAAGTCAAATTGCCGCGATCTGGGTGAAGCCGGCACCCATCGCGCCCTACCTTCATTTCTGAGTAAGAATCCGTCCAACTTATCCGTCTCCCCCGGCGCTGCCGGGACAGTAAATCACTCTCAACCTAAGCGATTGGGCAGTCAGAATCCCGGCCTGACCGGACCGGAGGCAATGCCGCACTCAGGCTGCTTCCAGGCAGCCACGGGGTTTCCAGCCGTCCGCTGTTTCTTGAAAGTGGATATCTATTGTCTCCGCCTGATTGGCGGTCGACAGGCGCTCGACCATTCTGCGGACCGAACCGGTTTTGTGGAGGTGTTCTGTATAGATTGCACGCAAAAGCCGATCCGCAGCGCCATGAAATTTCTTGTCGCGCGATTTTTCCCAGCGGCGCACAGCTTGCTCATCCACGCCCAATATTTCGGCAAGATCACGCTGCGTTAGTTCCATTTCCAAGCGGATGAAACGCAATTCGGCCCCATTGAAAGGCTTCGGCAGGTTCACAAGCCAATTCCCTATGGCCTTGTGAAGCCCTTCTGTATCATCAATGGAAATGCCGTCGCCATAAGGCGTCTCGTGCTTCGTGTATCCGTTCTCGAGCCAAACATTGTCGAGACCGCTTTCGCTGTAGTGGTAAGCCATCTCTGTTTCCTAACCTGTCAGTACGCCGTCACCACGATCAATTTGCGGGGCCAATCAATGGCGACAACACAATTAATTTGCTCGCCCGTTGCGTGGCGAAACAGGGTTACCTGCCAGTTTCCGTGCGCATTCATGAAAGGACCTTCGGTAATGGTGCCCTTTTGAACGCACAGTTCAATTTGGCGTCTGGTAATCCCTCTCTCCACCTGCCGTTTGCTCGCGTGCCTTACGATAACGATGTTGCTGGTTTCAGTGGCAACATCGCGTATATGCCGCAAGGCAGCGCTGGGCGACAAGTTGAGCGGGGTTGCCTCGGCCATGCGCCTATCAATATGATAGGTTGGCGCAAGCAGTCAACAAAGATCAAAAGGTGATTGAGGCTATGGCCAACTGCTATGAGGCAGTTCTCTCCTAGAACTTGTCTCTGAGCGAAAACCAGGTCAGCGCCAGAAACAGCAGCGGCGCGCGAAAGCGTGAACCGCCGGGGAAGGGGCCGACTTTCAAATCGCGCATCGCTTCCAGATCGTCCGAGCCGCCCAGCACATGATCGGCATAGAGCTTGCCGCAATAGTTCGACAGCATCACCCCGTGGCCGGAAAAACCGCCGATCGAGGTGACATTTGCCATTACCTCGCGCACGAACGGTCGCCGCGACAGCGTGATCCCCACCGAGCCGCCCCAGCCATGGCTGATCTCGACATCTTTCAGCGCCGGATAGATCTCGGCGATCTGCCGGCGGATATGGCTGGAAATGTCGGTTGGGTTGTCAGAGGTGTAGGCCTCGCGCCCGCCAAACAGCAGCCGTCCGTCGGCGCTCTTGCGGAAATAGCGCACCACGAAGCGGGAATCATCAACCGATTCCCCACCCGGAATCACCGGGCTGTCGGCGCCCAGCGGCACAGTCGCACCGATGAACGAGCGGATCGGCATCACGTGGGCCGAAGTCACCGGCTCGAGCCCGTCAATATAGGCGTTGCAGGCAATCAGCGCCTGGCCAGCGACGATCTCGCCGGCATCGGTTGTCACCGTCACCTTGCCGCCAGCACTTGAAATGCTGCGCGCCCGGGTGTTTTCGTAAAGCCGTGCACCGGGCACTGCCGCCGCGCGCGCCAGCCCGACCACATATTTGAGCGGGTTGATGTGTCCGGTGGCCGCATCATAGGTGCCGCCATGATAGCGCGTCGAGCCAAGTTTTTGCGCCAGTGCATCGTGGTCGAGAAAGCTCAGGCCCTGATAGCCATATTCCTCGGTCATGATCCGGACGTGGTCGCGGTAATCCTTGACGTAGCCCTTCTTGTGCGCAGCCGAAATCTGCCCGGGGCGATAATCGGCGTCGATCCCGTGGGCTTCGGCAAAATCGATCAGATGGGCTTTCGCCCGCTCCGCCACCGCCAGCAACTGCCGGGCCCGCACGCGGCCGAAATCACCTTCCAGCTCGTCCACCCAGGCGCGTTGACCGGTACCAAGCTGACCGCCATTGCGGCCCGAGGCGCCGTCGCCAAACCGCGCGCTCTCGATCAGCACCACGTCCTTGCCGCTTGCGGCCAGATGATAGGCCGCCTGCAGCCCGGTAAAGCCGCCGCCGATGATCACCACATCGGCCGTGGTGGCGGCCGGCAGGGCTGCATAAGCGGGGCGCTCGCCGAGGGTCGCCTTGTAAAACGAGACTCCCGGCGCAATCGGGCTTTGATAGCTCATACTGTGCGCCTCACACGTTCAGCAGCAGGAATTCCCGTTCCCACGGGCTGATCACGCGCATGAAGGTTTCAAACTCGCCGCGCTTGACCCCGGCATAGGTGTTGATGAATTCCTGGCCGAAGACCTCGGCAAACGCCGGTTCGCTTTCCAGCAGCGACACTGCTTCCAGCAGCCCACGCGGCAGGTCGACTTCGCCCTCGTTGACGGCCTTTTCCGCCGGGTCGCCCGGAACGATGTTGTTGACCATGCCGAGATAGCCACAGGCCAGCGACGCCGCCAGCGCCAGGTAGGAATTGGCGTCCGATGAAGGCAGCCGGTTTTCCACTCGCCGCGCCACCGGGTCTGAATGCGGCACCCGGAACGCCGTTGTGCGGTTGTCATAGCCCCAGGCATTGTTGACCGGGCATGCCATGTCGGGTGTCAGTCGCCGGTATGAGTTGACATACGGCGCCATCATCACCAGTGCCTTGGGCACATAATGCTGCATCCCGCCGATAAAGTTGAAAAACGCCTGGCTGGGGCTGCCGTCGGGATTGGAAAACACGTTCTTGCCGGTCTTGGTGTCGACCACAGACTGGTGGATGTGCATTGCCGAGCCGGCATATTCCTGCATCGGCTTGGCCATGAAGGTGGCGAACATGCCGTGCTTGATCGCCGCTTCACGAATGGTGCGCTTGAACATGAACACCTGGTCGGCAAGCTCCACCGGGTCGCCATGACGCAGGTTGATCTCCAGCTGCGCCGGGCCTTCCTCGTGAATCAGCGTATCGATCTCCAGACCCTGCTTGTCGGAAAAATCATAGATGTCGTCGACCAGTTCGTCGAACTCGTTGACGCCTGCGATCGAGTAGGACTGCCCGCCGGTAATCGTCCGGCCAGAACGGCCCCGTGGCGGTTTCAGCGGATAATCCGGGTCTTCGTGCTGGGCCACCAGATAGAATTCGATTTCCGGCGCCACCACCGGCTTCCAGCCGCGCTCGGTATAGAGCTCGACGATCCGCTTGAGCACGTTGCGCGGCGTGTAGTTGACCGGATCGCCCCTGGTGGTGACCATGTCGCAGATCACCTGCGCGGTCGGATCGGTTTCCCACGGCACCACCGACAGCGTCGACAGGTCCGGCATCAGCTTGAGATCGCCATCAAGCGGGTCATAGCGGAAATCGCCGGTTTCTTCGGGGTATTCGCCCGAAATCGTGTGCCGGAACACAGCCGAAGGCAGCGACAGCGAGGTGTTGGACGTGAATTTCGACGACGGCATCATCTTGCCGCGCGCCACGCCTGCAAAATCCGGGGTGATGCACTCGATGTCCTCGATGCCCCTTACCCTGAGCCATTCCGTGGCCTGGGCCCAGCTGTTGACGCCGCGCTTGGCCTCGAGATAGGCGGCTGCGCTCTTCCGCGCCGCCTGTTTGGAAGACGCCGGATTGCCGGTTTTTCGGGATGCCATAAATCACCATGATTTGCCTATGATGGCGCAATCATAACGGTTTTCTGCGCCGTTACCAGCGCCGCTTATGCCGATCGCCGGCAGGCATCCTACAGGCCGCCGGCATGCCTCGCTGATCCCCTGGCCAGCGTCCGCCGGTGCCCGAATGCCCGGCAGATTTCGAGGTCGCGCGTTGAGGGTGCATTAACCCGTCTCTGCGACTTTCGGCCAAGACGGGCAGACAGGCGCGATGTTGAGGCATCGGCGCTCTTGCATGATGCAACCCGGTGTCCTGGCGGTCTCCCCGCATGGTTTTTGGTCAAGCACATCCGGGTTTCGTATCATGAACATTGACAGGCTCCTCGCCCGCTTTTCGATTCAGACCAAGGTTATCGTCCTTGTCATCCCGCTGATTGCGGGAATGGCCGGGCTGGCCTCGATCAACCTTTATACCGGCAATTTGCTGGGCGACCGCCTGCTTGGCACCAATGCCAGCATCGAAACCCTGAGCGGCTTCAAGGAAGCCTATGCCGGCATAACCAATTTCCTGCAGGAGCAAAGCGAGGAAAAGCGCGCGGCGGTGACAAACAGCCTCGATGCCCAGCTTGCGCACATGCAAACCGTGATTGCACTTGCCGAGAATGCCGAGGAATCAGACGCGCTCGAGAGCGCCCGGGTGTTGGCCGAAGAATTGCGTACCAATGTTGATGATCTGTGGAGGCTGTCCGGCGAGGAAACGGAAATCCGCGCCAGGTTCGCCGCCATCCTGACCGAGATCAGCAGCGTCCGCGACCGGCTCAACAGCAAGATTGAGGCGGTGGCCACCGAATTGGCCGATTCCGAAGCAGAAGCCAAGGGCATGCTCCGGTCAGCCGAGCAGATCGGCAATGGCGCGCAGGCCATCGTCAGGATTTCCAGCGCCATTTCCGGTGCCCGCACCCCGGAAGACACCTTCAAGGCTGCCAATGATCTGAAGTCCGAAATCACGGATCTTCATGAAACGCTGCCGGCCGCCATTCCCGCCACCAAACCGGCCGTCAAAAGCCTGATCGCTGACAATCTCGGCGCATTGTTGTCAACGCTTGAAGCGGGCGTGAGCGGCGACACCGGCATGATCTCACTGCAAAAATATGCCAATGCGCTGCGTCCGACCGGCATCAAGCTGCAAGGCCTCGGCGCGCAAGTGGCGCGCAAGGCGATGGTTCGGTTCGGCGAGCTTGATCAGCCGATCCTGGAGGGTCAGCAGATGATCACCGATGCCAGGGGATTCCTGGCCGGATTGGCCGCGGTCGAATTGTCGATTGCCGAATTTGTCGGCAATCCCGTGCAGGAAAGTGGCGAAGCCTTGGCGGCAAAGCTCAGTGTGCTCGATCAAAGCGTCGAACTGCTGTCGTTTTCCGACAGCGGCGCACCGATTCTCGAGACCATCGGCGACAACTGGATCGAGCAAGCCGCGGCGATTCCGGGGCTGGTCCGCGACCTGATTTCCAACAACGAAGCCAAGAACAGCGATTTCGTCGAGGCTTCGGACCGCATAAACCAGGCCTGGAGCGGCGTACTCACCTTCGCCAGCAGCCAGCAGCGCGGCGCCGAGCTGGTCAAGGGCCGCGCCAGTGGCATCACGCTGACGGCAGCCGCCGCCGCCGGCCTGTTCGGCCTGCTCGCCGCCTTCATGCTGATTTCCGCCCTCAAGCGCCCGATCCTGCGGCTGGTCAACGCCATGCGCGATGTGGCTTCCGGCGATCTCGACACCGATCTCAGCGATAACGCCCGTGCCGACGAGATCGGCGAGATGGCCCGCGCGCTCGATGTCTTCAAGCACAATGCCATCGACAAGATTCGCGTCGAGGATGAAAGCGAGCGCGCCCGCGACCAGGCCGCCAGCCAGCGTCAGCGTGCCGATGCTGAAAAGCAGAAATCCGATGAAGAGCTGCGCTTTGCCGTGGAGTCTCTGGGTCAGGCGCTGCGCAATCTCTCCCAGGGGGATCTGGTTGCCACAATCGACACCCCGTTCAGCGGCGAACTCGACAGCCTGCGCACCGATTTCAACGAGTCGGTCGAGCGCATGCGCGGCGCGCTGCACCAGATCCGCGACAATGCCCGCTCGATCACCGATAACAGCGCCCAATTGCGTTCTGCCGCCGATGATCTGTCGCGCCGCACCGAACAGCAGGCGGCCTCGCTCGAACAGACCGCCGCCGCCGTCGACCAGATTTCATCCACCGTCCGCACCGCCTCGAGCCGCGCAACTGACACAGACAAGCTCGCCGGCGACACCGCCAACGACGCCCGCGCCTCCGGCGAAGTTGTGTCCCGCGCTGTTGATGCCATGGGCCGCATCGAGGAAGCCTCCGGCAAGATCGGCAAGATCATCGGCGTGATCGACGAGATCGCCTTCCAGACCAACCTCTTGGCGCTCAATGCCGGGGTCGAGGCGGCCCGCGCCGGTGAGGCCGGGCGCGGTTTTGCCGTGGTGGCCCAGGAAGTCCGCGAGTTGGCCGGCCGCTCCGCCACCGCCGCCAAGGAAATCAAGCAGCTGATCGCCCACGCCGGCGACGAGGTCCGTTCCGGCGTCAGCCTGGTTGGCGAAACCGGCGAGGCGATCACCCGCATCATCGCCCGCATCGAGGAAATCTCCGCCCATGTCGGCGCCATGGCCACCGCCAGCCGCGAACAGGCCACCGGTCTGGGCGAGGTCAACACGGCGGTCAACCAGATGGATCAGATGACCCAGCAAAATGCCGCCATGGTCGAGGAAACCAACGCCTCCAGCCACACCCTGGCCCAGGAAGCAGCCGCACTGAGCACCCTCGTCGCCGCCTTCCGCCTCGACCTCGACCAGGCCCGCCAACCCCACCAGTCCCACGCCGCCTGAGCCACCAGCGGCGAGGAATAACGCAGCCCCCCACCTCCCCCTTGTGGGGAGGTCGGAGAAGCCAGCGCAGAGCCGCTGATCCGGGCGGGGGAATTCAGCGGACGTCCGGCAGATTTGGGTTGGGAACTGGGTGCCCCTCATCGCACCCAACCCGTCACCCCGGACTTGATCCGGGGTTTAGCAGCGCCCGCGTCGGCGGGCGCGAAAGATTCTCACAGAACACTGCATGTGCGACGGATAGTCCGGCTTGCGGAAGTAAGCCTGCTGGATGCTGAATCTAGGGCCAGCATGACGGAATATGGAATCAAATTCGGTTTTGAAAGTAACTTGTCAGCACAACCACTAATTGCCAGAGTGCTCTAGGCATTTGGGAGTGGGAATGGTGGAAGCGCTTCAAATCATCGATCAGGAATCGCTCGAACGCTGGCTTTCCGATAGGCCTGTGGACTGGGCGCACCAGATTGCGCTCCGCGCCTCGCTCCGGGTATTTCCGCTGGTAACAAGTGGATGGAACAAAGGATCGGATGTAGATAAGGAAAGAATTCAGGGATTGGCACTAGCAGTCTGGCGCTGCCTTCTAATATCTTCGGTCGGGATCAAAAATTCTTCCGGCAATTTGAGGCAGGCAGCCGCCGCCGCCGCCGATGCCGCCGCAGTCGCCGCTGCTCTCGCCACTGGCGCCGCCGTCGACGCTGCCCGATCAGCCGCCGCCGCAACAGCCCGCGCCGCATCTGTATTCGTATCCGCTGATGTCCCCAATATTGCAGCCCGGGCTGCGTCCAGTGCTGCATCCGCCGGCTACTTTGTCCGCTCAAACTCAGTTCCAGGCGAAATTTGGGAATCGGTTCATGCAGACGCCCAGTTTCTGGAGGCTAATGGGAAGGCTCTTGAAGAGCAACGCCTCTGGCTCGACGATGTTCGTGGCAGCGAAAAATACCAAGCCAACTTCCCGCCTTGGGCTCGCAAACCCTTCGATGCGTTCGCCGGAAGCCAGTTGGCGCAAACAACCTCTTGGGGTTTGATCGTTGACTGGTACCGAGCACTTCTGCCCAATGCGTTGAACAACGCGCCGCAGAGCCTGTTTGATGAGATGGTAGAAGTCCAGATAGCCACACAATCGGATGAATTCTGGAGCAGAAAAGACCCACAAGCGGTAATAGACGACATTGCCCGGATTGCGGAGCGTAAAGATCCGCCCGCAAAACCATCCAATCGAATTGAAGCTCCGGACTACGATCAATCTCGATTTTCAGTGATCCGCACCGAAAAAGATGAGTATTGGGAAGGGGGAAAGATATTCTCGTATGATCGATCTCGGTTTCTAGAGAGAGGTTACACGAATACCTTTTTTCGAGATGAGTTTTCGAATCTTAATCCGATCACAATTGAAAAGCTCAAACGTTTACCAACGCTGTTCACGTATGAGAGCGGTACCGCTGGTTCATCCAAAGTGGGAAAACTGGTTGATATCCGTCCAACTGAATCGACACTTGAATTGAAAGTAGAGTTCGATCCTCGATTTACAGATATCCAGTCAGATGATTTGGCGAATCTCTGGAAGAAACTCGGCGTCTTCAAAGGTCGTATTGAACTGAGCAGAACACAGTGGGCGATCAAGGAGGGCAATCTATTCGATCTCTTGAGCCAGTTACATCAAACCGCCAACAGCGAAGAAAGTGTGACTTCTAAAGAAGGCGCCGGATTAACTAATAACATCCCAACAGGCCGTGCCGAAACCGCCTATGTCGGCGACAATGTCGATGGATCTGTGGACTATCTCCAGCGCTCCGAAATCGCCTTCGCGCTTGCTGGTCAGCTCAATGATGTCTGGGATTCCATGAATCCACCTCCGAGTCCGGTCATCCCGTTTGACAGCGCCTATTGGACAGGCCTGTTCAAGCGCAGTCCGAAGCAAACGCTCGAGCCCGGCTTTGTGGTCCATGTAGATGCGCCATGGGGCGGCGGCAAAACAACCTTCGCGCAATATCTGACACAGATCCTCAATCCCTACCGCCTGCCGCAACTTCCGAAATGGCTCAAGGACTTGCCGCTTGGCGATGCAGAGAAATGGAAGCAATCCCATCGTAGGCCCTGGCATGTGGTGCAGTTCAACGCCTGGCAGCATGAGCATGTCTCGCCGCCCTGGTGGGTGTTTTACGAGACCATTCGCAAAGCTGCGACCGATGCAGCGGTGAATGAAACCAATCAGCGATGGGACGATCCGCCGCCGGGTAAAAGCCAGGATGAAACAAATCGTCCCGCCGAACCTCTCAGGGAATTCGCGTATGACGGCTACCTCTGGATGCCCCATCTCCGGCGGTTTGAGTTTTGGGTCGGTGAAACATTCTGGCGTCTCGTAACACCGAAGGTTCGGACAAGTATTTATGTTACGGCTGCAACTGCATTGGCACTCTGGTTTCTCGTCTGGTCCGGCATCTTTTCATTGAACTTCGCCGACCCGTCAAAAAGCGGCATCTCCGGCAAGGATCTACCGGGTGCTCTGGCTGCATTGCTTGTGGTGCTGTTTGGTGGCGGGGCAACCATCCGCACCATTCTGTCGTCCTTTGCGCAATCGCTCACACCCGGCACACCCGACGCCGCGAAAAACTACTCCCTCGGGGCGGGCGACCCGCTGCAGCGGATGAGAGATCATTTTCTCAGGCTCACCAGGCGCTTAAACCGCCCGATCATTGTTATCGTGGATGATCTTGACCGCTGTAATGCGAAGTTCGTCACCGAGCTTGTCCGCGGAATGCAGACCATTCTCGCCAGTCCCCGCGTTGTCTACGTGCTATTAGGCGACCGGGACTGGATCGAGCAGGCCTTTGCCGAGGTCAACAAGGAAATGAAAGCGATCGACGTCGGAGCCGAACATTCCTTCGGTGGGCGTTTTGTTGAAAAGGCAATCCAACTGTCGATGGTCTTGCCTGCGATGACCGAAGAGGTGCGGGAAGGCTATGTCGAATTCCTGCTGTCGCCGGATCTCGAGAACGAGCGGGCGGAAACAAGGCAGGACGGACCAGAGGGAGAACTCGAGATATCATCACCGCAGATCAAGAATGGTTTGGCAATGGCATTGAATGCGGCGTCGCTAGTGGCGCCGGTAACGCTCTCCGTGGTTGGCTTAAGTTCAGCTGCAGCAATAACTGAGCAAATTGTGAGTGCATTGGCGACCAAGAAGTTTGCGGAAAGAGAAGCAGCAACTCAGAAAGTCCTCGAGAACATCAAAGCCGACAATTTCGGAAGCATGAGTGAGGAAATTCGACGCAATGTGGGCCGAGAGCTCGATTTTCTGGCGGTCGGAGATGAGGAAGCCGAAGCCGAAACCCGGCATTTGCTGCTGGCTTTGGCTCCTGCGCTGCCGCCCAATCCGCGTCAGATCAAGCGTATTCTCAACACGCTGACGCTCAACCAGCAGGTCATGACCAAGGTCTACCCCGAATACAGGGCCGGAAGCACCCAGTGGCAGCAACTGGTGCGTTGGGTGGTCATGGCGGTCGAATGGCCGATGAGCTGGTTTACATTGACTAGGCATCCCAAATTGGCGGATGTCGTCCTGACTATGAGCGCTGAACCACCTGATGAGCAAAAGGTGAAACAAGCACTTGAAAAGATCGAGGGCGATCTTTCCCAGGTACAGGCAATAGCCTTCGTGAAAAAACTGGTCGACACTAAGTCTGTGGTAGAACTGCTGACATTTTCCAATCCGGACAAAGGCTGGCCAAGCGCTCCGCTCAACACCGAAACAATTGGGTGGCTTGCAGAAATCATGCCGGCAACAAGCGGTCGCATGTTGAAAGTCGCAGCGAAATCACCCAGCGATGAGCTGGCTCAACACTCAAAATGACGAAACAAATGCCGATTGCATCGTACAGCCTTCGCGCGGCTTCGCGCTCAGGCCTTCGTTCGCTGAAATCAATTTCGTTGATTTCTGGCCTGCGGCCACCGCTCCGAAGCCCCCACTTTTTCCACACCCTCGCACCCCATGCGATAATCGCCGTGCTTCCGCTGCCGGATGGATCGCGAACGTTTCGAGCCAGGCGGAAGGGAATGCCCCCGGTCCAAGGCCCTGACGTGCGGCGGCGGGCGGGGGAGGCGGCAGCCATCGCGGTTCCGCTGGCGGCGTCCGGTTTCGGGGTTCTCCCCAAAGCCAGGGCGACACGGCCAAGTGGCCACGCCAGCCACCGGGCCGGCTTTCCCGTTGCAGCTCTCGCAAATGAGGGCGCTGCGGGATCAGACCGGAACGGGCCTGTGGCGGACATGGCCGGTAAAACCGCCCCAACGCAAAGTGCTGCGGGGCGGTCGGTCAGGGTTCGTGCCGGAGCCAGCGCCAAAAGCATCTCCCGCGGTCTGTTCCGGCCGCGCGCCGGGGCAACCCGGGCAGGGCGGCAACACCCCTTGCGGGAAGCAGGCCACCGCCTGTCGGCTGCGGAACAGCAGCCGGCAAGTTTCGGGCCGCGCGCGTGTTGCGCCACCCGGTGCATGTTGCGTTTCCTTGGTTTCATGGAAACGCTCACGGGCATGCACCTGCATATCTCATTCTCCGTAAGGCAAGGCATGCGTGCGGCCCTCCGGACCAATCCCTTCCAGACCCCCGGCGTCTCCGCGCGGGCGGCTTTCGGCTGTCCGCTTTTCTCCCTCCCTGTTGTCGATGGTACGTCCCGCCCTGCGGCAAGCCTGCAACAGCTGTGCGCAATAATCGCCGCCTCAAGTCAGGTTTTTCTGGGCAGCGCGGCAAGGCGGGCGTAAACGGGACAACCGCAACCCCAATTTCGGGAGCAGGTCGCATGAACAATTTTCCACGGGTCCGGTAGCGCTGGCGGGAATCCAGCCACCGGATCGTCACAGCATCCGGCGCGCTTTGCCGATTTCCGCCAAAGCTCCGTCAGACCATGTTTGCACGCCACCCGGCCGGTTCGGTCGGCCCGATAGGCAGCGCCCATCGGGGTTTTGCGACTGCTGACAAAATCTGTCAGAGATATTTACTAGCACGATGACGCGGCCTGGCGCCCAAGCGCCGATGCCCGTCTCCTTTTCATGACGAGGTTACTCGATGTTGTCTCCCTTTGTCCGCTCCGCCGTTATTCTGGGGCTCATGTCCGCTGTCGGGCCGTTGGCCATCGACATGTTCCTGCCGGCGTTACCCACCGTTGCCGATCATCTCGGCAGCACCGCCGCCGCGGCACAGCTGACCATTACCGCCTATTTCATCGCCTTTGGCCTGGCCCAGATGATCTATGGCCCGATTGCCGACATGGTCGGCCGCAAGCCGCCGGTTGTTGCCGGCCTTGCGCTGTTTGCCGCGGGTTCGCTGGTCTGCGCCGCCGCCCCCGACATGGCCTGGCTGGTCGGTGGCCGTGTGCTGCAGGCGCTCGGCGGCGCCGCGGTGATGGTGATCCCGCGCGCCATCATCCGCGACATGCACACCGGCACCCAGGCCACCCGGCTGATGGCGCTGGTGATGCTGATCATCTCGGTCTCGCCGATGCTGGCGCCGCTGATCGGCTCCGGCGTCATTGCCATTTCCGGCTGGAGAGCGATCTTCGGTGTGCTGGCGGTGGCGGCCGGGCTCTCGATTCTGCTGACGCTGACGCTGCAGCCGGAAACCCTTAAGCCCGAAAACCGGGTTCCGGTGCGGCTCTCGGCGATTGTCGGCGGTTCGCTCAAGCTGTTGCGCGATCCGGTGTTCATGGGGCTCACCTTTGTCGGCGGTTTCGGCATGGCCAGTTTCTTCGTGTTCCTGGCCAGCGCCTCGTTTGTCTATACCGGCCATTACGGGCTGACGCCGACCGGCTTCAGCCTCGCCTTTGCCGCCAATGCGCTGGGCTTTTTCTCCGCCTCGCAGATGGCTGCCAGTCTCGGCGAGAAATTCGGTGCCGAGCGGGTCGTCTCCTGGGCGGTCAGCGGATTCTTGGGCTTCACGCTGCTGCTGCTGGCGCTGATGGCTGCCGGGTTCGATCATTTCGCGCTGCTGGTCGGCCTGCTGATCTGCGCCAATGGCTGCCTCGGCCTGGTCATCCCCACCACCATGGTGATGGCGCTCGATGATCACGGCGACATTGCCGGCCTGGCCTCGTCATTGGGCGGCATGCTGCAGATGCTGGCCGGCGGCATCCTGACGATGCTGGCCGGACCGTTTTTCGATGGCACGCCGCTGCCGATGGTGGCCGCCATCGCGCTGGCCGCGGTGCTGGCATTTACCGCCATGCGTATCACCGGCAGCGCCCGCGGCCGTCGTCTGGTCGCCGCTCAATAGTGCATGTCGCGTTTAAATCCATTCATTTGAACGGGTAGGTACAGGCATGTTTTCAGAGAGTTGACCGGAAACAAAAACCCCGCCGCGGCCTGAACCGCGACGGGGAATTTTGCCTGGAGGCAATCCGGGAAACAGGGGCCCCGGGATCATCAGTCGGCAAAGCTTAGCGGCTCTGGGTGACAATCACCGGGATCAGCAGATCACCCCAGTTGCCGTCGCCGCCATGGTGGCGTGCGGAGCGGACCAGTTCCACCGAGACGCCGGCATCCACGGCCTTCATGACCGAATGGTTGAGGCGGTGCAGGTCATTGGCAAGGCTGCGGATCGCGGCCTGCTGGTCTGCATCCATGGCCGAGGACTGTTCTTCGGCTCGTTCCTTGACGCGGGTCTGGGGTGTCATGTGCATTTCTCCTCTAACGGGGTTTGTGAAGTATGATGTTTGTTTGGGGTCCCCACCCGCCGGAGCGGGTGAGGGGAGGTTGCTCTATTCAGCTGCCGGGCGGAACTGGGCTGATTCAGTGGATTCGCCCATCGCCGTGGTCGACGACTTGCCGCCTGTGATCGCCATCGACACGGCATCGAAATAGCCGGTGCCGACTTCGCGCTGGTGCTTGGTCGCCGTGTAGCCGTCTGCCTCGGAAGCAAATTCCGCTTCCTGCAGCTCGGAATAGGCCGACATCTGCCGGTCCTTGTAGCCACGGGCGAGTTCGAACATGCCGTGGTTGAGCTGGTGGAAACCGGCCAGCGTGATGAACTGGAACTTGTAGCCCATGGCACCGAGTTCGCGCTGGAACTTGGCAATGGTCGCATCGTCGAGATGCTTCTTCCAGTTAAACGACGGCGAGCAGTTGTAGGCGAGAAGCTTGCCCGGATGGTGCTTGTGCACGCCCTCGGCGAACTTGCGGGCCTGCTCGAGATCCGGCTTGGACGTCTCGCACCAGATCAGGTCGCAATGCGGCGCATAGGCAACCGCACGGGCGATGCAGGAGTCGAGGCCATTCTTGATGTTGTAGAAACCTTCGACGGTGCGGCCGGCGTCATAATCGACAAACGGGCGATCGCGCTCGTCAATGTCGGAGGTCAGCAGCTTGGCAGCTTCGGCATCGGTACGGGCGATCACCAGCGTCGGTGTGCCCATCACGTCGGCGGCAAGCCGCGCGGCGTTGAGGTTGCGGATATGCGCCGCGGTCGGGATCAGAACCTTGCCGCCCAAATGGCCGCATTTCTTTTCCGACGCCAGTTGGTCTTCGTAATGAACGCCTGCAACGCCGGCCTCGATGAAGGCCTTCATGATCTCAAACGCGTTGAGCGGGCCGCCGAAACCGGCTTCCGCGTCAGCAACGATCGGGGCGAACCAGGTGTCGACCGACAGGCCGTTGCCTTCCGCGGTTTCGATCTGGTCGGCGCGCTGCAAGGTGCGGTTGATGCGCTTGGCAAGCTCCGGTGCGGCGTTCGCCGGATAGAGCGACTGGTCGGGATACATCGACGAGGCGGTGTTGGCGTCAGCGGCAACCTGCCAGCCCGAAAGGTAGATCGCCTTGAGGCCCGCACGAACCTGCTGCATGGCCTGGTTGCCGGTCATGGCGCCAAGCGAATTGACGAAGTCTTCCTCGTGGATCAGCTTCCACAACCGGTTGGCGCCCATTTCAGCGAGGCTGTGTTTGATGTTGACCGAGCCGCGAAGCTTCTGAACGTCAGCCGGGCTGTAGGGCCGCTCAACGCCGTCATAGCGGCCTTCGGGAGCGGTGGGAACGAGATTGTAAAAATCAGTCATGATGTGTCTCCGGTCTGCAAGTATCAGGTTCGGGCGGGACAGTGTGGGAGCCGTTTGCCGCCTTTGATGTGACTAGATTTACATTGCGCCGCACACATCGCCGAGAGAATTCAGTATTCACGGCCGATAATTGGGGTAAATCTGTCTTGCCTTTGACAGGAAGGCTCTGTAAATTTGTCACAATTGTAAAGATGCCAGATCGTCGGGTTCCGGCGAATTCTGTAAAATCCTGTAAAGGCGGCGCCTGATGGCAGACCAGAAGATTTTCGCGGGGCCGCGCATCCGCCGCATCCGCAACGCCAAGGGCCTGACTCAGACGGCGATGGCGGAGGCACTGGGCATTTCACCTTCCTATCTCAACCTGATCGAGCGCAACCAGCGGCCGCTGACGGTGCAGCTGATCCTCAAGCTGTCGGCGGTCTACAAGATCGATGTCGAGGAACTGCAGGGTGAGGCCGGCGGCGCGCTGGGCAGTCTGAAAGAGGTCTTTGCCGATCCGCTGCTTGCTGGCGAATTGCCCGGCGATCAGGAAGTCATCGAGATCGCCGAGGCCGCGCCCAATGCCAGCGCCGCGATCGTCAAGCTGCACCGCGCCTACCGCGAACAGGCAGCCCGGCTCTCGGATCTGTCGACCATGCTCGCCCGCGACGGCCATAGCCCGGCGCTGTCGGGCGCGCGGCTGCCGATGGATGAAGTCCGCGAGACACTCGAAACCCGGCCCAATCACCACTCGGCACTGGAAGAGGAAGCCGAAGCCTTTCATCTGCTGCTTAAGCCGGGCGATGATCTGATGGGCGCGCTCAAGGCCTGGCTCAAATCCGAACACGGCATTGTTGTGCGCTCGCTGCCGGTTGCCACCATGCCCAACTGGCGCCGCCGCTATGACCGCCATTCGCAGCGGCTGTTCCTGTCCGAACGGCTGTCGCCATTTGACCAGCTGCGCGAAGTCGCCATGGAAGCCTCGCTGATCCGCATGAACGTTGCCATCGTCGCCGGCGTCAACGACCTCAAGCTGTCGAGCGACGAGGCCCGCCGGATTGCCCGCTTCGAGCTCGCCCGTTACGCGGCGCATGCGCTGATGATGCCTTACCGGGCGTTTCACGCCGCAGCCCAACGCGCGCGCTACGATATCGATGTGCTGAAATCACGTTTTGGCGTGTCCTTTGAACAGGCGGCCAACCGCCTGACCTCGCTCGCCCGGCAGGATCTGCAGGGCGTGCCATTCTTCATGCTCGAGGTTGATGTCGCCGGTCATCGTTTCCGTCGGGCCGGCGCGCAAGGTTTTCCACAGCAGCGATTTGGCGGCAATTGCCCCAAATTGTCGATTCACGCGGCCTTTTCGCAACCCTCGCAGATCATTGTCGAGGCCGTGGAATTGCCCGGCGGCGCCGAGTTTCTTACCATTTCGCGCACGCTGGAGGGGCCTCAGGGTGCGTTTTCCGAAAGGCCGCGTCGCACTGCCATCCTGCTTGGCTGCGATATCGGTTTCCGCGATGACATCGTCTATGGCGAGGCTCTGCCCGTATCCGGCGGCAAGACGCCCAAGCCGGTCGCCATTCCCGTGGGCCCGTCATGCCGGTTGTGCGAACGGGCCGGTTGTCTGGCCCGTGCCGAACCGCCGATCACCCGCCCGCTCGGGCTCGACGAAATGGTCACCGGCATTTCCGCCTTTGATTTTCAGTGATCGGGTCCGGCTGGCCAAAGCCAGCGATCCGGCTCGTATGCGGCTGGAGCGCGGAAGCGATTTTGCCTGTCTGTTTCAATCGCACCGCATTGCATCAATTCCACTTGTAGCTCGGGCAATTCCTTCATAGGGTTGTAGGTCCGCGAGCCTCCGGTCTACCGGCATCGGCGTGGATCCACATCTGACGGGAACTGGGCGCAAGACCCGAGAACCGCAGGGTGGGAGGAACAAAGTATCGAGAGGAACAGGAATGACCCTGAAAACCCGCCTATTTTCGGCAGCCGTTTTGCTTGCCGCATCGACAGTGCTCGCTTCTGCTCAAGAACGCGTCGTCAACATCTATAACTGGTCCGACTATATCGATGAGGCGATCCTCACCGAATTCACTGCCGAGACCGGTATCAAGGTGGTCTACGACGTTTATGATTCCAACGAGGTGCTGGAAACCAAGCTGCTCGCCGGGTCGACCGGGTATGATCTGGTGGTTCCGACCGGCACCTTCCTTGCCCGGCAGATCCAGGCCGGTGTCTACCAGAAGCTCGACAAATCGAAGCTGCCTAATCTCGTCAACATGGATCCCGCCATCACCACCCGGCTGGAAAAATACGATCCCGGCAATGAGCACGCCATCAACTACATGTGGGGCACCACCGGTCTCGGCATCAATGTCGACAAGGTCAAGGAACGGCTTGGCGACATGGAGCTGAATTCCTGGAGCATCGTGTTTGATCCGGCGATCATTGCCAAGCTGGCCGATTGCGGCGTTTACATGCTCGACACGCCCGAGGAGATTTTGCCGGCGGCGCTCAACTATTTGGGGCTCGATCCCGATTCCAACAAGCCCGATGATATCGCCAAGGCCGAAGAGCTGCTGCTCACCATCCGTCCCAGCGTCAAGAAATTCCATTCGTCCGAATATATCAACGCGCTGGCCAATGGCGACATTTGCCTGGCGGTCGGCTGGTCCGGTGATGTGTTGCAGGCCCGTGACCGCGCCGCCGAAGCCGATCAGGGCGTGACCATCGATTACATCATCCCCAAAGAGGGCGCTCTGATGTGGTTCGACAGTTTTGCCATTCCTGCTGACGCCGCTCACGTTGAAGAGGCGCACGAGTTCCTCAACTACATCATGAGGCCGGAAGTCGCCGCAAAGGCCTCCAACTATGTCTACTACGCCAACGGCAATCTGGCTTCCAAGCAGTTCCTCAACGAGGACGTGATCGGCGACACCGCCATCTATCCCGACGAGGAAACCTTTGGCCGCCTCTACTCCACGTCGCCCAAGGATCAGCGCACCCAGCGTGTGTTGACCAGAACCTGGACCAAGGTTGTCACCGGTCAGTGATAACGGTTTGAACCCCCGACCCGGCACCGGGCCGGGGGTTTTTCAACAGAATTGATCGCGGGGACACACGATCATGAAATCTCTGGGAAGCATCAGGCGCAGTTTCGAACCCTGGAACGACCCAGGCCAGCGCCCCTATATCGCCTTTGAAAACATCTCCAAATTGTTCGGTGATTTCGTCGCCGTCAAGGATCTGACGCTGCATGTTTTCCAGAAGGAATTCTTTGCACTGCTGGGCGGCTCGGGCTGCGGAAAATCCACGCTTTTGCGGATGCTGGCCGGTTTCGAAAATCCGACCAATGGCCAGATCCTGCTCGACGGTCAGGATCTTTCAGGGGTTCCGCCGTACAAGCGGCCGGTCAACATGATGTTCCAGTCCTATGCCTTGTTTCCGCATATGAGCGTGGAAAAGAACATCGCCTTCGGCCTCAAGCAGGACGGCATGGCCAAATCCGAGATCGAGGATCGCGTCAACAACATGCTCAAGCTGGTCAAGCTCGATCAGTTCGGCAAGCGCAAGCCGCATCAGCTCTCGGGTGGCCAGCGCCAGCGGGTGGCCCTTGCGCGCTCGATTGCCAAGCGCCCCAAGGTGCTGTTGCTCGATGAGCCGCTCGGAGCGCTCGACAAGAAATTGCGCGAGGAAACCCAGTTCGAACTGATGGATCTGCAGCAGGAACTGGGGCTGACTTTCGTCGTCGTCACCCACGATCAGGAAGAGGCCATGACCATGGCCGACCGGATCGCGGTGATGGATCTCGGCCGCATCGTCCAGATCGGCACGCCGGCGGAAACCTATGAAGCGCCGAACTCGGAATTCGTCGCCAGCTTCATTGGCGACATCAATCTGTTTCGCGGTGAAGTGACCGGCGCGAACGGCAGCGTTATCGACATCGAGACCACTGATGGAATGCATATTCGCTCCGACTCCACGGTCGCAATGAAGCCGGGCCAGAAAGCCAGTTTCGCCATCCGGCCGGAAAAACTCCGCGTTTCCCGGACCAGGCCGGAAAGCGGGATCAATGCCGTCTCGGGGGAAGTCTGGGATATCGGCTATCTCGGCGACATGACGGTGTTCCACATCAAGCTCAAGAACGAGGAGATAGTCAAAGCCTCGGTGCTCAACGCAGTCCGCACGGTTGAAGACCCGATCGGTTACGACGAAGAGATCTGGGTGTGCTTCAATGCCGATGGCGGCGTTGTGTTGAGCGGTTGAGGGATGGCCATGACCAGCACTGAGCAGGCCGACAAGGCCGACCCGGCCCACCCCTTCAAGACCAACCGCACCGCGGCGATCATCATGACGATCGCTGTCGCGGTCACCCTGATGCTGCTGCGTCCCGAACTGTCGCTGGTCTACCTCGCCTATATCGGCATTTCAGTCTATTCCCTGAGCTGGGCCAGAACCCGCGGCTATGTCGGAAAGCCCCGCCCAGTACGGGAACAGAACATGGCCGCCTATGTATCGATATCGACCGTCGGCTTCATGGCCACCCTGTTCGGCGCCCCGAATTTGTTCGAACCCATTGCCAGCGTGATTTTCATTGTCTTCGCCGCCGTCATGGCAATCCTTGCCCTGTACGCGATTTTTGACCGGAAGTGAGGGCCATCCCATGAAGCTCATCTCTGCCTTCACCCGCCGTCTGGTCATCATCATCCCCTACACGTGGCTGTTCGTGTTCTTCCTCGTGCCCTTCGGCATTGTCCTGAAGATCTCGCTGTCCGAGCCGATGATGGCGATGCCACCCTATGCGCCGACCATCGACATGGCCGATGGCATTTCCGGCATCATCGATGCGTTCAGGCAGTTCAGCTTTTCCAATTATCTCTGGCTGACCGAAGATTCGCTCTACATCAACGCCTATATCTCCTCGATCACCATCGCTTTCATTTCAACGCTTCTGACCCTGCTGATCGGCTTTCCACTGGCTTACGGCATGGCGCGTGCGCCGACCTCGGTGCGGCCGACCCTGTTGATGCTGGTGATCCTGCCGTTCTGGACCAGCTTTTTGATCCGGGTTTATGCCTGGATCGGCATTCTCAAGCCCGAAGGCCTGCTCAACCAGTTGCTGCTGGCCATCGGCCTGATCGACGAGCCGCTGATCATCCTCAACACCAACACCGCGGTCTATATCGGTATTGTCTATTCCTATCTGCCTTTCATGGTGCTGCCGATCTATGCGGCGCTCGAGAAGATGGATTACACGCTGATCGAGGCGGCCCAGGATCTCGGTTGCCCGCCGATTTCGGCGTTCTGGAAGATCACATTTCCGCTGGCCATTCCCGGCATCGTCGCCGGCTGCCTGCTGGTGTTCATTCCCGCCGTTGGCGAGTTCGTAATCCCCGATCTGCTCGGCGGCTCGCGCACCCTGATGATCGGCAAGACGCTGTGGAGCGAGTTCTTCAACAACCGGGACTGGCCGGTGTCATCGGCGGTGGCGGTGCTGCTCCTGTTGATCCTGGTTGTGCCGATCATGATCTTCCAGCAGGCTCAGGCCAAGGCGCAGGAGAGCGGACAATGAGGACACTCTCATGAACACCACCTGGTCGCGCTTTAACATTACTTCGGTGGTGTTCGGATTTGCCTTTCTCTATCTGCCGATCGTGCTTCTGATCATCTATTCGTTCAACGAATCCCGGTTGGTCACCGTCTGGGCCGGGTTTTCAACGAAATGGTACCGCGAACTGTTCAACAACCAGGGACTGATGGACGCGGCCTGGGTGACCTTCCGGGTCGGCGTGGTCTCGGCCACCATCGCCACGGCGCTCGGCACACTCGCGGCATTGGCGCTGACCCGCTACACCCGCTTCAATGGCAGGATCCTGTTTTCCGGCATGGTGTTCGCGCCGCTGGTGATGCCCGAAGTGATCACCGGCCTGTCGCTGCTGCTGTTGTTCGTGGCAGTCGATTTCTCGCGCGGGTTCTGGACCGTGACGCTGGCCCACATCACCTTCTCGATGTGTTTTGTCGCGGTGGTGGTGCAATCGCGGCTGTTCAGTTTCGACCGGTCGCTTGAAGAGGCGGCGATGGATCTGGGTGCCGGGCCGATAACTACCTTTACCCATATCACCCTGCCGGTGATCCTGCCGGCGGTGGTCTCGGGATGGATGCTGGCGTTCACGCTGTCGCTCGATGATCTGGTAATTGCCAGCTTCACCTCCGGCCCTGGTGCCACAACGCTGCCGATGAAGATCTATTCGCAGGTGCGGTTGGGCGTGACGCCGGAAATCAACGCTGTGAGCACACTGATGATCGCCGTGGTGGCGATCGGCGTGATCATCGCCTCGGTGCTCACCAAGAGCCGCGAAGTCAAGCGCTTGCGCGACGAACAGGCCGCTACCGCCGAAAGGTAAGGCACGCGCGGGAAAAGACCGTACGGGTGAGGGATCTCAGCTGCGCGGCGGGCGCAGCAGATAGGTAACCAGCCAGATCGGCACGATCACCATGGAGCCGAGCACGATGTTGGGGATGGCCCAGGCCGCGCCCTCCTGCAACAGCGCAAACACCCGCTCGGGCGTCAACCCGATTTCTTCGAGCAGTTCGGCTGCGGAGATGTTGAGAGCCGACAGCACCGCGCCGGTGGCAAGCGAAGCCAGCCCGATTTTGACGATTGCCGAAATCACCCGCAACATGGTGTGCCCCTACTCCCTTGCCAGGCCGGTAATGCGCGCTCGGGTCGACCGGTTTTGACTACAGCGCTGCATATTCCGCCCGAACACATTGCGCCATTGTGCCGGATTGTCGCCAAATGTGCGATATTGCGCAAGCATTGATCGATCGCGCTGCCCACTCACGGTTTGACCGGTGAAATCACCGGCTGCGGCCAGGAACCGCCGACGAAGAACCTCAGCGGTTCTATGCTGGCGTCGGCGGGGGCCGCAGCGGCATCCTTGGCCGGAGGCTTGGGACCCAGAATTCCGGCAATGGCCAGGCTCGATCGTAAATAGGGGATCACGCCCGAGAGCGAAATCATCTGCTTTGGGCCGATCAGTTCGGCAATCTTCAGATCGGCCTGGCCATCGGCGATCATGGCTTCGATATGGGCGGAATCGAACGCAAACCCGGCCCCGGTACCAAGCTGGTCGAGATCGAAGAAACGCTCGGTTTCGGCCAGTTCGCGGAATTTCGGGATGTTGAGCCCCGGCACCACGCCCTTGCCGACGGCCAGATTGATCCGCCCGGTGAGATCGGTGAGCGCGGTGGCCCATGTCGGATAGGGCGAGGTCACCTCGATATCCAGCGATCCAATGCCGCGCGGCAGCGGGCCGGTCAGGCCGATGGCGTCGTAAAGCCGTCCGAAATCGGTATCGCGGGCCGACAATTGCACTTTGACACCACCGTCGATGCCTTTTTCCGACAGCGCGATGCGACCGATCACGCTGCCGCCAAAGGCGGTGCCATCGCCGACATCGAAATAGGCGCGGCCCTGGTCCACGCGCGCCGCGGCCGCCAGGTTGGACATCGCCACCGGGCCGAAATTGGCCGATTGCGCCGACAGCCGCAGGTCGAGGCCGATCTCGCGCAGGAACCGCGTATCGATGGTCGAGGCGATGTCGTCGCCGGCCTGCGGCAGAGGCGTGAAGGCCTGAAGGAACGAGCCGATGTCGAGCGAATTGAAGGCAAGGGTGCCGACAATCAATGGCGGAGCGTCGTCGCGCAATTCGACATCCAGCACACCAATGCCGCGGTTCTTGTCAACCTCGATGATCAGCTCGTCGAGCTTGGCTTTCTTTGCTTCGGTGGACAATTGCGCCGATAATGCGAGCGCGCCGAGCGCCTCGCCGGGCCGGATGTCGGTTCCCGACCATTCCAGCGTGCGGCGCACCGAGGCGCTGGATAATTCGAGTGCTCCGGCGACGAACAGGTTGCCGCCAAGGGTCGTCGTTCCCTTGAAGTCGAAGTTCAGTGGCGCCGATGTGAGCTTGAGTTCCACCGGCGCCATGCGCTTGCCAAGCAGCAGCAGCGGTTTCGATGTGCTACCGCTCAGCTTGACCTGTTCGCCCCGGAAAATCGCGGTGATGTCGGCGCGGGCAATTGCAGTAGGCGCGGTCCAGGAAAGCGAGCCGTTGATGGCCGTCAGCTTGGTGGCTTCCGCACCCGGGTCGCGAACCCATTTCAGGCTGCCGTCGACAATGGTGATGGTGCCGAGCGCTGCCGATTCCGGGATCACCGCGGTTGCCGGCACACTGTCGCCGGCCTGCTGCGCCTGGTAGCGGGCCACCGCGGCGGTAATTCCCTTGGCCAGCTCGCCTGAGGGCGACGACCAGTTGGACGTCGCTCCGGGATACAGTTCGACATTGAAGGTCGGCCGGATCAGCCGGTATTCCGAAAAGCTCGGCGCTCCGAGAACCGCCGAGAACAGATTGAAATTGGCAACGATGCTCTCGGCGCGCAGGATCGGGTCACCGCCTGCAAAGGTCGAGGGGCGGATCTCGACATTGTCGAGCTTGATGGTTGGCGTCGGCCAGAAATCCAGTGACGGGGCGCCGCCCAGCGACACCGTGTGGCCGACCCAGGCACTGATGTCGCGCTCCAGGCGGTCGCGAACCAGACCGCTCGACACGGCAAGCGGCAGGCTGGCGCCAATCGCCACAATTATCACAAGCACCGCGATCGCTATTCTTCGCAGAGGCCATTGCGCGATGTTGGATTTCAAACCCGGTACTCCTGAACCGTTGTTCTGATGTTCTGGTTAAAGCGTGGCGGGGGCGAATGCAATTGGCCAGTGCGTTTGCCATCAAGGGCTTGGAGCAAAGCCGAACGGCAGTTTGCATCAGCGCATGCTGGTGCTACTAAATCGGGAACAAGTTAGCCGCATGATATCGCAGGAGCAGAAGATGACAGAAGCGCCGCTGTGGACCCCGGACGCCAAGCAATTGCAGGACAGCCCGTGGATGGCGTTTGCCGCCTTTGCAGGCGAGAGAGCTGGATTGTCGCTCAGCGATCCGTTCGCCCTGCACGACTGGTCGATTGCCGACCGCGAAGGTTTCTGGTCGGCGCTGTGGGATTTTTGCGGCGTGCGCGGCACCAAGGGTGAGCGGATTGTCGAAAATGGCGACGCCATGCCCGGCGCCCGGTTTTTCCCCGACGCGCAACTGAATTTTGCCGAGAACCTGCTGGTGCGCAGTGGCGCCGAGCCGGCGATGCTGTTTCGCGCCGAGGACAAGCTCAGTCGGCAGATGAGCTGGGACGAACTCGCGGCGCTGGTCTCGAAGCTGCAGCAGGCGTTTCGCGCTCATGGTGTCGGCAAGGGCGACCGGGTTGCGGCAATGATGCCGAACATGCCAGAAACCATCGCCTTCATGTTGGCGGCGGCGTCGATCGGGGCGATCTGGTCGTCCTGTTCGCCCGATTTCGGCGTTCGCGGCGTGCTCGACCGGTTTGGCCAGATCGAGCCCAAACTGTTCATTTCCTGCGATGGCTACTGGTATAATGGCAAGCGCCAGCTGGTGACTGACAAGCTGGCCGAGATAGCCGCCGAGCTCGGCGCCGAAGCCACCGTGATCGTGCCGCTGTTGGACGACGCCGAGGCGGTCGCAGCGGCTGTGCCGGGGGGCAAACCCTTGCAGCCTTCATCGCCGATTATACGGCGGGCCCGGTGGTCTATGAGCAACTTCCATTCTCGCATCCGCTCTATATCCTGTTTTCATCCGGCACCACCGGCATCCCCAAATGCATCGTCCATTCGGCCGGCGGCACATTGCTGCAGCATCTCAAGGAGCATCGGCTGCACTGCGGCATCAATCCCGGCGATCGGTTGTTCTATTTCACCACCTGCGGCTGGATGATGTGGAACTGGCTGGCCTCGGGTCTGTCGGTGGGTGCGACCTTGTGCCTCTATGACGGTTCGCCGTTCTATCCCGATGGCAATGTGTTGTTCGATTACGCCGCCGACGAACGCTTTGCCATCTTCGGCACCTCGGCCAAATTCATCGATGCGGTCCGCAAGGCAGGGCTGGAACCGGTGAAGACTCATGACCTTTCGTCGCTGCGGCTGATGACCTCCACCGGCTCGCCGCTGTCGCCTGAGGGCTTCAGCTTCGTCTATGAAGGCATCAAGCCCGATGTGCATCTGGCGTCGATCTCCGGCGGTACCGACATCGTTTCCTGCTTCGTGCTGGGAATTCCGGCGCTGCCGGTCTATCGCGGTGAAATCCAGGGGCCGGGACTGGGCATGGCCGTCGACGTCTGGGACGAGGGCGGCAAGTCGATTACCGGCGAAAAGGGCGAACTGGTTTGCACGAAGCCGTTCCCGGCAATGCCGATTGGCTTCTGGAACGATCCCGACGATGAGAAATATCATGCCGCCTATTTCTCCCGTTTCGACAATATCTGGACCCACGGCGATTTCGCCGAATGGACCGCCCATCGTGGTATCGTCATCCATGGCCGTTCCGATGCAACGCTCAATCCGGGCGGTGTGCGGATCGGCACGGCGGAGATCTACAACCAGGTCGAACAGATGGACGAAGTCGCGGAGGCGATCTGCATCGGCCAGGAATGGGACGATGATGTCCGCGTCGTCCTGTTCGTGCGGCTGGCCGCTGGTGTTGAGCTTGACGACGCGCTGCAGGCAAAGATCCGCGCCCGCATCAGGACCGGTGCTTCGCCCAGGCATGTGCCGGCCAGGATCATTGCGGTGGCGGACATTCCGCGCACCAAGTCGGGCAAGATCGTCGAGCTCGCGGTTCGCGACATCGTTCACGGACGAGAGGTCAAGAACCAGGAGGCCTTGGCCAATCCCGAGGCGTTGGAATTGTATGCCGATCTTGCCGAGCTGCGGAGTTGAAACAGGCAGGCCATGGTTAACAAATTGCTGTATTCGAATTTAACCAAGGCAAACGAAGTCTTAGCGATTGGTTAAATTTGAGCAAAACCGGTAAGGTCTCGGTAACAGTTTTCACGCATTAATCGTGTCAACCACAGGGCAGTTCCGCCCCCGCCAACGGTGGTCAGCACAGATTTGAAACTAACAAGGGGACCGGCAATGGTCCCCTTTTTTTGTCTTTTGTTTCAATCAGCTAGCACGCGCTGCGGCGGGAACGAGATTGAAACCAGGGTTCCTTCTCCGGGCGCGGAGACGATATCGAACTGGGCCCGGTTGGCTTCCACCATGGCTTTGGTCAGGGGCAGGCCGAGCCCGGTGCCTTCGCCGCGCTGGCGCGGGCCGGGGCCAACCTGGCCAAACGGCTTCATCGCCTGCTCAAGCTCCTTGCGGTTCATGCCAATGCCGGTGTCGCGGATGCGAATGATGACATTGCCCGAGCTTTCATAGGAGGTCGATACAACGATCTGGCCGCCCGACGGCGTGTAACGAATTGCATTCGACAACAGGTTGAGCGCGATCTGCTTGATCGAGCGCTGATCGGCGACGACATCGGGCACCGACACAGACAGGCTGGTGCGGATGATCACCCGCTGGCTGTTGGCCATCGGCTGCAGCAGTGAGACGCTTTCGGCCAGATGATCGTTGAGCGAAACGGCGACAAATTCCATGTCCACCTGACCCGCCTCGATCTTGGAAATGTCGAGCAAGTCGTTGACGATGTCGAGCACGTGCTTGCCGGAATTACCGATGTCGTGGGCGTATTCGAGATAGCGCGGGCTGCCGATCGGACCGAAGCGCTCCTCCGCCATCATTTCCGAAAACCCGATGATGGCATTCAACGGCGTGCGGATCTCGTGGCTGACGCGTGCCAGAAAATCCGATTTGTGCGAATTGGCGGTTTCGGCCGCGCGCTTGGCGGTGCGCAACTCGTCCTCGGTGCGTTTCCATTGGGTGATGTCGCGCAGCACTGCGCAATAACCGTTCGAACCCGTCAGTCGGCCGATGGTCATGAACAGCGGCAGGAAACCGCCTGCTGCCTCGCGGCCGATCACCTCGCGCCCGTCATTGAGAACGCTCGAAACCCCGTGGTCGGCCAGGCCATTGATATAATCCATCACGGCGCGCTGGCTTTCATGGGCAAACAGCATCGCGAAGGGTTGGGTGCGGGTTTCGTTCTCATCATAATTGAACAGCGCGCAGGCCGAGCTGTTCATCGAGCGGATGGTGCCGTCATTGTCGAGAATGACAACGCCATCAGTCGCGGTCTCGAGTATCGAGCGCAGTTCCCGGGTTTCGATCTCGAGCGCGCTGGTCTGGCCCGCTTCTTCGGATTCCCGGGCGGTATCATCTTCAGGGGCTGTTTCTTCCGATGCGGCTTCCTCCGTGTCGGCGACCGCATGCAGCGGCGCAACCGGGGCAGCAGCGATGGTCTCGATCGGTGACAGCGCCAGCAGCAGCGCCTGGCCGTCGCCCCAATTGACCGACCGCAGCCGCGCAGTGACCATACGTGTGCCGCCGTCGCCACGCCGGACGATCAAGCCGCCATCCTCGATTGTCGCTTCCGGCTGCTCGGGCCGGTCGAGCAGGTGCTCGAGACCGCCGTCAGCGGCAAGCTCGGTGAGCGAGCCATAGCCCGTCAGTTCCAGAAACTCGGCGTTGGCATGAATCAACTGGTCGCCAGTATGCACCAGCAGCGCCGTCGGGATGGCGTCCACCAGATGTGGATCAAGCCCCGATTGCATCACCTGGCGCGGCGGCAAGGCAAAGGCCGAGGGAAGCGGTGGCTCGACCGGTGTCGGCCAGACAACTTCCGGCGTCTCGTCCGGATCGGAAACGGCGGCTGCCTCGGACGTGATGGTATCTTCTTCCTGGGCAGCGCTTTGTGGTGTGGGGTCTGCCTCGATCGGTGTTTGCTCGGCCATTGTTTCGGCGGTTGCCGGATCTGACTCCGGCGTCTCGGCGGTTGTCAGATCTGACATCGGCGCAGCCGTTGCTTGCTCGGATGCCTCCGCTTCCAGGTGCTCAACGTCCGGTTCATCCGGACGGTCAAACGTGATGTCTATGTCGCCCGCGGCCGATTGCTCATCGGGGGCCGGTGACTGGCGTTTTCCGAAAGATTGCTGATCAACTGATTGCTGCGATGTTGCTGCATCGTCGTCTGAAGCGGCGTGGGTTGCGTCTGCCTCAGCACTGGCTGACGATGTTTCGCTCAGGCGCGCGCCGATTTCGCGGAACGCCGCCTGTTCGCCTGGCGACAGGCTTTCCCGTGGCGCCCGGGGCCGTCGCGCTTCGAGGCTGATGATCTTGTCGCTGTCGCGCCGCATCCGGGTTTCGGCCAACCGGATCGCCGGCTGCTCGCCACGGAACGGATCGTCGGCACTCACGGGGCTCTCTGCAGGAGCCTCGTCGGCGCCTTGCGGTTCGTCGTTAGCCTGCGCAAGTTGGTCGCTATCGTCGATGCCATCGAGCCGTGCCAGATCATCAAGATCCTGCTTCATGTCGAGGCTTTCAAGCGCAGCCTCATCCTCACCCGCAGGGCCTTCCAGGCCGTTAGGCTCAATTGTCGTTACAGCATCGGCGTGATCTTGCAGTGCGTCGGCTTCATCCTGTCTATCGACGGCCTCGGCTTGCGCCGCGTCGGGTGAGCCTGAAACCAGCGCCAGCCCCAGCGCTTCGGGGTCCTTCCGGG
Source organism: Hoeflea algicola (assembly GCF_026619415.1). Taxonomy (NCBI): domain Bacteria; kingdom Pseudomonadati; phylum Pseudomonadota; class Alphaproteobacteria; order Hyphomicrobiales; family Rhizobiaceae; genus Hoeflea; species Hoeflea algicola. The sequence continues at coordinate 4,183,529 of NZ_JAOVZR010000001.1, forward strand.
TTTCGCCGCTGCGGACGATGCCAAATCCGCGAAACCCGTCAAACTGACGGTCGCGGGTGTAGGTCGGCAGCGCCGCAAGATCCACCGGCGTGGCCAGATCTGTGCCCTGGATCGGCCAGTACACGGTCTTGCCCGACCAGGTGTCGCGGCGGTTGAGCAGATCGGTGATCACGTGATCCGGGTCCAGATTGAACACCCGTGCGAGGTCGGGAAACTTGCGGCCGATGATATCGGCGGCATTGGGGCCGACAGCCGCGGCGAATTCGGGCGAGACTTCGCTGAAGGCACCTTCGCGGTCAATCTTCCAGACAAAGCGCGCCGGCTTGCTGTTGGGGTCGAACGTGAAGTCAGTTGCCGCCGCAGCCTGCTTGCTCAGTGCATCTTGAGATGCGGACACAATTCTCGCCGGCTGCGGCTCCTCGGCGGGAACGCCAGGAGCGGCCGCATGATCTGGTATGGACTCCGGTTCGCCACGGTCAGTCGATGCCACCGCCGGCGTGCTGGCTTCGGGGGCCTGGTCCGCCGGAACAATTGAATCGGCGTCAGCCGTCACGTCATCGACGTTCGGGCGGACCTCTGTTTGTGTTTCCGTAGTTTGTGTTGCGCTGTCAGTATCATCGCCATCAGTAGTCTCTTCGTCAGGGCCGACCGCGTCATCCTCGATCGGCGTAACTTCGAGACCCCTGGCTTCGGCGAAGGGCAGGGGGATGTCGTCTGCTTCAATCGGCGTGTCGGTGCTGGCAGCAAGTTCCTCGCGGATACGGTCCGCATCAACGATGCCAGTAGGGGCCGTGCTTGCCGGGTCGGTATCTGCGGGCTCCCTGTCTGCCGCTTCTGCGTCGAACGTGTCCTCGTCAATCCCGTTTCCGCCGGTTTCGGCGTTGCCAGTCTCGATCTCACCAGCTTCGGCTTCGACAGTCTCCGGTTCCGTGGTTTCGTGCTCTGCAGGTTTCGGCTGTTGCCATACAGCTGCGGCACTGGACTGCGCGGAAGCGGTCTCGGCGGCGTCATCCGACGACACCACGTTTTGCGCCCCGGACGCCACGACGGCAGCGCCCACCGACGCTTCTGTTTCGTCCTCCGGCTGTTCTTCTTCCTGGGCGGGCTCTACCGCGAAAAGGAGGTGCAACAGCGGTTCGTCTGCCAGCCTGCCGATCGCCGCCGGCATCGATCCGTTGCGGGCTTCGACCATACGCTTGACCAGACGGTCGTCCTCGCTGGCCACATCGGCGATCATCCGGGCAATGTCGGCATCGGCAAGGCCGATATCGTCAAAGGTCCGCGAGGCGGCGAGAATTCCGCCCTTGGCGTCGAGCACGGCGACATGGGTGCCGGTGCCCTCAAATCCGCTGATGATCTGCCGTGCCCGGGCGCCGGGCGCCAGCACCGTTCCAGTCTGGCTGCTCAGCAGCAAGGCCTGCGCGCCATCGGGCAGCGTGATGTGCTCAAGCAGCGCCGGCGTCATCGCCCGCGAAAAACCGCGCGCCAGCCGCATGGTGAAATTCTGCGGCTTGCCGGTGCGCTGTAATCCGCTGACGGCACTTTCGATCTGTCGCCGGGTGACCGGCTGGCCGCCGATGCCTTCTTCAAGCACATCATAGATCGTGTCGAAACCGAACAGATGCGCCGCCGCGCCATTGGCCCATAATACTTCGTCAAGATCAGGGCTTAGCACCGCAACGGCGCCGCCCTTGGCAAAACGGTCCCTGACTGCGGCGTGAACTGCAAGGTCAATGAACGGATAATGATGTGCCAGCATGGTTGGAATCCAGTTTCGGCGGAATTTGCCGCCGTATTCAGGCGGATTAAGGGTTTATTAATAGCTTTCACGCCAGCGCCGGTCCAGCCGGAGGCGGTTGGCTGGCCCCGAATTGTCAAGAAACGGTTAACGTATGGTGCGTCGCACATTTATATTGCACTGCACCATAAAGCTTGCTATAGGTCTCTTCAGATTGAAACGGGGCCGCTACCGGTCCCCCTGATGCTTCAAGGAGAAGTGACATGGCGACCAAGAAAACCACAACCACTGCCGAAATGTTCCAGTTCCCGACTTTCGACATGACCACCATGGCTGACAGCTACCGCGAAATGGCCGACAAGTCGGTCAACCAGAGCAAGGAAGCTTACGCCAAGGTCAAGACCGTTGCCGAAGACGCAACCAAGGCAGTCGAAACCACCCTCGAAAATGCCCAGGCCGGCACCGTCGAACTCAGCCTCAAGGCAATCGATGCCGTCCGCGTCAACACCGAGCATTCGCTGTCGCACATGGAAGCCCTGCTTGGCGTCAAGTCGGTTGCTCAGATGGTCGAACTGCAGACCGGTTTCTTCCGCAAGCAGGCTGAATTGATGGCCGACCAGGCCAAGACCATGCAGGAAGCCGCCCGCAAGGTTGCCGAAGACGTGTCTGCACCGGTCAAGACCGTGTCGACCAAGGCCATGGACGAATTCAAGGCTGCCTGATTTCATCAGTTGCCAGACGATCAGAGGCCGGGCCCAGCGCCCGGCCTTTTGCTTTGTCGATTTCAACCATCTGAAAATGCCAAAACAGCGCCGACACCTCTTGCAAAAAACAGCCGACCGCCGTATGTGAGCGACAAGAAAGCGGCTTGGACCTGATCCTTGGACGCTGGTGTGCGGTTGTAGCTCAGTTGGTTAGAGCGCCGGATTGTGGATCCGGAGGTCGGTGGTTCGAGCCCACCCAATCGTACCATTTCTTTCTTCAAGCACATTGTCTGGAATGACGCCCGACCGAGCAGCCGTGGCCGGGCTTTCCGCACGGCCGGCGCTTACCCTCCCTTGAGCGCTTAAAATGCCTTGAAGGTCAGCATCGTCTGAGTGCGCTCGATGCCCGGAACGGTGTGGACCTGTTCGGCGATGAACCGGCCGATGTCGACGTCATCCTCGATGTAGAACTTGGCCATCAGGTCGAACCTGCCGCTGACGGAGTAGATCTCCGACGCGATTTCGCGATTGGCGATCTCATCGGCCACCGCATAGGCTTGGCCGAGCTTGCATTGAAATTCCACGAAAAAACATTGCATCGAAAATCTCCCAGTTTGCGGCGGGCGCGGCCCTTGAAGCATCCTTGCACCTGGCCGAATGCCAGCGGCGCGTCATTTGTGTGGGGCAGAACCCTTGCGGCCACATCTCGGTCCGCATCGGCTCCACCCTGTAACCACGTTGGAACCATGACCGCGCCAAGATCGCAAGGGGCATTCGATCGAGAAATACTTTAAGCTTAAAAAAATACTGGAATTCTGCGGGCCTGCTGATAAGGTTCTGCTGCAAGGCGGAGGCAGGCCGCCGTGAAAACAAGCTAAGATATCGACCGGAATGAAACAAGCGCCGGCGGTGTCGAATAACAACGGGAGGATCCACAATGAAAAAATCATTCGTAGCAATCGCGGCAGTGGCAGGCCTGATGGCAGGCGTGTCGGCAACGGTCGCCGAGCCGGTCAAGGTCGGCATGATCACCACTTTGTCGGGCGGCGGCGCGTCGCTGGGCATTGATGTGCGTGACGGCTTTCAGCTGGCGGTAAAACAATCCGGCCACACCGATATCGATTTGATCATCGAAGACGACGGGCAGAAGCCCGATCTCGCGGTTCAGCTGTCCGACAAGCTTATCCAGTCCGACAAGGTCGACGTGATGACCGGCATCATCTGGTCCAACCTGGCCATGGCCGTGGTTCCGAGCGCCGTGGCGCAGGGCAAGATCTATCTGTCTCCGAATGCCGGTCCGTCCGCGCTTGCCGGCGCCGGCTGCAACGAGAATTACTTCAACATCGCCTGGCAGAACGACAATCTGCATGAAGGCATGGGCGCCTATGCAACCACCGCCGGTTTCAAGAAGAGCTTCATCCTGGCGCCGAACTATCCGGCCGGCAAGGATGCACTGACCGGGTTCAAGCGCTTCTTCAAGGGCGAAATTGCCAACGAGATCTACACCCAGCTCGGTCAGACCGACTATGCTGCCGAGATCGCTGAAATCCGGGCTTCGGGCGCAGACAGCGTCTTCTTCTTCCTGCCTGGCGGCATGGGCATTGCCTTCATGAAGCAATATGCCGGTGCCGGCGTGGAAATCCCGCTGCTCGGACCTGCCTTCTCGTTCGACCAGAACATCTTGCAGGCAGTGGGCGACGCAGCCCTCGGCGTCAAGAACACCTCGCAATGGTCCAAGGATCTCGACAACGAGACCAACAAGGCATTTGTCGAAAGCTACACTGCTGAGTATGGCCGTCTGCCATCGCTCTATTCGAGTCAGGGCTTTGACACCGCCAACCTGCTGATCTCGGCCATGGATGCGGCCTCGATTTCCGACAAGGACGCTTTCCGCGCAGCGCTGAAGGCGGCCAATTTCAAGTCCACCCGCGGCGACTTCAAATTCGGCAACAACAACCACCCGATCCAGGACATCTATGTCCGCGAAGTGGTCAAGGAAGGCGATGTCTACACCAACAAACTGATTGGTGTGGCGCTTGAAGACCATGCCGACGCCTATGCCGTCGATTGCAAGATGTGATCATGCACCAGTGCCGGGCGGACCATGTGGTTCCGCCCGGCCTGTCTTTCTTGCCCTGGTGTGAGCGCGGCCATCAATGAGTGTTGCCCTTTTTATCGAGCAGATCCTCAACGGACTGCAACTCGGCGTCATGCTGTTTCTGATGGCGGCCGGGCTGACCCTGATCTTCGGCGTCATGGGGCTGATCAACCTTGCACACGGCTCGCTGTTCATGGTTGGCGGTTTCGTCTGCGCAGCGGTGGCGGCGTATACCGGTTCATTCTGGCTCGGCCTGGTGGCCAGTCTGGTCGCAGCCGCAGCCCTTGGCGCGCTGGTCGAGATGGTGGTGATCCGCAGGCTTTATGACCGCGATCATCTCGATCAGGTGCTGGCCACCTTCGCCCTGGTGTTGATGTTTTCCGAAGGTGTGCGCTTTGTCTTCGGCTCGTTTCCGCTTTATCTCGATCCGCCGGCAATGCTCTCGGGTCCGGTGATGCTGCCCGGCGGGTTGCCCTATCCCGCCTATCGCCTCGCGATCATTGTTGCCGGCCTGCTGGTGGCGATAGGTCTTGGCTTGCTGATCAGCCGCACCAGGCTTGGCATGCAGATCCGCGCCGGCGAATCCGACCGTGAGATGATTGCCGCGCTGGGTGTCGATATCCGTTTTCTCTACACGGTGGTGTTCGCGCTCGGCGCAGGCCTTGCCGGTTTTGCGGGTGCGCTGATCGGCGCCATCCAGTCGGTCCAGGTCGGCATGGGCGAACCGGTACTCATCCTCGCCTTCGTGGTCATCGTCATCGGCGGCATTGGCTCGATCCGCGGCGCGCTGGTCGCTGCCCTGATCGTCGGCCTGGTCGATACGATGGGGCGCTTCCTGCTGCCGACACTGCTTGCCACCGTGATGGAGGCTTCCGCCGCCCGCGGCGTCGGCGCCGCACTGGCCTCGATGCTGATCTACCTGCTGATGGCCGTCGTCCTGGTCTTCAAGCCAAAAGGGTTGTTTTCCGCCAATGCCTGAGCTGATCACCGAACGACGTCTCAACATCGTGCTGGCGCTGATCCTGCTCATCGGGCCGTTGATTGCCTATTTTGCCGATGAACCATTCCTGGTGACGCTCGCCACCCGCGCCACCATTCTGGCGCTGGCCGGTGTCGGCCTCAACATTGCGCTCGGCCTGGGCGGGCTGGTCTCCTTCGGCCATGCCGCGTTTTTCGGTCTTGGCGGCTATGCAGTGGGTATTGTTGCCACCCATCACCAGAATTACGAGCCGCTGATGACCTCGCCGTTCGTCGTCAATGGCACCAACCAGATGCTGGTGCTGTGGCTGGTGGCGATGCTGGTCAGCGGCGTCGCCGCGCTGGTCATCGGTCTGCTCAGCCTGCGCACATCGGGCGTCTATTTCATCATGATCACGCTGGCGTTCGCGCAGATGATCTATTATTTCGCCATCTCCTGGCCCGCCTATGGTGGCGAGGATGGTCTTTCGATCTATGTCCGCAATAGTTTTCCCGGGATCAACACGCTCAGGCCGCTCGATTTCTTCCTGCTCTGCTACGCGGTGCTGATGGTGGTTCTGATCGCCCAGTGGCAGATGACCGGCGCACGCTTCGGCACCGCGCTGCAGGCGGTGCGCCAGAATGAGGGCCGGGTCGCAGCCCTCGGGCTCTCACCTTACGGGATCAAGCTTGCCGCCTTTGTCATCTCCGGCATGGTCACCGGGCTCGCCGGCGCGCTCTACGCCGATCTCAACCGCTTTGTCAGCCCCTCGATGTTGTCCTGGCACCAGTCCGGCGAAATCATGGTGTTCATCATTCTCGGCGGCGTCGCCCGGCTGTTCGGGCCAGTGGTTGGCGCTTGCCTGTTTGTGCTGTTCGAGCATGTGTTTGGCAGTTTCACCAGCCATTGGCAGTTCTTCCTCGGCGCGGCGCTTCTGGCTGTGGTGCTGTTTGCCCGTGGCGGCTTTATCGGCCTGCTGGCGGGGAGGGCGCGGCATGATTGATTCGGTTCTCTCGCTCTCCGGCCTCGATAAATCCTTCGGCGCGTTGAAGGTAACCGACAATGTCGATCTGGATCTCAAGCCTGGCGAAATCCACGCCCTGATCGGGCCCAACGGCGCCGGCAAGTCGAGCCTGATCAAGCTGGTGGCTGGAGAACTCAAGGCTGATGCCGGGTCGATCCGGTTTGGCGGCCGCGAGATCGGCGATCTCGGACAGGCTGCGCGCGCCCGGCTCGGGCTGACACGCACCTTTCAGGTTTCCTCGCTGGTGCCGGAGTTTTCCGCACGCGGCAATGTGGCGCTGGCAGCACAGGCGCGGCGGCGCTCGGTGTTCGGCTTTGTGCGCCCAGTCGCCAAGGATAGCGATCTGACCGGCGAGGCGATGGAAGCGCTGGAGCGCGTTGGCCTGGCCGACCGTGCTGGTGTCCGCGTCAGTGAACTCTCGCATGGCGAAAAGCGGCTGCTGGAAATCGCCATGGCGCTTGCCATGCGGCCGCGGATTTTCCTGATGGATGAACCGATGGCAGGCCTCGGCCAGGAAGGCTCTAACCGGTTGATCGGTTTTCTCGACAAGCTGCGCAACGAGGCCCCGATCCTGTTGATCGAACACGACATGGAGGCGGTGTTCCGGCTGGCCGACCGCATTTCGGTGCTGGTTGCCGGGTCCATCATCGCCCGTGGGAATGCCGACGATATCCGCAATCATCCGGAAGTGCGCGCCGCCTATCTCGGGGAGGATGAAGCATGAGCCTGCTCCAGGTGCGCGGCCTCGAAGCCTTTTACGGCGCTTCGCAGGCGCTGTTCGGTGTCGATCTCGATATCGCTGAAGGCGAACTGGTGGCCCTGATGGGCCGCAACGGCATGGGCAAGACCACCACCGTGCGGGCGATCTCGCGAATGCTGCGCACGACCCGTGGCGAGATCCGGTTTGACGGTCAGGATCTCACGGTGTTGCCGTCGTTCCGCGCCGCCCGGCTCGGAATCGGATTGGCGCCGGAGGGCCGACGTTGTTTTGCAGGCCTGACAGTCTCTGAAAACCTGATGGCCTCGGCCCGCCCCGGCGCCTGGGACCAGCCCGCTGCCATCGCCCTGTTCCCCCGGCTTGGCGAACGACTGGGCCAGACGGCGGCGACGCTGTCGGGCGGCGAACAGCAGATGCTGGCGATTGCCCGGGCGCTGCTGACCAATCCGCGGCTGTTGATCCTTGACGAGGCAACCGAAGGGCTGGCCCCGGTGGTGCGTCAGGAAATCTGGGCGGCGATTGCCAAGCTGAAACAGGGTGGACAGTCGATCCTGGTCATCGACAAGGCGTTTTCCGAACTCCGCGCCGTGGCCGACCGCTGCGTTATCCTGGCCCGTGGCAAAAGCGTCTGGACCGGCACCCCGGTTGAACTCACCCGTGATATTGAAACCGAGATGCTCGGCGTTTGAAGCGTGGGTCGAAAGCCTCAGTCGCTATTCCAAACCGCATTTCAGACTCCGGTTGCTCCCGTTCCACTCTCATGAGCCCGCGTTGAAGCTATGCGGTTGCCGGATGGTTGTTCCGGCAACCTCGTTGATGAACAGCCCTTCCTTTGCGATGGCTGTTATTCGGCAGCTTCGCGGGTGACCACCAGTTTTGGCGGGGTTGGTTCTGTGCGGCTTTCCAGCCGTGCCAATCGGGCCCGCAGGTCGGCGATCTCGTCGGCATTGCCACTGAGGGCTGCCGTCATCGCTTCGGGTTCCATGGTTTCGGCTTCTTCTTCCTTCGGTCCGACGAAGCGCCCGAAGATCCGGCCCAAAAGCCGTGACAGGTCATCCATGATCAGGAAGAATGAAGGCACCACCACCAGGCTGAGCACGGTGGAGACCATGATGCCGCCAATCACCGCGATTGCCATCGGTGCGCGGAACGATCCGCCTTCACCCACCCCGAGCGCACTTGGCAGCATGCCCGCCGACATGGCGATCGAGGTCATGACGATCGGTCGGGCCCGCTTCTGCCCGGCTTCTATCATCGCCTCGACACGGTCGCGGCCGGTGCGGATCAGTTCGACGGCAAAATCGACCAGCAGGATCGCGTTCTTGGTGACGATGCCCATCAGCATCAGGATGCCGATCAGCACCGGCATCGACAGCGCGTTGTTGGTGATGATCAGGCCAGCGGCAACACCGCCGATCGCCAGCGGAAGCGACAACAGAATCGTGAACGGCTGGATCACGTCCTTGAACAACAGGATCAGCACCGTCAGTACCAAGAGAAGCCCCATCAGCATGGCGTTGAGGAAGCTGGACATCAACTCGTTCTGGACTTCGGCGTCGCCCGATTCCATCACCTGAACCCCGGCTGGAAGCTCGGTGGTCTTGACGATTTCGTTGAACCGGTCCTTGGCGGTGTTGAGCGCCACGCCGATTGGCAGGCTGGCGCCGATCGTTGCCTGCCGTTGCCGGTTGAAGCGGGTGATGGTCGAGGGACCTTGCGTGATCTCGATGTCGGCCACCGATGTGAGCGGTACCGAAACACCGCGCGCCGTCTGAATCCGCAGATTGCCGATCCGGTCGATGTCGGTCCGGTAGATCGGATCAAGCTGCACCCGAATGGGGATCTGCCGGTTGTCGAGCGTGATCTTGGCCAGCCCCGCGTCGATATCGCCGATGGTGGCGACACGCACGGTTTCAGCGATCTGTGCGGTGGTGACCCCGAGTCTTGCGGCTTCCTCGGTTCTTGGCCGGATCTGGACTTCCGGGCGCGGCAGCGCACCGGAAATGGAGACACTGGACAACACCTCTTCGGCCTTGAGTCTCGGCTCGAGCATGGCTACAGCCCGGTCGATCGCCGCCTCGTCGGTGGAAATGACGTTGTAGGTCAGGTCGCGGTCGCCGCGGTCGTTGAGCTTGTAGGCGCGAATGTCGGGGATCACCGCCAGTCTGTCGAAAATTTCCGCCTCGATTTCGGCTTGCGACCGGGTTCGGCCCAGAACCTCCATACGCGGCAGCGAATCGAAAACCAGCGGCACCGCACCGGCGAGCCCGTTGACCACCTTCTTGAGCACCGAATGTTCGATTTTCTCAAGCAGCACCGAGACCGAGGCGCGGCGGATATCCATTTCGCCCTTCGGCGAGGTGCCGCCGAGAATGAAGACGTTGTCCACACCGTCGACATCCTTGATGACGTCGCGCATGGCCTGGGTGGTGCGGTCAGTGTCGGCCAGGGTGGCGCCGGGCGGCAGCTCAACGCTGACGCTGACACGGGAGACGTCTTCAGGTGGCAGGAATGAACCCGGCACCTGCGCCATGAAATGCACTGCCACCACCAGCGAGCAAATCGCCGCCAGCAACGTGGTGTAGCGCCAGCGCAGCGTCTTGGAGATGAACCAGGTGTAGCCCCGCATGATCCGGCCGTCGGTCTGGCCTTCGGCGTCATGGCCGTCGCTGTCGCGCATCAGATAGGCGGCCATCATCGGCGTGATCAGCCGCGCCACCAGCAGCGAGAACATCACGGCGACGGCCACGGTCATGCCGAACTGCTTGAAATACTGGCCGGGAATGCCGGGCATGAACGACACCGGCACGAACACCGCGATGATGGTGAAGGTGGTGGCAATCACCGCCAGCCCAATCTCGTCGGCGGCTTCCATCGAGGCCCGGTAGGGCGTCTTGCCCATGCGGATGTGGCGCGAGATGTTCTCCACCTCGGCGATCGCGTCATCGACCAGGATACCGGTCGCCAGCGTGATCGCCAGCAGGCTGACCAGGTTGAGCGAGAATCCAAGCTGCTCCATCACGAAGAATGTCGGAATTGCCGAGAGCGGCAGCGCCACCGCGGCGATCAGCGTCGCCCGCCAGTTTCTCAGGAACAACAGCACCACGAGCACCGCCAGCAAGGCGCCTTCGGCCAGCGTCTGCAGCGCGGATTCATAGTTGCCATAGGTGTAGAACACGGTGTCGTCGACCGGTACCAGTTCGACGTTGGGGTTGTCAGCGCGGATCTCGTCCAGTGTCTCGGTTACCACCTCGGCGACGGAAATTTCGCTGGCGCCTTTGGCCCTGAATACCGCAAACGAGACCACCTGATCGCCATTGTAGCGGCCGAACGAGCGCAGTTCTTCATAGGTATCGCGCACCTGGCCGAGATCGCCAAGCCGCACGTAGCGGCCATTTGGCAAGGCAATGGTCGTTTCCGACAACGCCTGCACATCAGCCGCATTGCCGAGCGTGCGGATCGCTTGTTCGCGGTCGCCGATTTCACCACGGCCACCGCCGAGGTTGGCGTTGGTGGCGCGCAACTGGCGGTTCACGTCGGCGGCGGTGACACCGTAGGAATCAAGTCGCGCCGGATCGAGTTCGATACGGATTTCCCGGTCGGCGCCCCCGTAACGGTCGACCCGACCGACGCCGCGTTGGCCCTGCAGGGCCCGCTTGACGGTGTCATCGACAAACCAGGACGCCTCTTCCAGCGTCATCCCCGGCGCGTTGACCGCAAAGGTCATGATTGCCTGGCCCTCGACGTCGATGCGGGTGACGATCGGCTCTTCCACCGATGCCGGCAGATCGCCACGTACCCGGTCGATGGCATCCTTGACGTCCTGCACAGCCTGATCGGTCGGCACTTCCATGCGGAAGATCACCGTGGTGGTCGAGACATTGTCGGCCACGGTGGAGGCGATGTCGTCAACGCCGTTGATCCCGGCCACGGCGTCTTCGATTTCCTTGGTGACCTGCGCCTCGAGCTCGGAGGGGGCCGCGCCAGACTGGGCCACGGTGATCGCCACCAGCGGCACGTCGATGTTGGGAAACCGGGTGATCGGCAAGGTGAAGAAGGATTGGATGCCGACAATCGTCAGCAGCGTGAAAGCCAGGATCGGGGCGATCGGGTTACGGATGGCCCAGGCGGAAAAGTTCATCATCTGCGGCTCACTGGCTGATTGCGGCAATATCGCCGCTGTCGGTCTGTTCCACCGGTGTCACCCGGTCTCCATCACGCACGAATGCGCCGGCCTTGGCGACGATCAAGTCTCCGGCGGCTAGCCCCTTCGCAATTTCCAGCAGACCGCCCTCGCGAATGCCGATGGTGACTGCCGTTCGTCGGGCGGTTCCGTCGCTGATCTTGAGCACGTTGGCGCCCTCGGGGGTAATGTTGACAGAGGTGACCGGCACCACGACGGCATTCCGCTGCGCCACGATGATTTCAGCATCTGAAAACATGCCGGCGCGCAAGCCTTGGCTGTTCTTGATCTCGATGCGGGCCATGCCGAGCCGCGTGGTCAGGTTGAGTGTCGGTTCGATCAGCCGGACGGTACCTTCGCGTGGTTCCGCCGAGCCGATCAGCTTGAGTTGGACATCCTGGCCTTCGGCAATCCGGAGCATGTCCACTTCAGCCACATCGGCGCGCAGTTCCAGGGCCCCATCGCGGATGATCGAGAACATCGGCCCGGCCCCGGCGCTGGCGATGGCGCCAACCCGGGCGCCACGTGCCGAGACAACGCCCGACACCGGCGCCTTGACTTCGGTGCGGGCCAGCCGCAACTCGATGTCTTTCTGCTGCGCGTCGATCAGCGCAATCTCGGCTTCTGCGACCTTGACCGATTGTTCCACCGAACGGACCCGCGCCAGCGCGGCGGTAGCCTGGGCTTCGGCTTGCTCGGCCTGAACACTCGAATAGGTGCCGCTCTTGGCCAGTTGCTGCGCCCGTTTGCTGGTCTTGACCGATTCTGCCGCGTTCGAGTTAACTTCCGCTAGCTGGGCTTCAAGCTGGGCAATTGCGGCCAGCGCCTTGGCGCGGTTGGCCTCCAGCTGGCTTTCCTGCAGGATAAGCTGGTCGTCTGACAGGGTGGCGAGCACCGAGCCTGCTTCCACCTGGTCGCCGACATCAGCCCTCAGGCTTTCGATCGCCAGACCTTCGACCTGCGGCGCCACAAGCACTTCCTCGACGGCAGTGATCATGCCGTTGGCCAACACCCGGTCGGTGATTTGGGCCTCAACCGCCCGCGCGGCAATGATCGAAGGCGGTTGCGTGGTTGCTACCGGTGTTTTTTCCGCATCGACTGCAGCAGCCGACAAAGGGGCAGCGGCAAGAAGCGGCAGGCTGAACAATAAGGCAATGAAATTGCGCATAAGAAAAATCCGGTTACGGCTCGGGTTTGAAAGGGGCTTGAACGCGACGTCGCGAATGGTTGACAGCAACAATTCGCCAACGGCTCGGGTCTGCTCATTCATCGTGCTTTCGCCAGAGCAGTTCATGCGTTGAGCGAAGCCATGCATCAGCAGGATCACGAATTGCGCGCGGATGCCAAAATCCTCCACGGCGCCGGCGTCGTCGGTATTGTGAATTCGCACTAGCGCGTCGACCATATTGCCGCGCACAGTCTTTTCCATGTTGCGCATCAGCTCGGCGATTTCCGGCGACCGGCTGGCGGCGGCCTGGACCTCGCTCCACAAGGCGGCGTCTTCGAACGGCATATTTTCGATGCGGTAGCGCAGCAATTGCATGAACACGGCGCCTGGATCAGAGGCCGTTTGTATGGTGGCAAACACCGCTTCGATCTCTTCGAGGTCGCGCTTTACCAACGCCGTGATGATGGCGTTCTTGGACGAGAAATAGCGGTAGAAATTGCCCACGCTCATTTGCGCGGCCTGTGCAAGGTCCTGCATTGATGCGCCATCAAAGCCGTTGAGGGCGAAGACGGATTTTACCTTGTCCAGAATGTCACATACCCGTTGGCGGGCAATGTCGGCCTGAGCGGTGTCCATGCGATGCTTCCTGCGGTCACGTTTATCTGGGCCAGATTAGGGCTGCCCAGCGCGCGCGCGCGGTTTTGTGGTGCGCGTTATCTGGCGGGAATATAGTGAATGAATATTCATTCATCAACCCCACCGATCATCTGACAAATCCACGATGGCGCCGCAAGGTGAGGATCGGGCTCGCACCACACGCTGGCCATGTCGACCTAGAGGCCTTTTCGCGGTCTCCGGTCAGCGCTCGTAAACCATTGATTAACCATCGCTTTGGAAACCACGTGCTTAATAACCGGTTTAGGAAACCGTGAACTATTTAGCCAGTAGATATCTATGGGCCGAAAGCGGCAACTCCGCATGATGCGGGGACGATCAACAGGTGGGGAAATTGCACATGATGTGCACGAAATGGTTTGCGACGCTGGCCGGTGGTCTCGGTCTGGCGCTCCTTTGGCTGCCGTTGAGTCTTCAGGCACAACTGGTAGTAAGTCTGGCGGCGCTGGGGGCCATGTTCTTCGGCATGAGCCGTCCGGAGAACACTGTTTTCCGTTTCATCACATTCATATTTTGCGGCGTGCTGGCGCTGCGCTACGCCTTCTGGCGGACAACGGAAACATTGCCGGTGTTTTCCGAACCACTCAATTTCATTCCCGGTCTGCTGCTCTACCTCGCGGAAATGTACTGCCTGGCGATGCTGGCGATCAGTTTCTTCATGCTGGCCGATCCGATCAAGCGCGTCACCCCGAAGGTCCGTTCGCTTGACGAGTTGCCCACCGTCGATGTGTTCATCCCGACCTACAACGAAGACCCCGATCTGCTGGCCGGGACGCTGGCCGCGGCCAAATCGATGATCTATCCGCGCGACAAGCTGACCATCTGGCTGCTTGATGACGGCGGTACCGAGGCCAAGCGGACCCACAAGGACCCGACCGTGGCGCTTGCTGCCACCCGCCGGCAGGAGCAGCTCAAGGCATTGTGCAAGGCCATGGGTGTCAATTACCACAGCCGCAAGAAGAACGACCACGCCAAGGCCGGAAACCTTAATGACGGGCTGCGCGTATCGAAATCCAAGCTGGTTGTCGTGTTTGACGCCGATCACGCCCCGGTACGTGAATTCCTCAAGGAAACCGTGAGTTTCTTCATTGAGGATCCGAAGCTGTTTCTGGTCCAGACGCCGCATTATTTCCTCAACCCGGATCCGCTTGAGAAGAACCTGCGCACCTTCCGATCGATGCCGTCCGAAAACGAGATGTTCTATTCGGTGCTGCAGCGCGGTCTCGACAAATGGAACGCCTCGTTCTTCTGCGGATCGGCCGCCGTCCTCAGCCGCGAGGCGCTTGAAAGCGAAGGCGGTTTCTCTGGACAGTCGATCACCGAGGATTGCGAGACCGCGCTCAGCCTGCACGCCCGGGGCTGGCGTTCGCTCTATGTCGACAAGCCGTTGATTGCCGGCCTGCAGCCAGAAACCTTTGTCGCCTTCATCGGCCAGCGCGCCCGCTGGTGCCAGGGCATGCTGCAGATCCTGATCCTCAAGCGGCCATTCCTGGCCAAGGGCCTGACGATCGGTCAGCGCGTCTGCTACGCCGGCATCAATTTGTTCTGGCTGTTCCCGCTGTCGCGGCTGACTTTCATGCTCTCGCCGCTGCTTTACATCTTCTTCTCGCTGGAAATCTATCAGGCCAATATCCAGGAATTCGGCGCCTATGCGCTGACCTACCTGATCGCCTCCTTCGCCATGCAGAGCTATCTCTACGGCAAGGTGCGCTGGCCCTGGGTGTCGGAACTATACGAGTACGTCCAGTCGGTCATGCTGATTGGTTCGATCGCCAGCGTGATCCGCAACCCGCGCAAGCCCACTTTCAATGTCACCGCCAAGGGCCAGACCTTGAATTCCAATGGGCTGTCGCCGATCGCTATTCCGTATTTCGTGATCTTCTTCGTCTTGCTGGCGGCTGCGGTCTACTCGCTGTGGCGTCTTGCCACCGAACCGGTCGCCTCGGATCTGCTGATGATCGTGGCGCTGTGGAACCTGATCAATCTTGGTGTCGCCGGGGCCGGGCTTGGCGTGGTTGCCGAACGCCGCGAGTTGCGTCGCAACCAGCGTCTGCCGATCCGTCGCCATGGTTTGCTGCGCCGCGGCGCCAAGACCTGGACCGTCATCCTGCTCGATGCATCGAGCGGCGGTGTGTCGGTGCAATTTGCCGATCAGGAGCCCGACATTGATCCTGAATCGGACTGGTCCGGTTCTATTGAAGTGCGCCGTGGCGGACGCCCGGTATCGTTCCCGGTGACCATCCGCTCGGTGCGTGAATTTGATGGCACCAATGTCTTCGGCTTTGCCTATCCCGAGCGCATGCCCGAGACTTTCATGGCCATCGCGGAAGTCATGTTTTCCGATCAGGATGTTCTCCAGGAGCGTATCAGCCGCCGCCAGGTGCGGCTTGATATTGTCCGCGGCACCGTACGGTTTGCCCGCTGGAGCATTGTCGAATCCTTCCGTGCCACCGGCTACCTGCTCGGCTTCGGTCGCTCGGGCAAGATCGAATCCCACGCCGACGCGCCCATTGTGGTCAAGGCAAACAACACCCGGATCCCGGGCAGGGCGCCGGAAATTCCGGTGATCGGGGAGTACGGTCCCATGCGTAAACAGGTCCTCTCCATCGCTGCGGCAACAGTTCTCGCTGCGGTCGCCATCGCGTCTCCGGCACTGGCCCAAAGCCTGCTGTCGGATACACCGCCGGCAGGCCCGGCGAGCAATGTTACCTCGTTGCGTGGCCTGGGTGAAAGCACCATCCTGTCGACCCGCCCGGTGGCGCTGGCACGCGCCGCTGCCGACCAAGGTCTGATCCTGACGGCGTTCGAGCAATCAAAGTCGGCCCTCATGCTAAAGGGCGAGGACGATGTCGCCAATCTCAGCTTCATGCTCGACGCGGCCTCGCTCTCAGCCGGTGGCGATCTGGTGATTTCCTATCGCAACGCAGTCTCGGTGATGCCGGAAGCCTCGTTGATGGCGGTCATGGTCAACGGTTCGCCGGTCGGCGAATTCCCGATCCGTTCGCCGTCGGGCTTTGACAAGCAGGTCATCAACATTTCGCCGGCGCTGCTGAAGGCTGGTGTCAATGATGTCCGCCTGCGCGCCGTGCAGCACCACCGGGTCGATTGCTCGATGGAAGCAACCTACGAACTGTGGACCGAGATCGACGCGGGGGCATCGGGGTTTCATCCCGGCAACCGCAGCGCGTTGACCGATTTTGCCAGCCTTCGCACGATTGGTCGCAACGGTGAGGGCCTGACTGATCTGCGTCTGGTGTTGCCGGCAACCGCCGGAGCCGATGCGCTCAACCGTGCTGTGCCGCTGGTGCAGACCATGGCGCTGGCGCTCAACCGCGATGATATTTCTGTCACTGTCGCAGATTCTGCCGGCAACGGTCCCGGAATCGATCTGTTCGTCGCAACTGATGACGATCCGCTGTCGCTCGAGGCTGTTCCCGGCGATGCCGATTACGGACTCTCGGTGCTCGCCGCCGCCAATCCACTCCGTGCCCGTGTGGTGCTGCGCGCGGCAACCGGCCGCGAGCTTCCCGACCTGTTGTTGTCGGCCATCGGCGGGCCGCTCAAGGCGGTGCTCGATTCCGGCGTCCGCGCCGTGCGCAAGGGCGAAATTCGTGCTGACGCGGCAAGCAGCTACACCCTCGCCGACGCGGGCTATATGGCGACGCCGTTTAGCGGCCGGTTGTTTAGAACCGGTTTCGAGATGGTCATGCCGGCCGACTTCTACCCCGCTGAATACGCGACCCTCGATCTCACATTGCATGCGGCCACGTCGCCGGGGCTCAAGCCGACCTCGCAGCTGCTGGTTCGCGTCAACGGCCACATCGTCAAGAGCTTGCCGATGCGCGACATCGACGGCGAGGTGTTTTCCGGGCGCAAGCTGGAACTGCCGCTGCGCGCCTTTCGCCCCGGCCGCAACCAGATCGAGCTGCTGGCTGAGCTGGAACGGGCTTCCGATGACAGCTGCGTCTTTGCCGAGCGTGACGATTCAACCCCGCGCTTCATCCTGCTCGACACCACTGAAATCCGGGTCCCGGCACTGGCGCGCGTAGGGCGTTCTCCTGAGCTGGCGGCGATGGCGGGTGCCGCGTATCCATACGCGGGTGCAAGCGGTGTCGATGTCTATGCGCTCAAGCCCGAACCGCATTCGATTTCCACCGCACTGACGATGGTCGCCAAGATGAGCCTTGCGGCTCGCGCGCCGCTGCTTACGCGCCTGGCATTTGGACCGCCCGCGGCTAATCACGCCGGCAATGCCCTTGTGATTGCCTCCAAACGGGCTATCGATGAACTCGCCAATCGCGGCCCCGACGCCTTGTCGACATCGTCGCAGCGCATCGATTTCGCCGCCAGCGGATTTTCGCCGGATATGATCTCGACCTCGTCGATCAACCTTCCCGGCGCAGCGATCCCGATGGCTCTGGCCTCCGACCCGACGGCGCTGCTCGATGCGTTTCACCAGACCACCCGTAATCAGGGTGATGGCAGCGCATCATTTCAGGGGCTCGGTGATCGCGTCGGCGCCGCCTACCGATCGCTTTCGTTACTGGCTCAACTATGAGCGGCCTTCCGATGCCGCACCGATAGTGGACCCGCGCCGCAGGGCGGTGCTTTCACAGCGGCCGGGCGTTTCCGGCAAAGGTGTTGTTACCTGGCTGACCGCCGATTCCCCGCTCGACCTGATGGACGCTTCATACATGCTGGCCGATCCGCAGATATGGAACCGGCTGGAAGGCGAGGATGTGGTGTTCGATCTTGATGAACACAGCCTCAGGACGGTGCGCCCGGATAGTTACTTTGCCCTCAATGTCACAGATTACGGGCCGGGCAATCTGCGCCGGCTCGCCGCAGCATGGTTCTCGGATCATTTCCGCATCTATGTGGCTCTGGTGATTGGCCTGATGGCCGTGTTCGCGATCTGGATCGGCCGTGCCGTCCCCAAGACTGGCGTGAGGACCGACCAATGAAATCTGAAGAACGTCACCCGCGCCTGACCGGCCTTGTTCGCAACCGGGCCATTCATCACCGCACTCGCCGGCATCTTGCTCTCGGTTGTGCGCTGGCGCTTGCCGGCATCGGCTCGGTGCTGCTGCCGGGCGTGCAGCAGAGCGTGGCCGATGATGGAACCCAGCTGATTATCGCCAGTTCCGGCCAACCTTTTCCAGCTCTGCCCGGATTTGCCAATGCGCCAACTCCTAGCGCGCAACAGGGTGAGCTCGCCACAGCGGCGGCCCGTCCGGCGCAGGGCCCGGATCTCGATCCGGTGCAGACTGCGGCGCTCTACTATTATGCCAAGCAGCGGCAGATCGACCGTGTCGAGGCTGAAATCATCCGCTTGCAGGCCCTGCACCCGGGGTTCACGCCGCCGCGCGATCTCTACATTGCCGCCGACAAGATCGTGCCGGACGAAAGCAATCTGTGGCAGATGTTCGGCGCTGACGATTTCACCGGCATCGATGCCGAGATCATCCGCCGCAAGGCCGCCGATCCTGCCTGGGAGCCGACACCGGATTTCCAGTCCAAACTAGAACAAAAGAAGCAGCGCGTGCGGATGAAGGAACTGGCCACGACCGAAGACTGGCTGGCGCTGCTCGATGTTTCCGCTGCCATCGACCCGGCGAGCGAAGAAGATGTTGATCTGGTCTGGATGAAGATCGACGCGCTGTCTGCTGCCGGTGACCGCGACGGGCTGGCTCGCACCTTGCGCGGACTGCTGGTGCGCGAAGGTGATAAGCGACTGACCGACGAACATCTGATCGTCACCCTGCAAAAGGCGCTGCGGGATTTTCCGGCCTCCGAAATCCGCGCGCTGGCTGCAATGTTGTGGCCGGAAGCCAGTGGCGGCTATCTGCCTGCTGTCCTGCGTCTTGATCTGGCGCGCAAGCAGGTGGCCGAATTCAACGCCGGCAAGGACATCGCCCCGGTTTCGTCTGAAGCACTAGCAATGCTGGCGCTTGAAGCGCGCAAGTCGCGCAGGCCCGAAGATCTTTCGCTGCTCGGCTGGCACGCGCTCAAGGTCGAAGCCCCGGCAGAGGCCCAGCCGTGGTTCGAGATAGCCATGCAGGTGGCGCCGGATCCGGAAAACGCCAAGGGGATGTATCTCAGCTTGGCGCGTCAGAAGCTCGAGAGCCAGGCCTATGCCTTTGCTGCGGCTCATCTTGGCGACATTTCCGATGACCCGGTGTTTCTGATGAACGTGCTCTCGCCGCGCTTCGGCAATCCTGCTGAAGGCGGGATGAGCGCGGAGGTGGTGCATTCCTATTCCACCGCTATTTTGGAAACAAGCGCTGCTGACCATGCCGAAATTCTTGGCTGGTACGCCTATAATTCGCGCCAGTTCGACGCCGCTGAAGCCTGGTTCCGGCAATCCTATGGCTGGGAGGCTTCGCCCGACCGGCTCAAGGGACTGGCCCTGAGCCTGTTGCGCCTGAAGAAGAACCGCGACTATGCGGCTTTGAAGACCGAGTACGTTGCCAACTATCCTGATATCTGGCCTGAAATCGATGCCGCACCGGCGCCAAAAAAGCGCAAGGCTGCCGCAATCGGTGGGCCGGCATCGGATGTAAAGACCAGCTATGTGCGGCTGTTCGAGGCCAAGAACTACCCGGCCTGCCTGCGCGAGATCGACCGCCTCGGCGCGAGCGGCGCCAAGCCCTCCGTTGCGGTGATCCGTGGCTGGTGTGAACTCGGCTTGAAGCGGTTCGGCGCGGCGCGGATGTCGTTCGAGACCGCCATGGCCGGTTCCGGACAGGTCGGCACGGATGCCGTCTACGGGGCTGGTCTGGCCCTGCTCGGCGCGCGGCTGACCGACGAAGCAGAAGCGCTGATCAGCGCTTGGCCATTGTCATCCGTCCGGGATCGTGAATTGAAGCTGGAAATCTACTACCAGCGCGCCCGATCCGCCTTCGATCACAAGCAATACGACCGGGTGGTGCAGGCGCTCGACGCCCGTGCGGCGCTGGACGCCGAGCCGCGCGATCTCATGCAGATGCGGGCCTGGGCCTATTATCACATGGGCCAGTCGCAGCGGGCCAAGGCGGTTTTCCGCGAACTCAACATGGTTATTCGGGATGCCGGGGCGTTGGCCGCCATCGAGCAGATCGACAGCAGGGAAGGGAGATGATCCTGATGACGCCGCGTCTCATGACCATGATGGTCCTGGCAATGTCCGTTAGCGGATGCGCCACCGGGGATGACCCCACAATGTTTACCGGAGCGATCAAACCTGTCGCACCGACGCTGACCGCCGACGTGTCGCCCGATTATGCCGCAGCCTACCTGCCGCAGGTCGCCGGTCGCGTCGATGCGGTGCGGCAAACCTCGCGCACTGATCACATCTTCCAGACCATCCTCTATCCCAATCCCGGCTACAGCGATGGCGAGAACCAGTTGACGGTGTCGATCGCGCCGCCATCTTCGGACAAATCCTATTTCCAGGCTCCAACCCAGCGTGAAGTCGTCCGCGAGATGCGCGGTCAACTGCCCGGCGTCCCTATGCGCATCATGGCCACTGCTGGTCAGAACCAGAACGGGCCTTTCGGCTATGCGATCGGCGCCAGCGCCAATGGCGGCACCTGCATTTTCGCCTGGCAAACCGCCCGCGACATCAGCCGTGACGATCAAACCGGTTTCGCTCGGTTCGGACGCACCCGCTACGCTGCCAAGGTCAGGCTGCGCTATTGCCACCCGACAATGACGGAAGGGTCTCTGGTCTCGCTGATGGCGGGATTGCGGATACGTGAAGTCTCTGAAGCCACGGTCGAGATGCTGCGTTTTGCTGAAGGCTCAGGTGTTGCCGGCCGCGCCACCTATGCCATTCAACAGCCGGAGCCGGTGCAAAAACGCCCCACGGCATTGCGGCCGAAGGCGGTGGTGGCAACGGCGAGCGGGAAGGCAAAAACCGCCGCGCTGCCGGTGCGCAGTGGCCCGCGTGTGCTCAAGCCTGAAGAACTCGCCGGCTACAAGAATGCCCAGGCATCAATGCCTGCAACCGTGGCGGTTGCTAGTAAAGTGGCCACCAAGCCGGTCGCGGTCAAAGCGCCAGCCATACCGCTACCCGGCGATCTCGATCGGTAGACGCTTCAATTCATGAGAACAGGAGGCGGCAAGTTAGCCGCCTCCTGGATTTCCGTGCTTATTCCGCCGCTTCGGCATAGTCCGACATCGGCGGGCAGGAACAGACCAGGTGACGGTCGCCATAGACATTGTCGACCCGGTTGACCGGTGCGAAATACTTGGTGCTGCGCATCGACCCTGCCGGGAAACAGGCAGCTTCGCGGTCATACGGCCGGTCCCAGGGGCCAACCAGATCCTCGATCGTGTGCGGCGCATTCTTGAGCGGGTTGTTCTCCCGGTCCATGCTTCCGTCCTCGATCGCCTGGGCTTCTGCGCGGATCGCCAGCATGGCCGAGCAGAACCGGTCGAGCTCGGCCTTGACCTCCGATTCCGTCGGCTCGATCATCAGCGTTCCCGCAACCGGCCAGCTCATGGTTGGCGCATGGAAGCCGCAATCGATCAGCCGCTTGGCGACATCATCGACGCTGACCCCGGCACTGACCGCAAGCGGACGCGTATCGAGGATGCACTCATGCGCAACCCGGCCCTTGGACGAGGTGTAGAGCACGTCATAGGCGCCCTTCATCCGGGCGGCGATGTAGTTGGCGTTGAGGATCGCGATCTTGGTCGCCTGGGTCAGGCCGTCGCCGCCCATCATCAGGCAGTAGGCCCAGGAGATCGGCAGGATCGAGGCCGAGCCGAAGGGGGCTGCGGAAACCGCACCTGGTTTGCCGTCGGTGGCCCAGTGGCCGGGCAGATGCGGTGTTAGATGCGCCTTCACCCCGATCGGCCCCATGCCCGGACCGCCGCCGCCATGGGGAATGCAGAAGGTCTTGTGCAGGTTGAGATGGCTGACATCGGCGCCAATGTCGCCGGGACGGGCGAGACCCACCAGCGCGTTGAGGTTGGCGCCATCGAGATAGACCTGGCCCCCATGTGCGTGGGTGATCTTGCAGATCTCCTGGGCCGTTTCCTCGAACACGCCGTGTGTCGACGGATAGGTGATCATGCAGGCCGCCAGATTGGCCGAATGCAACTCCGCCTTGGCGCGGAAATCATCGATATCGATGTCACCGTTCTCGCGGGTGCCGACGGCAACGACGGTCATCCCCGCCATCTGCGCCGAGGCCGGGTTGGTGCCATGCGCCGATGTCGGAATCAGGCAGATATGACGATGGTCATCGCCGTTGGCGCGGTGCCAGGCGCGGATCGTCATCAGACCGGCGAACTCGCCCTGGGCGCCCGAATTGGGCTGCATCGAGATCGCGTCATAGCCGGTGATCAGGCACAGCTTGTCCGACAGATCGTCGATCATTTGCTTGTAGCCAAGCGCCTGATCGGCCGGTGCGAACGGGTGGATGTCGGCAAATTCCGGCCAGGTGATCGACAGCATCTCCGCCGTCGCATTGAGCTTCATAGTGCACGAGCCGAGCGGAATCATCGTCCGGTCCAGCGCCAGATCCTTGTCCGACAGGCGTCGGATATAGCGCGTCATTTCGGTTTCTGCGCGGTTCATGTGGAAAATCGGATGTTCCAGATAGTGCGACTGCCGCACCAGCGGATCGGGGATGTCCGGCCCGGCCTGAAGGTCGCCGAATGTCATGTCGCCGCCAAAGGCGCGCCACACCGCTTCCACAGTGGCCGCACGCGAGACCTCGTCGAGCGCGATGCCGATGCGATCGTCGCCAACCTTGCGCAGATTGATGCCCTCGCCGCGTGCCGCCTCGAGAATTTCCGCCTGCTTGCCTTCCGCATACACCGTCACGGTGTCGAAGAAGATTGCCGGATCGATCACAAAGCCGAGTTGCTTGAGCCCCTTGGCAAGCGTGGTTGCGCGGGTATGGACGCGCCCGGCGATGGCCTTGAGCCCGACCGGCCCGTGAAATACCGCATACATCGAGGCGATGACGGCGAGCAGCACCTGCGCGGTGCAGATGTTGGATGTGGCCTTTTCGCGGCGGATATGCTGTTCGCGGGTCTGCAGCGCCAGACGGTAGGCCTGGTTGCCGCGCGTATCGATGGTGACGCCGACAAGGCGGCCGGGCATTGACCGCTTGTAGGCATCCTTGACCGCCATATAGGCCGCATGCGGACCGCCATAGCCCATCGGTACGCCGAAGCGTTGCATCGAACCGATGGCGATGTCGGCGCCCATTTCGCCCGGCGATTTCAGCAATGTCAGCGACAGCGGATCGGCCGCGACAACGGCAATTGCCTTTTCCGCGTGCAACGCTGTGATCAAATCGGTGAAGTCGTGCACATGGCCATAGGTGCCCGGATACTGGAAGATCGCGCCAAAGACCGCGGCCGGATCCAGTTCGGTGAACGGATCGCCCACCTTGACGTCCCAGCCCAGCGGCTCGGCGCGGGTGCGGATCACGTCAATGGTCTGCGGGTGGCAATGGTGATCGACGAAGAAAAGGGTGCTCTTGGATTTGGAAACCCGTTCGGCGATCGCCATGGCTTCGGCTGCCGCCGTTGCTTCGTCCAGCAGCGATGCATTGGCGATGTCGAGACCTGTGAGGTCACTGACCATGGTCTGGAAATTCAACAGCGCTTCCAGCCGGCCCTGGCTGATTTCCGGCTGGTAGGGCGTATAGGCCGTGTACCAGGCGGGATTTTCGAGAATGGTGCGCTGGATCACCGGCGGCATGATGGTGCCGTGATATCCCTGACCGATCAGCGACAGCATTACGGTGTTTTTGTTCGCCGTAGCACGCAGATGGTCGAGCACACCGCGCTCGCTCATCGGTTCGCCAAAGGCCAGCGGCTGTTGCTGGCGGATCGAACCGGGGACGGTTTCATCGATCAGCGCATCAAGCGAGGCGGCGCCCACCACCTTGAGCATGTCGGCGATCTCGGCAGGCGAGGGGCCGATATGACGGCGATTGGCAAAGTCATAAGGATCGTAATCAGGCAGGGTAATGCTCATCGCAGATCTCAACCAATCATGGCCTGGTAGGCGGTTTCATCCATTAGCGCATCGGCATCGCTGACATTGGCGAGCTTGAGCTTGAAGAACCAGCCGGCGCCGGTCGGGTCGGAATTGACCAGCGACGGATCATCGACGATCGCCTGGTTGACCTCGACAATTTCACCGGCGAGCGGGCAATAGACATCGGAGGCGGCCTTGACCGATTCAACGGTCGCTGCGTCCCCGCCCTTGTCAAATGTGCTGCCTGCATCCGGAAGTTCCACAAAAACCAGATCGCCAAGCTGTTCGGCGGCGTGTTCGGTGATGCCGACGGTGGCCACATCGCCCTCGATCTTGAGCCATTCATGGTCTTCGGTAAATTTGAGCATGGTGCTGTTCCTGTACTGAATTAGCGTTTGTAGGTGGATTGGACGAAGGGGAGGGCGGCGACGGCGATTTCAAGCCGCTTGCCGCGCACTTCCGCATAAAGCTGGGTTCCGGTGGCCGAAAGTGCTGTGGGCACATAGCCCATCGCCACTGGGTTGCCGGCACTGGGGCCAAAGCCGCCTGAGGTGACGACGCCGACCGGCGTGCCGCCGGTGTCGCTTTCAAACAGTTCGACTCCGGCGCGCACCGGCGCCTTGCCGGCAGGCTGCAGGCCCACCCGCGTCCGTTCGGCGCCGGTCTCGAACTGGCCGAGAATGCGCTCGGCGCCGGGAAAGCCGCCTTCGCGCTCGCCGCCCTTGCGGCGCGCTTTCTGGATCGCCCATTTCAGATTGGCTTCGACCGGTGTGGTGGTTTCGTCGATGTCGTTGCCATAAAGGCAGAGCCCGGCCTCGAGCCGCAGCGAATCGCGGGCACCAAGCCCGATCGGTGCCACCCGCTCGTCGGAGAGCAGCAGCCGGGCAATGCGGTCGGTGTCATCGGCGTCGAGTGAAATCTCATAGCCGTCCTCGCCGCTATAGCCCGATCGCGAGACGATTGCCCGCGCGCCGGCAATGCTCAGCTCGCGCACATCCATGAAGCGCATGTCTTCGGCTTCGGGCGCATAGGCCGCAAGCGCGCTTTCGGCCTCGGGGCCTTGCAGTGCCATCAGCCCGCGGTCGAATTGGGCTTCGATCTCGCAAGAGTCCGACAGAGCGGCTTGAAGCCGGGCGAGGTCCTCATGTTTGCAGGCGGCATTGACCACCAAATAGAGATGATCGCCACGATTGGCGACCATGAAATCGTCGCTGAGGCCACCCGCTTCATTGGTGAAAAGCCCGTAGCGTTGCCGGCCCGGGGCCACTCCGGCCACGTCAACCGGCGTCACGCTCTCGAGCGCCAGCGCCGCATCGCGGATGTCGCCGCTCTTGGCACGGATCAGGATCTGCCCCATGTGCGATACGTCGAACAGCCCGGCCTCGGCGCGGGTGTGAAGATGTTCCTTCATTACCCCCATCGGGTACTGGACCGGCATGTCGTATCCGGCGAATGCCATCATACGCGCGCCAAGCTCAAGATGCAGGGAATGAAGCGGAGTTTTTAGAAGGTCTGCGCTGGTGTTCACACGCCAGTCTCCAACAGGGTGCCGGCAAATGCCGCGCACGGGCCAATCTTCAGGCGCTACGCGCCCTGAGAAAGCCCCCTCTGTCCTTTCGCCTGAGATTGTTATCCCTTCGGCGGGCGCTGTTTGGCGCCTCTCTCCAGAGTCCGTCCATGCCGTTGGTCCTTTTGCCTGAGAGTTTCCGGGGCGGTTGCTCCTTCGGCACCGGATTGCTCCGGATTCTCCCAACGGGACGCCATACCTATGCCGAATTGTCGCAGTCTGGCAAGATGAATTCGTTCAAGCCGCTCAATACCAACAATAAATAGTACCCGATACCAACCCCGATCAGGCCTGCTGCCGCATTCTGAGATCTCGAACCTGCGAGACCACCAGCGCCAGTATGAACAACCCGGTCAGCGTCAGCACCATCGTCGGCGCCGGTTCGCTGTTGATGTGATAGCTTGCAAAGATGCCGATCAGCGCACTCAGCGAGACCGAGCCGATGGCCACCGTGAGCATGCCCGCAAATGTTCGCGCAACCAGGAAGGCGATTGCGCCCGGCGCCACCAGCAGCGCGATCGACAGGATGATGCCGACGGATTTGAGGCTGGCGACAATCATCAGCGCGATCGCGGTCAGCAGCCCGTAGTGCAGCCAGCCGGTTTTCAGGCCGATGGCGCGCGCGTGCAGACCGTCAAAGGCCTGGGCGACCAGATCACGCCATTTGGCGATCAGGAAGCCGCCACACAACAACGCCAGAAACGCGGTCGTGCCGATGTCCGACCAGAGCACACCGAGCATGTCGCCAAACAGGATATGATCAAGATGCAGGCTCGAGCGGACGCTGACATGCAGCACCACGCCGAGGCCGAACATGCCCGAAAACACGATGCCCATCACCGTGTCTTCCTTCACCCGGCTGTTGGCGCTAAGCCAGCCGGTGGCAACTGCGCAAAACAGCCCGGCAACAAAGGCACCGACGGCCAGCGGCAGGCCGGCAATATAGGCGATGACGATGCCCGGCAGCACCGCGTGGCTCATGGCGTCGCCCATCAGCGACCAGCCCTTGAGCACCATCAGACTGCTCATGGCGGCCATTGGCAGTGCCACCAGAAAGGTGATCAGGAACGCCTTCTGCATGTAGGCAAAGCGAAACGGGTCGACGAAAAAGTCGATAAAATTCTCCATCATGCGGCTCCCACATCGGCGCCCGCGCCGCGCGCCTTGGCCCGCTGGGCCACCAGCCCGTGCCGTGGCGCGAACAGGAAGGCAAGCAGGAACACGCCGGTTTGCAGTATGATCACCACGCCGCCGGTGGCGCCGTCGAGAAAATAACTGAGATAGACGCCGACGAACGAGGTGATCGAGCCCATCGCCACGGCAATCAGGATCAGGATCGGAAATCGGTCGGTCAGAAGGTAGGCAGTGGCTCCTGGCGTCACCACCAGCGCGATCACCAGAAACGCACCAACGGTCTGCATCGCCGCCACGGTGGAGGCGGCCAACAGGGTGAAGAAGACGACCTTGAGTGCGGTGGCGCGGATGCCGATGGCGCGCGCATGGCTTTCGTCGAAAAACACCAGCATCAGATCTTTCCAGATCACGGTGAGCACGGTGAGCGTCACCACGCCGATGATCAGCAATTGCATTGTGTCTGAGGGTGTGATCGCCAGCACATTACCGAGCACGATGGTCTGCACATTGATAGGTGTCGGCGAGATCGACACCATGAACAGCCCTAGTGCAAAGAAGGAGACGAAGATCATACCGATGACCGCATCCTCGCGCAGCCGTGTCCGGGCGCGGATCAGCATCATTGCGGCTGCGGCCAGTCCGCCGGCCAGAAATGCCCCTGCGGCAAACGGCAGGCCGAGCATGTAGGCGCCGGCGACGCCGGGGACGATCGAGTGCGACAGCGCATCGCCGATCAGCGACCAGCCCTTGAGCATCAGGTAGCAGGACAGAAACGCGCAGATTGCGCCTGTCAGTGCCGACACCCACATGGCGTTGACCATGTAGTCATAGGAAAATGGTTCAGCGAGCCAGCTCATGCGCCACCCTCTTCTCGGGCTTTGCGTTCGGTTTCGCCGTAGATCACGAAGGGGCGCTCGTCGTCGGTGAGAACCGTAACCTGACGGCTGTCGTCATCATCATGCAGATCCTCGCCGCCCAGAACGAAGTGCCTGAGCACGCCGCCAAAGGCTTTCTGCAGATTGTCATGGGTGAACACCTTGGCAGTTGGCCCTTCAGCGAGAATGCGCTTGTTGATCAGCACCGCGCGGTCACAGAATTCGGGTACGCTGCCGAGGTTATGGGTGGAGACCAGCATCACCCGCCCTTCCGCGCGCATCTCTTTCAACAACTCGATGATCTGGGTTTCGGTGGTGACATCAACGCCGGTGAAAGGCTCGTCGAGCAGGATCACCTGGCCCTCCTGCGCCAGTGCCCGGGCCAAAAACACCCGCTTTTTCTGGCCGCCCGACAATTCGCCGATTTGGCGTTTGCGAAATGCCGACATGCCGACCCGCTCGAGTGCTTCGTCGACGGCGACGCGGTCCTCGGGCCGCGTCATGCGCAGAAAATTCATGTGCCCGTAGCGGCCCATCATCACCACGTCTTCGACCAGCACCGGAAACGACCAGTCGATTTCCTCGCTCTGCGGCACATAGGCCACCAGATTGCGGCTCAGCGCCTCGTTGACCGCGAGCCCCATGATGGAGATCTGACCGCTGGCGGTGGGCACGAACCCCATCAGTGCCTTGAACAGGGTGGATTTGCCGCTGCCGTTGATTCCGACCAGCGCCGTGATCGAGCCCTTCGGCACCGAAAAGGATGCGCCGTCGAGTGCCCGGTTGCCGTTGCGGTAGATCACCGATACGTCATTCACATCCAGTCCGGTGGTGTCCGCCGCCGCGGCCTGGATCGGTTTGCCAATATTCATGGTTGCGCCTTCAATCCCGCGATAATGGTTTCGGAGGTTACTCTGAGCAGATCGAGATAGGTCGGCACCGGTCCGTCGGGTTTCGACAGTGAATCGACATAGAGCACACCGCCATAGGCCGCGCCGGTTTCGCGCGCCACCTGTTGGGCCGATTTCGGCGAGACCGTGCTTTCGGAAAAGATCACCGGGATCTTTTCCGCGCGCATCAGGTCGATAATGCGCCTGACCTGTTGCGGTGAGCCCTGGCTGTCGGCGTTGATCGCCCAGATCGCCGCTTCCTTGAGGCCGAAATCCCTTGCCAGATAGGAAAATGCCGCTTCGCTGGTTACCAGCCAGCGGTGGTTTTCCGGCAACGCGTCGATCTCTGCCCGGATCGGGGCGAAGGTCGCCGCAATCTCTGCCTTGTAGCGTTCGGCGTTGGCGGCATAGTCGGCCGCATTGTCCGGATCGGTTTCCGACAGTGCGCGCACAATGTTGTCGACATAGATCTCGGCGTTGCCGGGCGACATCCAGGCATGGGGATTGAACCGGCCCTGATAGGCGCCTTCGCCTATCAGCATCGGCTCGACGCCATCGGAGAGAATGTAGGCTTTGACGTGGCCGAGGTTTTCCAGATAGCGCTCGAACCAGATTTCCAGATCAAGGCCGTTCCACAGCACCACATCGGCGCCAAGACCGCGCTTGATGTCGCCCGGTGTCGGCCGGAACATGTGGATGTCCGCGCCCTCACGGGTGATCGACACCACTTCGGCATGGTCTCCGGCCACATTGCGGGCCATGTCTGCGAAAACGGTAAAGGAGGTCAGCACCTTGATCTTTGCCAGTGACGGCGATGTGGCGCCAAGGCTCAGCGCCATGATTAGTCCCAGTACGGTCATAAAGTGCATGCGGGCTTCCTGCGAATGGTTTGCAACAACAATCTATGGGGATTTGATCTGTTGTCAATGCTTTTGCAAATCATTTGCAAGAAGGCATGATCGCGGTTGCGCTGCCGCGAGGTGGTTGCTGACTGCAAGTCTGGGCGAGAGGGTCAGGCGCCGCCCAGTTGGGCGTTCCGGTCGATCAGGTATTTGTCAAACAGCGGCAGGCTGGCGGCCCCCAGCGCGCGGGCCAGTGTGCCGACCGTTCCGGGCAGGATAGCTGGCATCTGCAGGCCACGTAGATCGTAATGACCGGTTTCCGTGCGTGTTGCCGCGACGATTTTCTCGCGGATCGGGACGGGCAGGCCGCCATCGATGATCACATGCTCGAAATCGATGATTGACGCCGCCGAGACAACTGCCTGCGCCAACCCGCGGGCGACGATGCCGATCCATTCTTCGGTCAGATCCTCAAACCCTTCCCAATGCTCGGGGCTGTGCCACAGCGCCGACGGATCCCGGCCTTCGGCCTGCAGCATTCGTTCAAGCAGCATGATCGAGGCGCGGTCGAGCAATTGCACCGGCTTGCCGTCGGGGCCGGCGACCGGAAGCGGGCCGAGGGCGCCGGCATTGCCGTGCCGGCCTGCATAGACACTGCCGTTGAGCACCACGCCACCGCCGACGAAGGTGCCGATATAGAGATAGAGATAATCGTGCAGGCCCTGGTGCCGGCCGAACACCAGCTCGGCAGCGCAGGCCGCGGTGGCGTCGTTCTGCAGATAGACCGGCAGATTGCAGACCGCGGCCAGTTCGGCTCTCAGGTCGCAACCGCGCCACAAATCCATTTCCGCCCGCGGCGCGCCGGCCTGCTCGGTCCAGTTCCACAATTCGAACGGGGTGGCGATGCCAAGTCCGGCGACCCTGACTCTGTGCTCCGCGGGCAGGTCGGTCAGCATCTCGTCGATTCCGTTGCGAACAAAATCGATGATCGATGGCGGTGTCGGCCATGGGTAGCTTTTGCGCAGCATTGCCTTGGTAGCGCCGAGAAAATCGATCAGAATGAGTTCGGCGCTGCGGCGTCCGACCTTGAGGCCGATGAAAAATGCCCCGTCGGGATTGATCGACAGCGGCACCGAGGGTTGCCCGACCTTGCCACGGATCGGTTCGCCCTTGACGATCAGGTCCTCCGCCTCCAGCTCGCGCATGATCACCGAACCGGTTTGCGCTGACAGCCCGGTCATGCGCGAGATGTCGGTCTTGGTAAGGCCGCCATGGGCATAGACGAGGCTGAGCACCAGGCGCTGATTGTAGGCGCGAAGGCCGCTCTGGTTTGATCCCTTCAAGGGCGACACGGTTGGCCTCGCGGTCTTCTCGCCGGCGTTATGGTCATGTGGCACCTGTATGTCTCCCCCCGGCATTCTACTGAAAAGCCCGATGTCCACTTGCAAAACAATGGGGCAAAGATCAAGCTCGGTCAATTAGTAAATAAGAATGATTTATTTATTGACAGAAACAACCAAACCATGATGTTTTAGAAATGACCCGGGATCGGGAGAGAGCGTTTTCTGGGTCACTGCGCATGCAGACTTATCTGCGAAGCAAATTCCGGGAGGATAGAATGAACACGATTTCCACACTCAAGACCGGGCTTCTGGCCGCCGCCGCTCTGGGCGTCATGGCTGCAGCCCCTGCTTATGCCGCCAGCCACAGCGTCGGCGCATGCCTGATTACCAAGACCGACACCAACCCGTTTTTCGTCAAGATGAAGGAAGGCGCCGAAGCCAAGGCAGCCGAACTCGGAATCACGCTGAAATCCTATGCCGGCAAGATTGACGGCGACCATGAAAGCCAGGTCGCCGCCATCGAAACCTGCATCGCCGACGGCGCCAAGGGCATTCTGATCACCGCGTCCGACACATCCTCGATCGTTAGTTCGGTCAAGCAGGCCCGCGATGCCGGTCTGCTGGTGATTGCTCTCGATACGCCGCTCGATCCGATTGACGCTGCTGATGCGACGTTTGCCACCGACAATTTTCTCGCCGGCGAACTGATCGGCAAATGGGCCGCCGCATCGCTCGGCGATGAAGCGGCCAACGCCAAGATTGGCATGCTTGACCTCGGCGTCAGTCAGCCAACCGTTGGCGTTCTGCGAGACCAGGGCTTCCTCACCGGCTTCGGTATCGACATCAAGGACGCCGCCAAGTGGGGTGACGAAGACGATGCACGCATTGTCGGCCATGATGTGACTGCCGGCAATGAAGAAGGCGGTCGCAAGGCCATGGAAAACCTGCTGGCATCCGATCCGATGATCAACGTCGTCTACACCATCAACGAACCCGCAGCAGCCGGTGCCTATGAAGCGCTCAAGGCCATCGGCCGCGCCGGCGATGTGCTGATCGTCTCCGTTGATGGCGGCTGCCCGGGTGTGGCCAACGTCAAGGATGGCGTCATCGGCGCCACCTCGCAGCAATATCCGCTGCTGATGGCCTCGCTCGGTATCGAGGCAATTGCCGCCTGGGCCAAGGACGGCACCAAGCCGGCGCTGACCGAAGGCAAGGACTTCTTCGACACCGGCGTAGCACTTGTCACCGACAAGCCGGTTGAGGGCGTCGAGTCGATCTCGGTCGCCGAAGGCATGGACAAGTGCTGGGGTTGATAACTTCTTCCTGCAAGTAAACAGTGGTGGGGCGGCATTCGGGCCGCCTCACTGCCAAAGGACGGCCCGGATCAGGCATCTGCCTGGTCGGGTGTCAAAGCGGACGGATACCGCGTGACGTTTGGGAGGAACCATGTCCAGTACGCAGGAATTCGAAAAGGCTGCGGCCGCGAGCCCGACGGCTGTCGCTGAATTTGCAGTGCACGACAAAAGCGCGATCAAGCGGATCCAGTATGCGTTGCACCAGACCCCCTCGGCGGTGCCGCTGATCGTATTGATCGGCTCTACCCTGGTTTTCGGCGCGCTGCTGGGTGAAAAGTTCTTCTCGCCCTTCGCACTTACCTTGATCCTGCAGCAGGTGCAGATTGTTGGCATTCTAGGCGTCGCCCAATCGCTGGTGATCCTGACCGCAGGTATCGACCTGTCGGTCGGCGCGATCATGGTGCTTTCTTCGGTGGTGATGGGGCTGTTCACCTTCCGCTATGGCCTGCCGGTGCCGATTGCCGTGCTTGCCGGCATCGCCTGCGGCGCCATTTGCGGCTACATCAACGGCTTTCTCGTTGCGGTGATGAAGCTGCCGCCGTTCATCGTTACGCTGGGCATGTGGCAGATCGTGCTGGCCACCAATTTCCTCTATTCCGCCAACGAGACCATCCGCGCCCAGGATATTGCCGATCAGGCGCCGTTGTTGCAGTTCTTTGGCAACAAGATCGCCATTGGTGGCGCTATCTTCACCTACGGTGTGATTTTCATGGTGCTGCTGGTACTGGTGATGGCCTATATGCTCAAGCAGACTGCATGGGGACGCCATGTCTATGCCGTCGGCGATGATCCTGAAGCCGCGGAATTGTCGGGCGTGCAGGTCAAGCGCACGCTGATCTCCGTCTATGTCCTGTCCGGACTGGTGTGCGCCTTTGCTGGCTGGGCCTTGATCGGTCGCATCGGCTCGGTCTCGCCGACGTCGGGACAATTGGGCAATATTGAATCGATCACCGCGGTGGTGATCGGCGGGATCTCGCTGTTTGGCGGGCGTGGGTCGATCATGGGCATGCTGTTCGGCGCGCTGATTGTCGGCGTGTTCTCGCTCGGTCTGCGCCTGATGGGCGCCGATGCGCAATGGACCTATTTGCTGATCGGCGTTCTCATCATCGCCGCCGTGACGGTGGACCAGTGGATCAGAAGGGTGTCAGTCTGATGGAACCTATTCTCAAGGGACGCAATCTCTACAAGCGCTATGGCCGCGTGGTGGCGCTCGACAATTGCGATTTCGATCTCCATCACGGCGAGATCCTGGCTGTGATCGGCGACAATGGTGCCGGCAAGTCAACGCTGATCAAGGCGATTTCGGGGGCGGTAACGCCCGATGAGGGCAAGATCTGGCTCGAAGGCAAGGAAATCCGCTTTCATTCGCCACTGGATGGGCGACATGCGGGGATCGAGACGGTCTACCAGACGCTGGCCATGTCGCCGGCGCTGTCGATCACCGACAACATCTTCATGGGCCGCGAATTGCGCAAGCCCGGCTTTCTGGGTTCGGTGATGCGGCAGCTCGACCACAAGGCGATGGACAAGTTTGCCCGCGACAAGCTCAACGAACTCGGGTTGATGACGATCCAGAACATCAATCAGGCAGTCGAGACCCTGTCGGGTGGCCAGCGTCAGGGCGTGGCGGTGGCGCGCGCCGCAGCCTTTGGCTCCAAAGTGATCATTCTCGATGAGCCGACGGCCGCACTCGGCGTCAAGGAAAGCCGGCGCGTGCTGGAATTGATCCTCGATGTGCGCGCACGCGGCATCCCGATCATCCTGATCTCGCACAACATGCCGCATGTTTTCGAAGTTGCCGACCGGATCCATATTCACCGGCTCGGCCAGCGGCTTTGCGTCATCAATCCCAAGGATTACACGATGTCCGATGCGGTGGCCTTCATGACCGGCGCCAAGGAACCGCCGCTAGAAGCGCAGGCGGCCTGAGACCGGATGGGGGGCGGTATAACGCGGAAATTATCGCCGACAGGGCGATTGCCGGGGCAGGGGAAGCGCAGCGTTTCATCATCGCCCTCGCCGGTCCGCCGGGAGTTGGCAAATCAACCTTGTCGGAAGCCCTTGCGGCGGAACTAAAGCGACGTGGCCACGGCGCAGCAATTGTTCCGATGGATGGCTTTCATCTCGACAATGCGGTGCTCGATAGCCGCGGCCAGCGAGCTCGCAAGGGGGCGCCTTTCACCTTCGATGCTGATGGCTATGCCGAATTGCTGCGACGGCTTAAAACCACGCCGCACAGCGAGATTGCCATTCCGGTCTTTGACCGGGAGCTTGATCTCGCCCGCGCCAGCGCCCGTATCATTGAACCGAGGCATCGGTTTCTGATTGCCGAGGGCAATTACCTTCTGCTGGACCAGGAGCCCTGGTTCAAGATGGCAGCGCTGTTCGATTTCCGTGTGCTGCTCAAGGCCGATCACACGGTGCTGCGGCAAAGGCTGATCGAGCGCTGGATCGTCCACGGCCTGAACGAAAGCCAGGCTATGGACCGGGCAATGTCCAATGACATTCCCAATGCCGAACTGGTCATCAACGCCTCCCGCGGGGCCGATCTGGAAATCCTCAACCAGGTATGAGGGCGGGCCCGCGGCGTTGACGCCGGGCCGCCCCTTCAGCGACCCCCACAACAAAAAGCCCCGGCGTTTTCACGCCGGGGCTCAATCAGATCAGGTTGTCAAAAACCCTAGTCGAGCTGCTCGTACTTGCCGTCGTGCCACTTGTAGAACACGTAGCCCGGCAGCGAAACGTCGCCCTTGTCGTCGAAGGCCAGGTCGCCGAGCACGGTCTTGAAGTCACCAGCGTTGAGTGCTTCGCGAACCGCATCATAGTCGGTCGAACCGGCTGCCGAGACGGCCTGTGCATAGGCCTGGATGGCCGCATAGGTGTACATCACGTAGCCTTCGGTGGTCTTGCCGGCATCCTGAAGTGCCTTCACGACATCCGCAGCATTCGGGTTCTTGGTCGGATCCGGGGAGAAGGTCATCAGCGTACCTTCGCCGGCGTCACCGGTAATTGCCCAATACTCGTCGGTCACCAGGGCATCGCCCGAGATCAGGACGGTATCCATGCCTTGTTCGCGCATCTGACGCACCATCAAGCCGGCTTCGGTGTGGTAGCCGCCGACATAAAGAACGTCGATGCCTTCCTGCTTCATCTTCGACACGAGTGCCGTGTAGTCCTTTTCACCAGCGGTGTAGGCTTCGTACATCGCTGCGGTGCCGCCACCGGCTTCAAAAGAACCCTTGGTGGCGTCTGCAAGACCCTTGCCATAGGCGGTCTTGTCGTGAACGAAGGCGATCTTCTTGCCGGCAAAGTTCTTCAGCAGGTAGGCTGCTGCAGTTTCGCCCTGCTGGTCATCACGGCCGCAAACGCGGTAGATGCCGCCATCGGCGCCGCCCGGACGCTCGTCGGTGAATGTCGGGTTGGTCGAAGCTGGCGAAATCTGGATGATGCCTTCATCCGAATACACTGCCGACGCCGGGATCGAAGAACCTGAGCAGAAGTGACCTGCCACGAAGGACACGCCGTTACCTGCGAACTGGTTGGCAACTGCAACTGCCTGCTTCGGATCGCAAGCGTCATCGCCGATTTCCAGCTTCAGCATTTCCCCATTGACGCCACCGGCGGCGTTGATATCGGCCACAGCCTGTTCGGCGCCGATCTTCATCTGCTCACCAAACGATGCGTATTGGCCAGTCATCGGACCAGCGGTCGCAATGACGATATCGGCCGAAGCCGAAGACATTGCGAAGCCAAGAGCGGCTCCTGCCAAAAGTATCTTCTTCATGTCATCTCCCAGTAACACCTGTTCGTTTCCTTTCCCTGGCACCGCAGGTGTACATACGGTTCGGCGCCGGGGTGGGGGGCATTATGCCCCGTGTGCAACCATCTAAGCCGATATTTCAAAAGAAATATAGTGCTTTTTCAATGGTGGTTCGCGACGTTTCGCTATGCGGTTAATTGCCCTTCCGGCGCCAGCCGAACGGGCCTGCCCGGTCGAATGCGAAACTGTACTGCTGCGCAATCTGGCCGGCGCGGGTAAAGCGCATGCCGAGAAACGCGAAGATCATGATGACGATGAAATCCACCACGTAATAGTAGGGCGACAGCAAGGTGCCACTGAACAATGCGAAGTGAATGAAGCGCACTGCCAAGCCCAGGATAATCATGTATCCGACGAGCTGAAGCGGCGTTCTCCAGGTTGACGCTACCGCGCGCCCGGTCAGCCAGGCGGTGCCGCCGCCCAGGATCATCGTCACGAAGATGAATTCGCTGATCGAGACTTCCCACAAGAAATTATTGGCCATGACCTGTTCCTCGATCAATGTGCGCCCCCTTCAAGATAGGCGGCGCGAACCTCATCGCGCTTGAGCAATTCGTCGCCGGTTCCCGACAGCGTGATGTTGCCATTGACCATCACATAACCGCGGTGCGCGAGCTTGAGAGCGTGGAACGCATTCTGTTCAACCAGAAACACGGTCAGCCCTTCATTGCTGTTGAGTTCCTTGATGATCTCGAAGATCTGCTTGACGATCAACGGCGCCAGGCCGAGCGAGGGCTCGTCCAGCAAAAGCAGCTTCGGTCGGCTCATTAGCGCGCGGGCCATGGCCAGCATCTGTTGTTCGCCGCCAGACAGTGTGCCGCCGCGCTGGCTTGCACGCTCCTTGAGCCGTGGAAACAAATCGAACATCCGTTTCAGATCTTCGTCGAAATATTCGTCGGAAACCAGTTGCGCGCCCATCTGGAGATTTTCCAGCACGGTCATGTGGCCGAAGATTCTGCGGCCTTCCGGCGATTGGGCGATGCCCATCCGGATGATCTCGTGTGTCGGCTTGCGGGTGATATCCTGGCCGTCGAAGATGATCTCGCCGGTGCGCGCCTGAGGGCTGCCGCAGACAGTCATCATCAGCGTCGACTTTCCGGCGCCATTTGCGCCGATCAGGGTAACGATCTCACCCTTGTAGACATCGACGTCAACGCCGCGAAGCGCAACGATTTTGCCGTAGTAGGTCTCCACCCCGCGGATGGTCAGAAGCTTTTCGCCGCCGCTCATGCCTTGCCTCCCTTACCGTTCTCCGACGGTTTCTTGCCTGCTTTTGCCGCGATTTCCGGCAGATCGGCGGCGATCTCCTCGATTGTTGCGACTTCATCTTCGTCAACCCCGAGATAGGCGGAAATCACCCGCGGGTCGTTCTTGACGTGTTCGGCGTTGCCATCCGAGATTTTCTCACCGTAATCGAGCACCACGATATGATCCGATATTTCCATGACCACGCCCATGTCGTGCTCGATCAAGAGGATCGAGGTGCCGTGATCGCGGCGGATATATTGAAGCAGATCGTTGAGTTCGGTCGACTCCCGCGGGTTGAGCCCGGCCGCCGGTTCGTCAAGGCACAGAAGATGCGGCCGCGTGCACATGGCGCGGGCGATTTCGAGCCGTCGTTGTGCCCCGTAAGGCAGGTCCGCCGCCGGGTCGTCAGCACGGTCGATGAGGCCGGTCTTTTCCAGCCAGTAAGCGGCGAAATCGATCGCCTCGCCACGTGCCTTGCGGAAACCGGGCAGGTTGAAGATGCCGCCAATGGTCATCGATGAGGCAATCATCAGCGGATTGTGCTGGGCCACCAGCAGGTTTTCCAGCGCTGTCATGCCGCCGAACAGGCGAATGTTCTGGAACGTGCGGGCAACCTTGGCGCGCTTGGTGATTTCGAAATCGGGCATCCGCTCGAGCAGGAACACGCCGGATTTTTCGCGTGAATCGAATTGCCGGCCGGTGCGGGTCAGCGCGTCGACCTTGTCTTGCTGCAGGCCTTCGCCATGGCGCATGACAATGCGCCCTTCGGTCGGCTTGTAAAATCCCGTTACGCAGTTGAACACGGTGGTCTTGCCGGCGCCATTAGGTCCGATCAGCGCGGTGATATCGCCGCGACCGACATTGAAGCTTAGATCGTTGATGGCGACCAGACCGCCAAAGCGCATGGTCAGATGTTCGACAGAGAGCACCACATTGGTGTCCCAATTTTTTTCGGATGCAGTTTTCATTGCGGTTTCCATCAGTGGCCCTCACCTTGAGCGACCATGTCGGAGCCGATCTTCTTGCGCTTTTTGAAGACCGCGGAAGGATTTCGATTGGAGATGATGCCGCGCGGTTTCCAAACCATGATCAGCACCATGGCCAGGCCGAAAATCAGCATGCGGTACTGGGTGGGTTCGAAATCGGGTCCGAAGATTTCCTTGAGGAAGTTGAGGTTTCTCAGCAGCTCAATGCCACCAATCATCACCACCGATGCGATCACGACGCCGATCTGCGAGCCCATGCCGCCCAGCACCACAATCGCCAGGATGATCGCCGATTCAAGGAAGGTGAAGCTTTCCGGCGAGATGAACCCCTGCCGGGTAGCGAAGAACGATCCGGCAAAACCGCCAAACATCGCGCCGATGGCAAACGCAGTCAGCTTGGTGTTGGTGGTGTTGATGCCAAGTGACCGACAGGCGATTTCATCCTCGCGCAGCGCTTCCCAGGCGCGCCCGACCGGCAGCTTGCGCAGCCGCAGTGTCACGAAGTTGGTGATCAGTGCCAGAAGCAGGATGATATAATAGAGATAGATGAAACGGTGGATCGAATCGTAGTCGAGGCCGAAGAAGTCTGCGAAACCGCCTTTGCGGCTGAATTCCAGACCGAAAAACGACGGCTTTGGAATACCGGAGATGCCGTTCGGGCCGCCGGTGAACTGGTACCAGTTGAGCAGCACGATGCGGATGATCTCCCCGAAGGCGAGTGTCACGATGGCGAGGTAATCGCCGCGCAACCTGAGCACAGGAAATCCGAGAATAACCCCCCATGTTGCGGCCAGCAAACCGGCCAGCGGTAGCGCCGTCCAGAAGCCGATGCTGAAATACTGGGCCAGCAAAGCGAACGAGTAGGCGCCCACAGCGTAGAAAGCGACGTAACCAAGGTCGAGAAGCCCGGCGAGCCCGACGACAATGTTCAGCCCCCAGCCAAGCATGACGTAGGTCATGATCAGAATCGCCAGGTCGATGAACTGCCGGTCGCGGTTGGGGAAGAGCAACATGACGATGAACGGCAGGCCCATCGCCACCACCAGCAGCACCGGTCCGAGGACGCGGCCGACACCGCTCAGGGTACGCTCCGGAATGCTGAAATTCAGGTGTTGGGTAATCGGATTGCGGGTCTTGAACAGGAGCAGGTTCAACACCAACCGCACGACAAAGACGATGCCGGTGGCGCTAAACCACAACCCCCACCGGTAGGTCAGGTCGAGACCACCGGTGACGATGTCGGTTCGCAGCGCGAAGAAGAAAAATCCGAGGATGGCGGCAAGGATGGCCGCAATGACGGCATCCTTGACGGAGTCAGCCAGAAGGCTGGGATTCTGTGGAATGGCGGACATTAGACCTTCTCGACTTCGGGTTTGCCAAGCAAGCCGGACGGCATGAAGATGAGAACGATCACCAGGATGGAGAAGGCGGCGACGTCCTTGTACTCAACCGTGAAGTAGCCTGACCAGAACACCTCGATCAGACCGATCAGCAAACCGCCGAGCATTGCGCCGGGCAGGGAGCCGATACCGCCGAGAACGGCGGCGGTGAAGGCTTTCACGCCAGCCAGGAAGCCGATGTAGAAATCGACCACGCCGTAAAGCAGCAGGAACATGAAGCCAGCGACCGCAGCAAGTGCAGCCCCCATCACGAAAGTCAGTGAGATGGTACGGTCAACGTTGACGCCGAGCAGCGCGGCCATTTTCTGATCCTGTTCGCAGGCCCGCTGCGAGCGGCCCAGCGGGGTTTTTGAAATCAGCAGCGAAAACCCGATCATCAGCGCCAGTGTGGTGAAGATGATGATCATCTGCATATAGGACAGTTGCACGGCGATGGTGCCGTTGTCGGTCACGCCTTCCATCAACGTGATGCCACCCTGGATCTGGGGCGGCAGCGGCTTGACGCGCGCGCCCTGGGTGATCTGCACGAAATTCTGCAGCACGATCGACATGCCGATGGCGGTGATCAGCGGCGCCAGCCGAAACGATCCGCGCAACGGCCTGTAGGCCATTCGCTCCACCGCCCAGCCCCATGCCGAGGTGAACACCATGGCGACGATCAGTGTGATAATGAGGATCAGCGGCAGCGCCGAAATCCCGATCGCGACCAGCGCAAGAAATGTCGCCAGGGCGATGAATGAACCCACCATGAAGATATCGCCATGGGCGAAATTGATCATGCCGATGATGCCATAGACCATGGTGTAGCCGATGGCGATGAGCCCGTAGATCGAACCCAGAGTCAGCCCGTTAATGAGCTGTTGCAGAAAATATTCCATGAGGCAGCTGTCCCCGTCTTATTGCTTTTGCTTTGGGAGGCGCTTTGGTTGCACCCTCTTCCCCTTGCAGCCTGTATAGCCTTTTTTCGAAGGCCGTGAACACCAAAAACTCGTTTTGCACCGCCGTCAATCATTAAACCGATTGAAAGTTGTAAACTCTTGATTGGGTTCCCCAAAATTGTTCGATATGCGGCTGCACCTTCCGTGGCGGAAGGAGCTCCGCCGGCAAAAGGCAAGTCCGGGTGATCTGGTTTGCGGCCCTCACTCTCACGCGGTGCGGCGGAGAAATCCATCCGGTGCGACTGTGATCTGGAGTTTCTGGTCGATTCTGCTTGTCTATGACGAAATCGGCGCGGTTTTTGATAAAGGCGTGGACAGCGGTTTTGGGGCTGTTGCCCGGTCCCCAGGGACGGTTGGCCGACAGCTCCGCCGGCATATCCTCGACAAGGGTGTCGAATACAATGCAGTAACTGCCCGGCGAAACCAGCGGCGCGTAGGCTTCCAGTTCGGCCAGCACGTGATCATGGCTATGGTTGGAATCGAGACAAACGAGGATGCGCTTGTAGCCCGAAGCGATCTGCCTGACCTTGGCCACGGTTTCTACGGCAATGCTCGAACCTTCGATCATCTCGATGCGTGGTGCCATCGGATGCGCTTCGATTGCCTGGCGGTTGTGGGTGCGGATATCGATATCGATGCCCAGTACCTTGCGCGCGGGCTTGCGTGGATCGAGTGTTTCACCTCGTTCGGTGGCGTCGCACATTTCCAGCAACGCGAGCAACGAGGCTGAATAGATCAGCGAGCCGCCGTGGGCTATCCCGGTTTCGATGATCAGGTCCGGGCGTATCGCCCAGACCAGTTCCTGCAGGGCCCAGGTGTCATTGGGAAACTGGATTGCCGGGCGGCCGAGCCAGGAGAAATTATAGCAATATTTGTGATGCGCGCTCTCTCTAAGCCAGGTCCTGGACAGAGTCTGCAGATCGGTGTCAGCCACCAGACCATCAATATTCTTCTCCACCTCAGTGCGGAATTCTTCATGAGGATCCATGTATAAAGTCCTTCCAGTCTCGTGTCTGTGATCCGATCACGCCCAGCCCATCTTGACCGCAGTTGGCCACCAGATCGAGCGCCGTCACAAAGGGGGTGAACGTCCCGTGCAATTGTCGGTAGTGTGCACATTTGTAATCCATGTAGGACACCGATACGCCTGCCGCCTCGAACAGTTCGTGGTCGAGGTAGTTTCTGGCCCCATGGCCGGTAATATAGTCGGTACCGCCGACCGCCTTGACCAGCGCCAGCACCCGCTCGCTTCCCGCACCGGCAATGCCGAAATCGGAGGCACTGGCAAACCGTGTGTCCGCATCAAGGCCAAAATAGCGACTCAGTGCCAGCATGCTGGTCCGCGATAGCGCGGCAACGGTTTCATGATTGCCATCAATCACGCCGCGCGCCAGGTCGAGCGCCTCGCCGGCAAATGCCGTGCCGTCGAGGGAACTTGATAACATGTCGAGATGGCGATCACGCCAGCGCGGCAACGGCTGCAGTTGTACTTCCTCAATGGTTTGGCCGAGCCGATGATCGCTGAGTGGGACCGTCATCCAGGTCATACCGCTGGGCGTCTTGACCTGAACCCGGTTGGAAAAACTTCCCTTGGAAAACTGCACGTCATCATAATGGATGAAAACATCAGCAAGCCGGATCTGCTCAAGCATCCCGACCCAGGGAAAATACATCGACTGGCTGATGACGACCCTCATGGTGTGAAATGCTCCTTTTTGCGTGTCACCACCAAACCGGCAAGCCATTGCTCAGACGGAGCAGTCCTCTTTAAGCGGTCCAAAATCGGGAAGCACTTCAATTCAGGAGATCTCTTATGGAAACGATATTCTTTGCATCCACGCCTCTGACAATGAGTGATTTCCTGATTTCATCAAAGAAAGTCATTGAGCCAACGAAAAAATGGGCGCCTTGATTCCTCGGCACTGCATCGAGAGATGCAATTGCCAATCCATAGCCATCTATAAATTTGTCTGTCCATGAGGTGTTGGAATCGAATACTGGCGTACGGCCAAAATCCCCAACGGACGCCAAGTAGGGGAAAGACCTCAATGGCACGTAGCAGTTCTTGTTTTCAGTGCCATCATACCAATTTTGAAACGCGGTAATGGCACGTGCCGCACGGCCAAAATATCCATCACATGTCGGGGGGCAATCGTCCCTACGGCAGCTTTCCGGCCCTGAAGCTTGCGTGCGGTGACATGAAAGGTATTGCCATAGCTCCCGCCGCGAACCTCGATTTCCGAAAAACCCGCACTTGATAAAATCAGATGTATGGAACGGGTTGTGAACATGTTCACATGCTGGTGCTCGAACTGCGATATATCCCCCAGTTCAATGGATTGGGTGGAATTCGTCGTTGAAAAACAGAATACGCCACCATCGGACAAGCAGGCAAAGACCTGTGCACTGAACTCGACAACATCGGGGATGTGCTCAAAAACATCATTACAATAGATGAATTCGGCGGGATTTTCGATCAAGCCTTGGCCGAAATATTCGTTTATGAGTTCGAATCCCAGCCTTTGGCTCCATTTCTTGGAGTATTCTGACGGGTCAATTCCGACCGCCCTAAATCCATTGGCCTTCAAATGCTCGATGGAAAAACCGGCTCCGCAGCCAATTTCATAAGCGATTTTTGGCGAAAAGCGTTGGACTTCACCGAGAAAAAACCGATTAACACTCGACCCATAGGTGTCCATCTGGCCGGACTCTGGATTGAGAAAACCAATGTTCTCGTTCATCTGATAAGCGCGGTTTATGTTGCCCCATTCCAGCTCGGTTGGCTGAAATCTCAGATAGTCAAATTCATGGTCGATGGTGACCCGAATAGGCAGAGTCTGATCGATATTTGGCGAACCTTCAGTGGAACCGCTCAAGCGCCAATAAAATGGCATTCTTGCAATTTCAACGCAATCGCTCGTAACAGTCCAGTGCGGCCGCATATGCAGATCCTACGGTATTGTGAGAGAAAAACTGGCCTGTATCAGTGCGCATCCCCGAAAAATATATCGGCTTGCCGCCAAACGACGACGACACTTCCTGCTCGAATTTGTCCAGAACATTCTTGTTTGCGAGTGTCGGGCTGCACAGCTTCATCGATTTTTCCAAACGGTGCGACGCAACCACAGCACAGTTCGGAAATATCCGGGAAATCTCATCGGTTATTTCGGCTGTTTCCGGTGGCTGGCCAACGGGGTGAAGAAACTCGACTGAAAGCACGCTTTGGTTATCATCGCGTCTGTCCGAGTTGTAAGCTTCATAATTGACGATTCGCGACGACTTCAAAACAGGATCATGGCATAGAAGATAATAGGCAGGGAAATCCGCCCCTATGCGGTTGTCGAGCTGGAAATAGGCGATGGACAGTTCAATTTGGTCCAATTCATCGACCAAATGCTGTGCCAGCGTATGGATCGGGGCAGCAATGATACACGCATCGCAGATTTCAGACAGAGCCACCCCGTCGCTTAACAACCGCCCGCCATCGATGCTGATCTGCTTTTCGAATTCGATCTTGATGTGTTTCTTTTCGGCCCATGCGATCACACGTTCATTGAGGTCCGTGTATTCAGCCTTGAAAACCAGCCCGACCCGGTCACCATATACTTTCCCGAACGGCTCGGTTTGCAGCGGATTTGCAACAACCTGATCCAGCCATGGGTCTTGCTTCAGACTATCCGCCTGCCGTTTATCGCACACCACCATTCTTCGAAGATCATAGAAGCAGTGCAAAGCCTGTTTGGTAAGGTTTTCAGCCTTTGAATGCCAAAGTTTTTCGAGTGTTGGAATGGTGACATCAAGCGCAGCGGTACGCCCAAACCTGCGAATGGCTTCATCCCGCGCACTTACGGCTCGATCTTCCGAACCGTTTTCCGCACACATCTCAATCAGAATTCGTTCCAGATCCGGATGATGCCTGACATCGGGATACACGCTGCTGAAATTGTTCATCCCGAAATTATTGCTGGCGCCAAGGTCGACGTTCACGCCCTCAAGCAAC
This sequence comes from Hoeflea algicola, assembly GCF_026619415.1. Taxonomy (NCBI): domain Bacteria; kingdom Pseudomonadati; phylum Pseudomonadota; class Alphaproteobacteria; order Hyphomicrobiales; family Rhizobiaceae; genus Hoeflea; species Hoeflea algicola. The sequence goes on from NZ_JAOVZR010000001.1 coordinate 4,228,180, forward strand.
TCGAAAACTTCTGCCCCAAAAATTTCGCACAGATATGCATATTGATCGTGACTGACGTAAATCACGTGCATTCCCAGTTCTTGCCGGCCAAACGGCGTGTCAATCTTGTTGTAAAGACCGGTTACAGAGCGCCCCCGTTCGAACAATGTGACATTCATCTGTCGGTCGGCTAATGCCGCAGCGGACACCAGGCCGCCGATGGAAGCGCCTACAATACCCACGGTCTTTTTGTTCGTCCGCATTATTCAGGAGCCCAACTTAAACCAGCTTATTTGTGGGCAGAACGCCACACGGTTCAGCGATAGATTGTTTAATCCAAATACTTCGGCCAGCGCCTTGGTCTCTCCGGGCCACATCGCCTGGTTGATTTCTTCAAGCACAACAATGCTGCCCTGGGTCAATCTGGGCTTGATCTTCCGCATCAACTCCACCGTTGGGCCGTAGAGCCCAAGTCCAAAATTGGCGAGCGATATCACTGTTTCGGGATGTTCATCCAAATAGCTATCGAAACTGTCCGGCAACGCTCCAGTGACAATTGAACCCTTTGGCATATGGCCTAGCGGCCGGTTAAGATCCATCAGGTCTATTCCGTTGCGAATTTCATCTTCACCTGAGAAAGCCATGCCGCCCGGTTTTTTCAATTCAATCGTCTCATCAGATCGGTTTTCATCAAATTCACCGATGTCAGAGAACCCTTCAAAGGAATCAAAACCGATGATTTTTCTGGTATGATTGTAAGGTTCATATATGGCGCTCAATTGTTGCCATGCGAAGAATGAAGACCCTCGATAGACCCCGAAATCACAGACAGAACCGTGGATATCCAGGATCTCCTTGAAAATCTCGTGCCTTGCCAAAAAATGCCCTAAGGATTGCCTCGGTATATACCGGCAAAAAGCGTGCATTTTTTCACTGAAACTTCCGCTTGATTTTTGGAAGTAGTTTCCAATGTCAGAAAAATATTTCTTTTCATCCTCGCGATAATTATTGGAATTTGACTGCTCCAATTTGAATTCCTTCTGGCGCAATTGTCGAGAATATCCGAATTTACTTCAGAAGAGCTCGACAATAGCTATTGGTGACAATTTGACGCTTGGTACCGTTTCGCAAATACACATTTCAACCCGGTGACGCCGTCCTGTCGGGCCATGACCGCGCCGATGATGGCGTGAATACCGGTCTGCACCGCCCCGTTGTCCCGGCGGTGGTAAAATCCCTTGATGACGATAAAACCGTTTCGGGTAAATTCGTTCACTGGGTCTTGACCCAACTGCATCTCGGGGATCCTCTAGAAGTTCCCTTGACGTGGTGACGCCAGCGGAATGTGTGTCAAGCGTCGTTCAGGCGGCTTTCAAGCAAGTGAACAGGGAACAGCATGCCGTCAAGCAGCTTGTAGTACTCGCCGGCAGTCTGGGCGTTGCCGATCGCCATGTCGAAATACAGATGCCCCTCGGCGTGTCCCATGAACCTGGGCACCTCGGCGCGGTAGCGGAAGACCGGGTTGAACTGCTTTAGCGCCTTGGGTCCGCGCCAGGCCTTGATGGCGGCTGCATACCCGGCTTTCTTCGCATCGAACCGTGCACGGTCTCCCTGGTTTTCGCAGTCTCCGGCGCAGGCTTTGATGAAACCTTCTTCCCACCCGTTCAGCTCGATGCCGTAGCGCTGCTTGAACGATTCGATCGTGTGCACGATAGACGCAGTAATTCCGAGCTCGATCGGGAACGGAAAGTTGGCGACCTCCAGTTCATCCTCATTTTCCTCGCGCACGGTCTTGAGGCGTTCCAGGCCGACCGCATAGTCCCGCAGGCCGGCAGTGTTGGAAGCCTTGCACGCTCCGAACACCGACAGCGGTCGTTCCCAATAAATGCAGGCATCGGCCATCATTACCGTTTTACAGATGCTGTCATAGTCGGGATTGGCATTCTCGAAGTACCGGTTCGAGAAGGCATCGCGGATTCTGTTCAGCAGCTCTTTCTTGAGTGCGCCGTGATAGATGCCGAACGGGCAGGCCGGCCGGTCCTTGGCGTCTTCCCAGAAGAAAATCTTGCGCATCAGATCCTTCTTTTCCATGTGGATCAGATGACTTCCGGTCGGTACCGTGGTGATTTCGCGGTCAGTCCTTGCATCGGGCCAGATGAAATAGCTTCGACCCCAGGTGAAGGCATCGACATGGGGCACGCGTGCACTGGTCACGCGCAGCGCTTCGCACAGTTCTGGATCCAGATAGTCATCATCACCGATGAAGCTGACCCACTCGCCGCGCGCATGCTGCGGCATCCGTTCCCAGTTGTCTTGCATCGAGAGCGGCTCTTGCTCAGGAGATAACAGCCGCAACCGGCTGTCTCCAGTACTCTCGACAAATTCCGCCAAGGGCGCCGCGTTGTCTGAATTGTCCCCGATCAGGATTTCGAAATCCTGCCGCGTGGAGGCCAGCATGTGACGTGCCGCATTCATCGCATAGTGCTGGCGGTTGCGCGTCGGGATGCAGATCGTCAATCGGGTCATCGCGCAAAGGTCCGTGTGCCGGAAGCCACAAGTTCGGCGGGCAGAATCATATGCTCGCTGTGACGGTAAAATTCAGCCGGCGTCTGCGACGGCACCGCGTCTTCGCGGATGTAGAGGTTTTCCCTCAGAACACCCGACAGTTCATTGACCGGACGGTCCCCCCAGAAGGGAGCGGGTTTGAAATGATCCCGCCATTTTCCGTCCTCCCAGATGTCAAACCCCCGTTCGAAATAGGCTGTCTTGAGTTTGTATATTTCCTCGTCGGTGGTGCGATCGCACTCGTCCATCGCCGCACGCGCAAAGTTCTCCGGGAACCCTGTCAAATCCACGCCATAGGTTCGGCAAAACCAGGATGTCGTTGAAGCGATGGCTGCGCAAAACGATGCGCCTTTGTTGCTGATCGGAAAGGGAAATATGGGGTCATCCATATCGACCTTGCCAGCCGCTTCGATTTTGAAAACCTTGGTGCGCTCGGCCATGACCTTTTGCGACCTGGTGCCTGCTGAGTTTGAAGCTGCGCAGGCGCCAAGAACCGAAAACGGGCGTTGACAGTAAATCAGCTTCCGGGCTTGGTGAATGACCTTGCAGGAATTCTCGAAATCGACATTGGGATGTTCGAAATAGCGTCCGCCAAATTTGCGCTTGATGCGATCCATCAGCGATCTGCGGACGGCACCGTGATAGATGCCGAAACCTATCGCCGGGCGGTGTTTGCCTTCGCTCCAGCGGTACAGTCGGTTCTGAACATCGGATTTCGGCGCCACTATGGTGCCGTGGTTGATCGGGAGCACGGAGAGCGCCGGGTTCGGCCTGTTGTCCGGCCAGTTGAAGTTCATTCGCCCCCAACTGACGGCATCCGCATCCGAGTAGAGATGTTCGTAGTGCTTGAGCAGCAACACCAGCTTCGGATCGAGGTAATCATCATCGCCGATGACGGTGATCCAGCGCCCCTTGGTTTCGCCGAGCAACCGTTCCCAGTTGTCGACCATTGGCAACACCCTGTCTTCAGGGCCGATCAGGCGAAAGCGCGGATCGTCGAAATCATGCGCGAAGAAATCAGCCAGCACTGAACTGTCGTCGGAGTTGTCGCCGACAATGACTTCGAATTCCGTGCCGTCGCTGGCTGCGATCGCGCGGATCGTCTCGATGCAATAGCGTTGCCTGTTGCGGGTGGGCAGGCAAATGGAAAGTTGGGTCATTATATTTCTTCGCATGAGGCCTTTTGCGTAAACCACAGTGTCAGTCCAACCTTGCCCGATGCTTGCCTGAGGAACCGCACGGATTGGCAACCCAGGTCAAAAAGCGTGCATTGATGGCTGGATTCCGCGGCAAAATCCTGCTCGATTGCACCTGCCCGACCCAAAACCTCCGGAGAGCCTCATGAAGATCAAGGACGTCCAGACCTTTGTTGTCGCCAATCCGCCACCACAGACCGGCGGACGCTATTTCCTGTTCGTCAAACTGGTCACCGATGGCGGGGTGGTGGGCTATGGCGAAGCTTATGACGCGGCGTTCGATCCGCATCTGACCGCCCGGTTGATCGAGGATGTGGCATCGCGCTATCTGGTCGGACGCGATCCCCATGACGTTGAGAATTTCTTCAGGCTCTGCTATTCCTCCGGGTTCTCGCAGCGGCCGGACATGACCATGATGGCCTGCTGCTCGGCGCTCGAAATCGCCTGCTGGGACATCATCGGCAAGGAAGCCGGCCAGCCGGTGCACAAGCTGCTCGGCGGACGGGTGCATGAAGGGCTTCGCTCCTACACCTATCTCTATCCGGACTCGGGCAATGTCTATCCGGTGGATATGGAAGGCGGCTCCAACGTCTACAACGACCCAGATCTGGCTGCCGGCGCAGCCCTTGAGGCGGTGCGTCAGGGCTTTACCGCGGTCAAGTTTGATCCAGCCGGCCCCTACCGCGTCCAAGGCGGACACCAGCCACTGCTCACCGATATCGATCTCTGCGCACGCATGGTCCGCGCCGTGCGCGAAGCTGTTGGCACGCGCGCTGACATCCTGTTTGGCACTCACGGCCAGTTCACTGCAGCCGGCGCCATCCGTATGGCCCGCGCCATCGAGGCGGCTGATCCGCTGTGGTTCGAGGAACCGGTGCCGCCCGACCAGATCGCCGCCATGGCCGAAGTCGCGCGCGCCACCTCAATTCCTGTCGCCACCGGCGAACGGCTGGTCACCAAGCACGAATTCGCACGCGTGATCGAAGCCCGCGCTGCGGCCATCCTGCAGCCCAATCTCGGTCGCTCCGGCGGGCTTTTGGAAACCAAGAAGATCGCCGGCATGGCCGAGGCCTTCGGCATTCAGATCGCGCCGCATTGCTATTGCGGCCCGCTGGTTGCCGCCGCCAACATCCAGCTTGCTGCCACGCTGCCGAATTTCCTCGTGCTGGAATCGATCAAGACCTGGGACGGATTTCATGCTGAATTGCTCAAGAAGAAGATCGAGTGGGACGACGGTTATGTGATTCCGTCGAGCGAACCCGGGATCGGCGTCGAGCTCGATGAGCAGGTCTGCGAAGCCAATCCGTGGAGTGGCGATACGCTGCATCTGGAAATGACCCGCGAGCCGATCCGGTTCTGAGTACAGTCAAAGCGGTGAGGGGCAGTGTTAGGTGATGCTGCCCTTGTCCCAATCCGGATCGTCGAAACTCTGGATTTCGACGCGGTAGCCGTCGGGTGAATGAAACAGCGAGCTGTAGACGCCGAACTCGGCGCTGTGCGCCGGACCGCTGACATAGGTCACGCCCTTGGCTTCCAGAAAGTCGCGCCAGCCGTCGACATCCGGCGAGACGATCGTCAATGTCACGCCGGCGGTCCCTTGCGGACGATCAGGCAGATTGCACACGCCGATATAACTCAGCGGTGTCAGCCGGTAGATGTGGCAGGCGCCCTGATCGACCACGAAATCGAGCTCCATCACATCACGCAGGAAGGCCGAGGCGCGCGGCAGATCGTCGGTGTAGGTAAATACGATGGAATGGCTGATCGGTGGACGTGGCATGGCGATGGCTCCTTGCTTCTGGCGGGCAAGCTTGCGCAAGGCATCGCGATTCGCGCAAGCGGTGGGCGCGGTTTCAACAGCCAAGTTCGAGCTGCGGCTTGACCATCTGCCGCCTGATCGGGCAAACCGCTGCACGAGACCATGGGGCGGGCCTTCGCTCCACTTTCAAGGAAAGCGCCATGACCCGTCCCGTGTTGATTGCCCCCTCGATCCTGTCCGCCGATTTCTCGCGGCTGGGCGATGATATTGAAGGCGTCATGCGCGCCGGCGCCGACTGGATCCATCTCGATGTGATGGACGGCCACTTCGTTCCCAACATCACTTTTGGCCCCGGTATCGTCAAAGCGGTGCGGCCGCGCACCACGGCCGTGTTCGATTGCCACCTGATGATCGAGCCCTGCGACCTCTATCTCGAAGCTTTTGCTGAAGCCGGCTGCGACATCATTACCGTCCATGCCGAAGCCACCAAGCATCTCGACCGGTCGCTGCAAGCGATCCGCTCGCTCGGCAAGAAAGCCGGTGTATCGCTCAATCCTTCGACGCCGGAAAGCGTCATTGAATATGTGCTCGACCGGCTCGATCTGGTGCTGCTGATGACCGTCAACCCGGGCTTTGGCGGCCAGGCATTCATCCCCTCCGTGGTCGACAAGGTGGCGCGGGTGAAAAAGATGATCGGCGACCGGCCGATCCACATCGAGATCGATGGCGGGGTTACACCCCATACCGCGCCGCTGGTCGCTGCCGCCGGCGCCGATGTGCTGGTCGCAGGTTCCGCCGTCTTCAAGGGCGCAGGCCAAGCCGACTGGGCCAAAAACATCACGGCCATCCGGGCTGCCGCGCAAAACGCGTGATCCCGCCGGATAGCGGCTCGGTCAACGTAAAAGCCCCCGGCGGAAACCGGGGGCTTTTTCAGGTCCGCTTGCGTCGATCTCAGTCGTCGAGATTTTCGGGCAGCACCAGGTTTAGCACGATGGCGATTGCCGCTGCCGGCAGCAGGCCGCTGGTGAGCAGGATCTGGGCGGTCTTGCCCACGTGCTGCAGTGCTTCAGGCACCAGTTGCAGCCCGAAACCGACCGACAGCGCGGTCGCGAAAATCACCATGTTGCGGCGGTTCCAGTTGACGTCCGAGAGCATGTTGACCCCGGCGGCACAGACCATGCCGAACATCACGATCACGCCGCCGCCCAGCACGTTGATCGGGATGGTGTTGATCAGCGCTCCGATTTTCGGGATGAAACCGCAGACAATCAGGAACAGCGCGCCGATGGTGACCACATGCCGGCTCATCACGCCGGTCATGGCGATCAGCCCGACATTTTGTGAAAACGAGGTATTGGGAAGGCTGCCGAATACACCGGCGATTGCGGTGCCCAACCCGTCAGCGAAGGTGGCACCTTCGATTTCCTTGTCGGTCGCTTCACGGCCGGCACCGCCCTTGGTGATACCCGAGGTGTCGCCGACGGTCTCGATGGCCGAAACGATGGCCATGAAGCACATCCCCAGGACGATGGCGAAATTGAACTCGAAGCCCCATTTGAACGGAATCGGCGGCGCAAAATAGCTGGCCTTGGCCAGATTTCCGAAGCTCACCTGGCCCATTAACAGGGCCACCACGTAACCGGCGATGATGCCGATCAGCACGGCGGCGACCGCGGCAAAGCCGCGAGCGAAGAACTTGATTGCAAGGGTGACAACGATGACCACCAGCGCCGGGCCCCACATCGCCAGGCTGCCGAAATCGGGCGTGCCCATTTTCGGCACCCCGCCGGCTGCGTATTGGACGCCAACCTCGACCAGTGCCAGCCCGATCATCAGCACGATCAACCCGGTCACCAGTGGCGGCAGCGCATAGCGGATCCGCCCGACCACAAAACCCAGGCAGAAATGGAACATGCCGCCGATCATCACGCCGGTCATCAACCCGGCCAGGCCATTGACACCGAGGCCTGCGACGGCCGGGATCATGATCGGCACAAAAGCAAAGCTGGTGCCCTGCACGATCGGCAACCGGGCGCCGATCGGCCCCATGCCGATGGTCTGCAGCAGTGTGGCGATACCTGCAAACAGGATCGACATCTGGATCATGTAGGTCATGTCGGGAAAACCGAGCGCGCCCTGATCCGATCCGAAGCCGATGCCGGCGGCCCCGGCGATGATGATCGCCGGTGTGACATTGGAGACAAACATGGCCAGCACATGCTGGATGCCGAGCGGCACAGCCTTTGCCAGTGGTGGTGTGTAATTTGGGTCGCGCAATTGTTCCGCGGTGCCCAGCGATGTATCGGCCATGGCCGTTTCCTCTTCCCTCAGGGGCGCTATCAACGCCGGATCGCGGCCCCCCATTGCCCCGATCCCCGCCTCTCTGCCGGGCACTGCGCAATCGCAACGCACCTGCATTCCGACATCCTACCTGATGTCGCCTCCCGGCGCCGCCCCTCCCGGGCGAATGCTGGAGTATGCTGATCGTAACCCGGAAAAATCCTTTTCAGTTTCAAATTTTTCCCGAAGATGTTGAGGCCGCGACCCGCTCTATCTCCACCCGCGCTCCCTTGATCACGTGGTCGATGAACAGTTTCACCTTCGGGTCCTGCAGCCGTTTGTGCGGGTACAGGCAGGAAAACGGCTGCGGCACCGGCGGCGTTGCGGTTGCCACCTCGATCAGGGCACCGGAATCCAGATGCGCGGACACGTCATACCGGGTCTTGCTGGCGATGCCGCAATCGGCCAGCGCCCAAGCGGTAAGCACATCTCCATCGTCGCTTTCCAGTGAACCCTCGGGATGAAAGCCACGGGTTTCGCCGCCGACCACCAGATTCCAGAAGAATTCGGTGGCACCTGGATAGCGCAGCAACAGGCATTTGTGTCTGTTTGACAGAATGTCGTCGCCGCTTTCGGGCATGCCATGGCTCTTGACGTAACCGGGGGAGGCGACCAGCGCCCGCTGAAAATCATGGATCGCGCGAACCCGCAGATCCGAATCGGGAAGCGGGCCGAGCACGAAGGCGGCATCGAGCCCCTCCTGGGCGATGTCGACCTTGCGGTCCGACAGTCTGAGCCGGACATTGATGTCGGGATATTCCGCCTTGAACGCCGGAATCAGCGGCGCCACCAGTTTCTTGCCGAGCGCCAGTGGCGCCGAGATGAACAGCGTGCCCTTGGGATGCTCGGTGATCTCGGCAATCCCGCCCTCTACCTCGCGGATGGTGTCGAGGATCTTGATCGCGCCCTTGTAGAACAATTCGCCATGCGCGGTGGCGCGCAAGCTGCGGGTGGTGCGGTTGAACAGCCGCACGCCGAGGCTTTTTTCCAGGTCCGATATCCGGCTCGACGAGACCGCTGCGGAAACCCGCAGGTCGCGCGCCGCAGCCGACATGCTGCCCAACTCGTATACCCGCACAAATGTCCTGAGCATGTCCACATAGGCCATGATCGCTCTCCCCCTACTCATTTAACCGATGCGTCCGAATGCCCCAATGCATCAGCCAGACACCTCATCAATCCACAATCTCAACGAGGTTCGGGCCGCGCAAATATTGGTGCGACCGTCCGATTGTCTGGAAAAACCAGAAAGCCGGAAAGATTTCCTCTTCGGCGATGCTAATCCCGCAAAATGGCGGACGCAATCAATCGTTTTGCTAACCGTGTCGTTTCAGCCGGACCAACGCCAGATCCAGTGCCGAAAGGAAACGCGAGCGGTCGGTGCGCGAAAACGCAGCCGGTCCGCCGACCTGCGCGCCACCGGCTCTCAGGTCGGCCATGATCGACCGGGTTGCCACAGCCATGCCGATCGAATCATGGGTAAAGGGCTTGCCTATCGGGCTCAGCACTGCCGCGGCATCCGCCTTCAGGCAGCGCTCGGCGAGCAGGATATCGGCGGTCACGACCACCGACCGCGCCGTCACATGCTCGACGATCCGGTCATCCGCGGCGTCGAACTTGCCCGGCACTATCTCGCGCTCCACCAGCGGATCGTCTTCGATCCGGATGAAGCTGTTTGAGATGAAGGTCACCTTGATGCCGTGGCGAAGCGCGACCTTGACGCATTGCTCGCGCACCGGACAGGCGTCGGCATCAACAAGCAGATGGATTGGCGGCGTATCGAGTGGCGGAGTGTCTGGGGCGTCCTGGGTCATGGCTGTGCCATACCCCGGGACGCCGCTTTCGCCAAGTAGGGTGGCGCCACGCAATTCTTCTAGACGGTTATGCCGGTTCGGCGGCGCGCTGCAACATGCCGAACAGATCGCGCGGGTCGTCGGGGTCGGCGATCATGTCGAGTTGCTGGAAGTGGCCGGTCTTGAGCGCCCGGTCATAGACATATTTGAGCGCCGAGAAATCCTCGATCGCAAAGCCGACACCGTCAAACAGGGTGATCTGCTTGGCCGAGCGCCGGCCCGGCTTTTCACCATTGATCACCTGCCACAGCTCGGTCACCGGGTGATCCTTGGCCATCTGCTGGATTTCGCCTTCGATCCGGGTCTGTGGGGGGTATTCGACAAAGATCTCGGAGCGCAGCAGGATGTCCTTGTGCAGCTCGGTCTTGCCGGGGCAATCGCCGCCGATGGCGTTGATGTGGACGCCTTCGCCGATCATGTTGTCGGTCAGGATTGTCGCATATTGCTTGTCGGCGGTGCAGGTGGTGACAACCTGTGCGCCTTCCATGGCTTCCTGGGACGAGCGGCAGGAGACCACCTTGAGCCCGGTTTTGGCCAGGTTGCGGGCACATTTTGCGGTCGCGCTCGGGTCAATGTCGTAGAGCCGGACTTCCTCGATGCCGACCACCGCCTTGAGCGCCAGCGCCTGGAATTCCGATTGCGCGCCATTGCCGATGATCGCCATCACCTTCGATCCCTTGGGGGCCAGATGCCGGGTTGCCATCGCCGAGGTTGCCGCGGTTCTCAGCGCCGTAAGCACCGTCATCTCCGACAACAGCACCGGGTACCCCGACGAGACCTGCGCCAGTAGCCCGAACGCCGTTACCGTCTGCAGACCCTGCTTGGTGTTGGTCGGGTGGCCGTTGACATATTTGAAGCCGTAGAGCTCGCCGTCCGAGGTCGGCATCAGTTCGATCACCCCGACATCGGAATGGCTGCCCACCCGCGGCGTCTTGTCAAACAGCGGCCAGCGGGTGAAATCGTGCTCGATCGCGTCGGTCAGTTCCTTGAGAACCGTTTCGACGCCGATGCTGTGCACCAGCCGCATCATGTTTTCGACACTGATGAAGGGGACGTAAGCGAGATTTGATGGGGGTGTCATGCTAACTCTCCATGGTAATGTACGGTGGCCGCGCGCGGCATCAGGTGAATGCCGGCGATCATGCAGCGGACCGATCCGCCGGCCGGTTTGATTGTCGACACCGCGAGCAGCATCAGATGCTCCTGTTGGCGCGGTCGAACACCTTGCGGCCCATCAGGCTCGCCGTCAGGTCGACCATCAGCCGTGCGGTGCGACCGCGTTCGTCGAGAAACGGATTGAGCTCGACCAGATCGAGCGAACTGACGAGGCCTGATTCATGCAGCATTTCCATCACCAGATGGCCTTCCCGGAAAGTGGCCCCGCCGGGCACGGTGGTGCCGACCGCGGGCGCGATCGAGGGATCGAGAAAATCGACATCGAGCGAGACATGCAGCAAGCCATTGGCGGCGCGGACCTGCTCCAAAAACCCGCGCAGCGGCGCCACGAAACCACGTTCGTCGAGTTCGCGCATGTCGACCGGTGTCAGCCCATGTGCATGCAGCGCCTTGCGTTCATCCGGATCAACCGAGCGAATACCGAACAGGCAGATCCGTTCGACCGGCACCGGATCGGGAAACGGTGGAAAGGCGTCGAAATCGCCGAGTCCGGCAATATAGGCCATCGGCGTGCCGTGCAGGTTGCCCGAGCGGGTTGTCATCGGCGTATGGAAATCGCTGTGGGCATCTAGCCACAGCACGAACAGTGGCCGCTGCTGCTGCTTGGCATGAGCTGCGACGCCGGCAACCGTGCCAAGCGCCAGGCTATGATCACCGCCAAGAAAAATCGGAAATCCGGCGCTTGCGGCCTCCTGGGCGGCTTTTGACAGGGCCTGTGTCCAGGCGATCGCTTCTGCCAGCGAATGCACCGCCGGGTTGGCACTGATTGCGGCTTCTGGCCGGCGCGGCACGACATCGCCGCGGTCGCTGACCGAACAGCCAAGCTCCTCGAGCGTCGAAGCCAGGCCGGCGACCCGGTAGGACGCGGGTCCCATCAGGCAGCCGGGGTTGGATTGTCCGCTGTCCACTGGCGCGCCAACAAGAATGCAGTTCTGACTCATCGGTATCTCCTTGAAGCCGATTCCTCGCAGAGCCTGATGGCGGTTTGAATTGGAGATATTGCCAATTTGTGGGCCGAACCAGCACTTGCGTCAGTCCGATCTTCCATATTGGAACATGCGGTCCGGGGAATGTCCGGAATAATCGTTGTTGACGAACTGATCGGGCTTCAAAACATATCGATTGAACAAAAATCGTGGATGATTATGATCAAATCGAAACATCAATAAACCAAAACGGTAAGGCGCCATGGCAACATTGGATGATACCGATATTCGGCTGATAGCGGCGCTCCGGCGCGACGGGCGCGCCTCCATTTCCGATCTGGCCGCGCGGCTGAAGATTGCCCGGGCCACGGTGCGCAGCCGCATCGAGCGGCTGATGGCTAGCGGCGAGATTGCCGGATTTTCGGTGTTGACCAAGGCCGATGTTACCGCCGCTCCGGTCCGGGGGCTGACCTTGATCTGCATCGAGGGGCGGGGAACCGAACGGGTTATCGCCCAGTTGCAGGGCATGCCGGCGGTGCAGGCAATTCATTCCACCAATGGCCGTTGGGATCTGATCATCGAGCTTGCCACCGACACCCTGCAGGAGCTTGACGACACGCTGGTGCGGATCCGCAAGTTCGATGGTATCACCTCAAGCGAAACCAACCTGATCCTGTCGTCACGGCGGCCGTCAACCCGGCGGTAGTGGTGTTGCCCCCGCTGATGCGGAGCCGGGTCCGGATTGGCTTGCTGATGGAACGATTGATCTGTTGTCGCATTGATGCACAGGACGGCGTGATGCCGTCTATCGACGAATTTCGATTTTATGCAAAGGATGGCGACAATGGCGCATCAGGACACGAAAGCTGACATTCAGAAGATTCTGGATAACGACAAGCTCTCGATCAGCGAACGGATCGAGAAGCTCGAAACCATGCGCGAAAATGCGCGGGCGGAAATGCGCGCTGGCAGCGAAAGCGCCATGGTTGATGACAACGAGATTGGAGATGATCTCAAGCTGCTTGATCAGACGCTGGAAGACCTGGCTGCTGAACCTGTTTCAATCGAGGACACCGGCGCCGCCACGCTCTGATTGTGGCAATGCCATCTGATCCGAGGTTCCACAAGCTGGAGTCCTCGGATATGAGAAGGATCGACGGTTTCGTCAGAACATTTATGACGCGTCCGGCAAACCGGCGCCCATGACATGACGCGGCTCAAAAGCCGATGTCGAACCGCCGCAATACGCCGAATGAAAGCGTATACTGGTCTTTGGAGCCTTGGGCGGTGATCGGTGACTTGGCTGCGTCGCCGGTGAGCCGCGACCAGCCGGCACCGGCTTCCACGGCCCAATAATCATCAAACTGGTAACGCAAGCCCGCCTCCAGACCGGCGCTGATCAGCCCGCCGCCTACATTGGTTGCGGGAAACAAGCCCGAGGCCTCCGACGCGGTGACACCGAAATAGGTGTTGGCGAATTTGCTGTCGCCAAAATTCAGACGCGGGCCGCCGTGGAAAGTCAGTTGCTCATTGGCCTTGTAGATCACATCCGCACCGAGTTCGCCCCGAAAGCCCTCATGACCGCCAAAGCCGCGCCGCACGGCGCCCATAACCCGAAAATTCGCGGTCTGATATTTTGCGGCTATGCCGAGCTCGACCGCGGTGTCGATCGCCGTCAATCCCACCAGTTCCGGGGAATGCTTGACCGAGCGTTCGCCGATTACATCGATTGACGGGCTCAGCGAAAAGCCCTCATCCGAGCCGTCGCCGATAGAAAAACCGTTGGGCAGTTCCAGCCGCTTCAGACGAAACAGTGGCACCGGTGAAAGTACCAGATTGCTTGCACCGAAATAGCGCGGCGTCATCTTGCCGGCAACACCCAGTTCAAACGAGATACCGGGGCCGCTTACGTCAGAAGCCTGGGCCTGCGGGACGACGGCAAAGGCGGCGGCGGCAAGTGTTGCTGCCAGGTAGCTGGGTGCATTTCTCATGAAGGTTTCCCGGTGACAGATCATTTAAGGCTTCCGACACCATAATATCTAGCAGTTAACAACCCACCACAGCAAATGATCCTGTCTAACCGTTAGTGATTGTCGTGGTTCTTGTGACCGCATCAGCTCGTGACCACAGGCCCGGATTCAGCGCTATCCCGTGGCCCGCGCTCTCGTTGAGTGATATCATGCCGCCTTCCACCTGCGGAAGTCCTGTTGCCAGTTCGCGATACCAGCCGGTGTAGAAGGCCCGCACCGATTCCTGTAGCAGCGCATTTTTCAGATGCATCGAGAGATGGCATGATGCGGCATAGACCACCGGACCTGTACAATCATGCGGCGCTACCGGCACCTTGTAGGCTTCGGCCATTCCGGCGATCTTGCGCGCTTCGGTAATTCCGCCACACCATGAAAGGTCGAGCATGACGACCCCGGCCACGCCGGTTTCGAGATAATCCCTGAAGGCCGCAGTGCCGTTGAGCGTCTCCGAGGCGCAGATCCACGTGTCGCACGCGGTGGCGTAATTCTTGAGATCGGCGGGCGTGTCGAGTCGGAACGGGTCTTCGTGCCAGTAGGTCTTGAACGGGGCGAGTTCGCGGGCGAGCCTTTTGGCCATGGGCAGTGACCAGAGCGAATGAAACTCCACCATGATGTCCATCTGATCGCCAACCGCTTCCCGTATCTGTTCGAAGGGCCGCAATGCCTGACGCAGTTCATCTGGCGTGATGTCGAGCCCGCTACTGCGCTCCGCAGCGATGTCGAAGGGCCAGATCTTCATCGCGGTGATGCCCTGATCGAGCAGTGAGCGGGCAAGCGCGCCGGCATCCGACAGGAATGCTTCCAGGTCCTCATAAGGGCCGTCGGTCTCGCCGGCATGCCAGTTCGCGACCGATTGGGCGCGCGCATCGCGCACATATTTGTAACCGGCACAGGTGTTGTAGGTGCGAATCCGGTCACGCGACCGCCCACCCAGCATGTCGGCCAGCGGACGGTCGTGGGCCTTTGCGAACAGATCCCACAGCGCGATATCGATGGCCGAATAGGACCGGGTCTCGACCCCCGCACCACGCCAACCGATATAGTCATTCAGCGAGTTAACCCGCGCCTGCAGATGCAGCGGATTTGTGCCCAGCAGCTTTGGCGCACACCAGTCGTGAAGATAGGCTTCTACGGCCGACGCGCCAAAGAAGGTTTCTCCAAGGCCTGTTACGCCTTCATCTGTCTCAATCGTGACCCAGATCAGATTGGGGAATTCCTCGAGGCGAAGAGTACGAAGGGCGGTGATCTGCATAGGTTACCTCCCCGTGATGCCCGGAAACACAATCAGGATCGCCACGGCGAGCACCTGTAGCGCGATGAACGGCACCAGCGCGCGGAAGATCGTCGCCAGCGATATCCCGGCCGGCGCCACGCTCTTGAGATAGAATGCGGCCGGCCCGAACGGCGGCGACAGGAACGAGACCTGCATGTTCATGGCAAACAACACGCCGAACCACACCGGATCATAGCCGAGCTTGATGATGATCGGCACGAAGATCGGCATTGTCAGCAGCGCAATTCCGACCCAGTCAAGAAACATCCCGAGCACGAACAGGATCGCCATCATGAACAACAGGATGATGGTCGGATTTTCGGATATGCCGGTGATCATGTCGGAAACGAACTTGATCCCGCCCATCAGGTTGAATACGCCGACCAGCGCGCTGGCGCCGATGCCAATCCAGACGATCATGCCGACGGTCTGCAGCGTTTGCAGCGCCGCCCCCTTCATCAGTGCGATGGTGAGTTCACCGCGGATGAGGGTGGAGACAATAACGCCGGCAACGCCGACGGCCGAGGCTTCGGTGACGCTGGCAACCCCGCCATAAATAGAGCCGAGAACGCCGGTGACGACCAGCAGCGGCAGGATCAGTCCCTTGAGCAGCCGCAGCTTTTCCGCCAGCGGCACCACGTCGTTCTGGTCGGGGACGGGCGCCAGCGCCGGGTTGAGATAGGCCCTGATCAACACATAGGCGACATAGAAGCTCGCCAGCATCAATCCGGGAATGAAGGCGGCGGTGAACAGGTCACCCACCGACACATTGGCTGTCAGCCCGTAGATGATCAAGACGATCGACGGCGGAACCATGGTGCCAAGCGCGCCACCGGCGCACACCACGCCGATTGCCAGATGCTTGTCGTAGCCAAGCCTGAGCATTTGCGGCAGTGCCACGAGACCGAGCAGCACCACTTCGCCACCGATAATCCCGCTCATCGCTGCCAGGATGACGGCCACGAAGATGGTCTGGATGGCGACCCCGCCGCGCAATCGTCCGCCGAGCAGTTTCATCGCATCGAACAGATCGCGGGCGATGCCGGATCGATCGAGAATCGCCGCCATCAGTACGAACATTGGCACCGAGACAAATACGAAGGAGGAGACAAACGAATAGACCCGGCTGGTAATCAGCGGCACCACCATCGGCCCGAACCAGCCCAGCGCAAACACCAGCGCCACAAGCAAAGTCACATAGGCCAGCGGAATGCCGGTCACCAGCAGCCCGAGCAGCATGGCGAACATCAGGAATGTGCCGTTGGCGATCCCGATATCCTGCAGCGCGCCAAAAAATTCCATTATGTGCGCTTTCTTGCGTAATTGACTGCCAGCACGATGAACTGCAAAGCCATCACCGTGAGCACGAAGAGAAGAAACAGTTTCAGCGCGCCGGGAAACACCGGGTCCCATGCGCTGCCGGAGCGTTCCAGGCGAAACGAGCCGTCCGGCCTGAATGTGGAGCGCAACACCATCAGATAGGCGGCCCAGGCAAACATCGCGCTCGCCGCCGCGCAGACGATCGAGATGATGATATCGAACACCCGCCGGATGCTTGCCGGAACGAAGTCGTAAATCAGCACCACCCTTATGTGGCTGTTTCGGGCCGTGCAGTAGAGGCCGCCATAGATGAAGGCGATGCCGCACAGAAAGATGGTGGTCTCATGCGCCCAGATGGTCGGCGCGTTGAAGACGTAGCGCAGGAAAACCTCGTTGATGAGAATTGCCATCGACGCCACGATGCCGATTGCAAACACGATGCCGCCCTTGTCGACCAACCGGCCGATCAGCCCGGCTTCGGCAATGGCGCCGGCATCGCTTCGCTCAACGGTGTCGACGGCCTTTGCCGTTTCGACCGCACTGCGATCCGGTTCGTTCATCGGGCGTCCTCCAGGCTGTGTCGGGTCGATCTGCCGTGCAGTGATACCGGCCGGAAAGTTTGCGCCATCCGGCCGGTGTCTTCATAGGCGTTGCTTACTTCATCAGGCCGTTTTCTTTGAGATAGGCGGTCAGCGTATCATAGACCTTGCGGGCATTATCTGAGCGCTCGGCCACTTTCGCCCATTCGCCGGTGGCGATGGTGCGGAACTTGGCGCGTTCATCGGCCGACCAGTCGGTGACGGTCACCTTGCCGCTGGCCTTGGCGGCTTCAACCGCTTCAAGATCCTTGGCTGCCAGCGTTGACACCTGCAACTGGGCAAACTCGGCCACACTTTCTTCCAGCGCGGTCTTGACGTCATCGGAAAGCGCGTCCCATTTTTCCTTGTTCATGGAAATCTCCACGAGCGGCATGGAGTGGAAGCCGGGATAGACCGGATTGGGCGCCACGTCGTGCAGGCCCTGTGCCTGGTTGGTCGAAAACACCGAATAGTCTGCCGCGTCGATCACGCCCTTGTCGAGCGAGGTGAACACTTCCGAGCCCGGCAGATTGACCGGAGCAGCGCCGGCAGCGGCAAACACCTGCTGCACGAGGCCTTCGGGCGCGCGCATCTTCAATCCCTTAAGATCGTCAACGCCATTGAGCAGCTTCTTGGAGACAAAAGCTTCAAGGCCCGGCGTGGTGGCGCCGATGAAGTGCAGGCCATAGGGCTCAAGCAGTTCGTTCATCAACTCGTTGCCGCCGCCCTTGGACATGAAGGTGAACATCTCATCCGGCGAAGACCAGGCGCCGACCGGGTTGGCAATCAACCCAAATGCCGGGTCCTTGCCGGCAAAATAGGACGTGTCGGTGATGTGGCCGTCGAGAATGCCGGCGGCGATCGCATCCTGGGTCTCGTTATGGGCGACAATCGATTCAACCGGTAGCAGTTCGATGGCAAGTTTGCCGCCGGTTTTTTCAGCGATGCCGGCCGCCCAGCCCTGCTGCAAAACGAAATTGGGGTTACCTGCGGGATCGGACGACTGGAACTTCAGCGTCATTTCCTGCGCCTGTGCGCCAGCGGCAAATGCGATCACCGCAAGTGTCGACAGGCCCATTTTCACGATTGATTTCAACATCTTGTTTCCTCCATTGGATTGTCGATAGGTGGTTTGGTATTGGATTTTGTTTCCGGTTCAACTCTTCTGGTTTGCCGCTTGTGCGGCGGACCAAGCGTGAACCGATCTGAGCGCCTGCTTAAATACCGTGTCAAATTCGACGGACATGTCAAATTGGGTACCTTTTTCATCGCGGTCGAGCGCCTCGAGTACAGCTAGTTGGCTATCCAGCAGCGCTTCGCCCACGAAATGGTCCCGGCGCCGGGCAAGCCGCGCGGCGATGATATGGCGATCAGCCGTCAGATGGATGAACCGTACGCCCGGCAGGGTCTTGCGAAACTGATCGCGATAGATCCGCCGCAAGGCGGAACAGGCGATCACCACGGTGTTGCCCGACTGGTCGAGCGCACGCTGTGCTGCATCCGCCACAGCCTGCAGCCATGGCTGCCGCTGTGTGTCGGTCAAGGCACCGCCAGCGGTCATGATCGTCTTGTTTTCTTTTGTGTGAAAATCATCCGCCTCGATGAATGTGGCAGGTAGTTCCGCAGCCAGACGCGAGGCCATACGGCTCTTGCCAGCACCGCAGACTCCCATGACGATGAGCACGAGCGGATTCTGAGCTTGTGCTTGTTGAAGCGGCTTCATACTGGTTCCTCCGTCGAGAACAGTATGTTAGCGCTATCATTTGTCAACAATTTTGTCTGTGCTACAATGTGAATCCAGAGGCACGTGCCGATAATCCATTGATCGGAATAGATGAATGCGCCCAAAGATTATGGATGTTGCGCGCGAGGCTGGCGTTAGCGCTATGACGGTGTCGCGAGCGTTGCGCGAGCCCGACAAAGTCTCGAAAGCAAAACTTGAGCGAATTCGCGCGGTTATCGACAAGCTCGGTTATACCCCCGATCCCGCCGCCCAGACACTTGCGGCGCGCCGCTCCAACATCATCGGCGTGATCGTGCCGTCGATTACCAATGCCGTCTTCGCCGATGTCATGAGCGGGATCTACGAATCGGCCGAAGGCACGGGCTGGCAGATCCTGCTGGGCAATTCGCGCTATTCGCCGCTCGAAGAGGAGCGGCTGGTTACAGCGTTTCTGCACCAGAAGCCGGCAGGCATCATCATCTCCGGCATTGATCAGTCGGATGCCACATCTAAACTGTTGCGATCTGCTTCCTGCCGGATCGTGCAGATCATGGAAACCGGGCCTGAGCCTTTCGACATGATGGTTGGCTTCTCCCACCTCGAAGGCGCACGCGCGGCCACACGCCATATTCTTGACGCTGGCTACACCCGGCCCGGCTTTCTGGCGGCGCGGCTTGATCCACGCACACAGCGGCGGCTCCAGGGGTTTCGTGATGTGGCTGGAGCGGCGGGCATGCTTGGTGAGCAGCGGATCATTGCAACGCCCAAGCCGTCATCGGTGACGCTGGGCGGATTGTTGATGGCGGACCTGCTTGCAAAAGCACCCGAGACCGATGCGGTGCTGTGCAACAATGACGATCTGGCGCTTGGGGCGCTGTTCGAATGTCAGCGGCGCGGCATCAATGTTCCGGCGCAGATGGGTATTTGCGGATTTAACGATCTGGAGATGATGGCGGCTGCCAATCCGGCCATCACCAGCGTCAGGACTCACCGGCTGCAAATGGGACGGATGGCGATGACGATGCTCAACGAAGCGCTGACAAAACCCGAGATTCCGGCAACAACCACCGATCTGGGTTTCGAAGTCATGATCCGCGCCAGCACGCTGCGACAGCCGTTGGCGGAAATTCAAAGCTGAGCAGGCGCTTGCGCAAGGCATCTCTGTCGCGGTTTTGCCGCAGCGGAGATCGACGATGGGCCGGCCTTTTAACTGTTCTCAAAACGTGAATCGGAGACGCTTCGGCCGTGGGCAGCACGAAGGCATACTGCTGTCAGCGGGCGGTGTGCAGTTTTCAGGTTCGGCAGGACTTACTTGCTGCCACGCCAATAGTCATTGGCGGCCGAGATGGTGGTGAAATGCGTGGCCACGACCTGGGAAACGGCAATCAATGCGCCGGCGTCTGCTTCGTAATCCTTGCGCACCTTGTCGCGCGTGGCGGCATCCGGCTGGGTCTTCTTGATCGCGATGCGGGCAAGTTTGACAGCCAGGTCATAGCCTTCACTTGGTGTCGCGGTGATCAGGGTTGGAAGCCAGTTATCCATGGTACTGTTCCTTTGGTTTTGGTGCTGCGGGGGTGTCGGGAGCGATCAGGATGCGTTCGGCATCGCCATCGAGGTCTTCAAACTGGTTGTGGCGCATGCTCCAGAAAAATGCCGCCAGCCCGGCCAGTCCAAGCGCCAGCGAGACCGGGATCAGAAACAGCGCGCCGCTCATGATCCGTTCTCCTGCCTTGCGGCTTCGGGGTCCTGGCGCATCGCCTGGAAGGCATGCCAGGTGCCGTGCCCGAGCAGCGGGAAAATCACGATCAGGCCCAAAAGCCCGGTGAGCACTGACACGGCGAAACCAATCGCAACGATGATTCCCCACGGCAATACCACCCTCAGGTTCTGCGCCGTCAGCGCGAAACTGGTGCCAAGCGCGGTGAGCGCGTCGGTGCGCTGCGACAGGAGCATCGGAATCGAGAACAGGCTGATGGCCATGGCGAAGGCGGCAAACAGCCCGCCCACTGCCGACCCGGTGAGGATCAGCGCCCAGCCACGCGGTGTCGTCAGCAATTGTGCAATCAGATGGTCAAAGCCGGGAAACGGCAGTAGCCCGAAGAACAACGCGTAGAGAAGGTCCGCGGCGCGCAGCCACAGCACCACCAGAAGGCACAGCAACAGCCCCGCGAACAGGATTTGCCCGCCCGAAGCCGGACGCACCAGAACCATGTTGATAAGCCGCACGCGCTCGCCCGCGGCGTGACGCCGGCTTTTCTCATAGAGCCCGATGGCGACAAGCGGCCCCACCACGAGAAAGCCCGACAACGCCGGAAAGATGAACGACGGCAAATCGATTGCCACCAGCGCCCAGATCACCAGCACCGAAACCAAAAACACGGTCAGCCCGTAGGCAATGCTTGAGAACGGGTTTTGGCGAAGGTCGCGCCAGCCGGCCGCCAGCCAGCCGAACGCCGCGCCGGCGGGTAGATCGCGTTTGAAACTGTAGGCCGGCGGCAGCGGTGCCTCGACGGCGGGAAGCGGTTCAAGCATCATTTTTTCCTTCAACACGCACGTTGTGCTGCCGCCCGCGACGGCTCCACCGAGACACAGCCGGGATTGGATGAAAACGCCAGCTCCACGAACTGCCAGTTAGCGGCGATGAACAGTCCGACGCCGGCTGCGACAGCAAGACCGATCGACAATTTCAGACGCAGGGCGCCGGTCATGATGCAGGCTTCGACAAGTTGACCACGTAGATTGCCAGCATCTTGATCTGTGCTTCGCTCAGCCGATCGGCCCAGCTTGGCATCTGGCCTTGCCGGCCGTTCATCAAGGTGGTGTGGATGGTGTTCTTGTCGCCGCCATAGAGCCAGTCCGCATCGGTCAGGTTCGGTGCGCCGGTGCCTTCGACACCGAGAGCATCTTCGCCATGGCAGGCAGCACAATTGTCCTGAAACAGCACTGCTCCCTCGGAGCTGTCGTCTGGCTGAACTCCATCCGACAGCGACATCACGTAGTCGGTCAGGGTCGAGATCTGCGAACGGTCCAGCATCTGGTCACGCCCGAAGGCGGGCATCTGGGCGAAATGGCTGTCTGGATGGGTGCTGTTGACACCGACGCGGATGGTCTCGGCCACTTCTTCCATGGTCCCGCCCCACAGCCAGGTGTTGTCTGACAGTTGCGGGAAGCCCGGTCCGCCGGCGCCCTCCGTGCCGTGGCAAGCCTGGCAATTCTGCCCGAACAGCGCCGCAGCCGTGGCCGTGGCCTTGGCCATCAGATCGGCATTGGACTGGATCGTATCAAAGTCCTGTGTCGCCAGCGCCGTTGTCCAGTCCGCGCGGGCCGCATCGGCGCGGGCGATGTCGGTTTCAACATCATTACGCTGGTCAATGCCGAGCAATCCCTTGGTGTAGGTCTGTCCCAAAGGCCAGGTCGGCAGCAGCACCCAGGCAACCAGCGCATAAAGATGGGTGACGATGATGAAGGCGATGACAATCCGCGGAATCGGCGTGTTCAGTTCCTTGATGCCGTTCCAGTTGTGACCGGTGGTAATATGCCCGGTGACGGGGTCGCGTTCGATTATCGACATGGCCGGTCCTCCGCTTCGAGGATCGAGCGCGCCGCGTGTTCCGCTGCGGCACGGCGCGAGGGGCGGCAAGTCAGCACTGTGACAATCACGAAGAATCCCATCAGATAGAAAAGTCCGAATGTCTTGGCGATGAATACGAGGGTATCGTGCGTCATTGTTCGGCCTGCTCCGGAGTTTGATAGGGAGCTTGGGTCATTTGCCCCAGCACCTGGAGATAGGCGACAAGCGCATCCATCTCGGTCAGGCGCTCGCCCTTGTCAAAGCTGCGAATGTTGGTCGCTTCGCCGTAGCGCTCGGCAACGCCCTCGGCCCAATCGCTGTCCGGCGAGGCCTGGCCCAGCGCATCCCGGGCGGCGTTGGCAATCATCTCGTCGGTATAGGGCACGCCGAGCCGTTGTTGCGTCGCCAGATGAGCAGGCAGGTCATCAATCGCCGCTTCGTTTTCATTAAGCCACGGATAGGCAGGCATGATTGAAGTTGGCACCACGGCGCGCGGATCTGTCAGGTGGGCGACGTGCCAGTCGTCGGAATATTTCGTGCCCAGCCGCGCCAGGTCTGGCCCGGTGCGTTTCGACCCCCAGAGCATCGGGTGATCGTATTGCGATTCAGCGGCCAGCGAATAGGGGCCGTACCGCTCCACCTCGTCGCGCAACGTGCGCACCATCTGGCTGTGGCAGGCGTAGCAGCCCTCGCGGATGTAGATGTTGCGGCCAGCCAGTTCCAGCGGCGTATAGAGCCGCATGTCGTCGGTGGTCTCGACTGTTTCATCAATGGTAAACAAGGGTGCGATCTCGATGAAGCCGCCGACGCTGGCCGCCAGGATGATGCCCAGCACCAGCCCGATCGAGTGCTTCTCGAGATTGTAGTGCAGTTTGAACAGGGACATGGCGTCACTCCGCCGCTTGTAGTGCGAGGGGCCGGTCGGCGGCCGTGCCGCGGGGGCCGCGTACCGTCATCCAGATATTGGCTGCGCCAACCACGATGCCTGACAGGAACAGCGCACCACCGGCAAAGCGGGCGATGTAATAGGGGCGCATCGCCTCGATCGATTCCAGGAAGGAGTAGTTCAGCGTGCCGGCCTCATTGTAGGTCCGCCACATCAGCCCCTGGGTGATGCCGGCATTCCACAGCGAAAACACGTAGGTGAGCAGCCCTGCCAGCGCTAGCCAGAAATGCC